>JAVSMO010000001.1:2387451-2695745 GCA_032027165.1 Denitratisoma sp. | reverse complement strand
GATGAGCTTCGTCCCGCAGGGCGCCCGCGCGGCCGGCGAAGACCGGCCGGCGGAAAGCGAAGACGGCGCGGCGCGCTGAAAACAAAAGTCAGTCGCCGGGGTACGGCGAAAGCAAGTGCCGCTTCTGGGAAAAACCGCGGCATGTGTATCTAGCTACGGCTGGTCCTCGGCCGAAGCGGTCAGTCAATAGATTAGGCCGGTATGCCGCTTTCGGCCAGGAGCGGACGGTTGTCGGATAACCAGAAAGCGGATTCGGCGATGTCAATCGCATTGCTTACTCCCTCCTTCCGGGGCACAATTGGTCTCCTAGTGATTCATGGGCGCCCTGTCCGTATAAAAATTATATAGGTCGTGAGGCAAGGAATGGACATTCGACAGGCGCTAACGGACGTGGAAAATTAAACAGACACCTATTTCGTTAATTCAAAGTTAGGCAGCACAGACAGAACCGACTAGTCCAGACGGAGGTCGCTATTCATGACACACGCACAATCTGACGACTTCGACATCGCGAAGGCGATCTTCGATCAACTCAAGGATCTCCCGTCCGAGCGCCAGCAGCGAGTCCTCCGTTGGATTGCCGAGGGACTTGGGGTGTCTTCAGCCGCACCGCAGGCCCCTCCTCATGGAAGTAGCGTGCCTACGAATCCAGCAGCGCTACCAGTTCTTCCTCTTGTCGGCAACGCGGGAGCCACGGATATTAAGACTTTCATCGCCGGGAAATCACCAAAGAGTGACCAGCAGTTTGCTGCGGCCGTTGCGTACTACTACCGATTTGAGGCGCCACCCGCAGAAAGACGTGATTCTGTGAACGGTGACGTCCTGCAAGAAGCAGCTAGGCTGGCTGGCCGTAAGCGACCCGCAAACCCTCGCGTAACTCTCAACAACGCCAAGGCGGCCGGGTATCTCGACAGCTCTTCTCCGGGCGACTTCACGATCAACAGCGTGGGTGAGAATCTAGTCGCCATGACTCTTCCTGGCGGCACAGAGGCACCCACTAAAAAGAAGAGACAGACCAAGAAACAGGCTACGACGAAGTCGAAAACTAAGCGCCGGTAACTTTCCGTGTCTGATTTGCACAGCCAGATCGAAGGCGCCATCGCCGAACTGGACCGCGCTCGCAAACTCCTGAGCAAGACCAAGGCGCCCCAGATTCGGAATGCTGAGCAAAAGGACTTTCTCAAAGCTACCGCCCTCAGTTGGTTCCGGACTCGGCGCATGGTGCTCGCTCCGGGTGTGCGCCAGCAGGTGCTCGCTTCCATTGATGATCCCTATCGCACCATTCTCGATGCCACCGATAGGAACTCCGCAAAGAGCACCTATGTCACCGCTGTCAGTCGCGCAAAAGCAGCGCTGCTCGACGCTCGCAATGATGCTCTCGTGGTCACGCCAACGATCCGAACAGGGGATGCCTCGCCAACCTTCGCACCACTTGCCGCTGATCCGCAAATGCAGGCAATCCTGAGTCGCCGCTGGGAGGAGTGCACGCGGTGCCTGCAAGCTAATGCGCCACTCGCCGCAACTGTGATGATGGGCGGGTTGCTCGAGGCGCTCTTCGTATCGAGGGCTAATAAGCTTTTGGACAAAAGCTGTCTATTTCGCTCAAATGCCGCCCCAATTGATGCAAAGACAAGAAAGCCTCTCGATCTGCGCCAATGGACTTTGGCCCCGTACATTGACGTTGGCCACGACCTTGGATGGATTTCACGTTCAGCCAAGGATGTGGCGGTTATCCTCCGCGACTATAGAAACTACGTACATCCAGAGAAGGAGCGTGCGCATGGTGTAACGCTCTCGACAGATGATGCTGCGATGCTTTGGGAGGTAACCAAGACGTTGAGTAAGGAACTGTTGGCGATGAAGGGTGCAACGTGAGCACCACTGCCCAACAAACCGTAGCAGCGGACTGTGCTGCGCGCCGCCGCTGAACCGCGGCGTTGAACGTCCGTATTGGGTCGGTAACGGCGGTTCGCGCTTGAGCGATTGAACTTCCGCTTCGGCCGAGAACCGGCCGATCAATGCAGCCTGCCTGGAATCAACTCTTCGCCGAATTCGCCCACCCGCATCGCCGCCTCGCAGCGACTGACTTTCCCCGCCGCGCCGGCGGCGAGGGGAGTACGATAGCCGCCGTTGGCGATTCCCGAATTTACGAGGAGAGATCATGGCATTCAAGGGTGCCCTGCTGTTTTTGGTTTCCATGCTGGTGACGGTTCCCGCGGCGGCAGGCATCGACAGGCCGGCGCGGGCCGAGGTCATCGAGGAAGTTTCCCGGTTTACCGGGCTTGGCAAAGACGCCGTATCGCTGGTCTTCAACGAGAACCCCGACCTGCTGGCCGGCATGGACGAGGCGGTGTTCGCCATAAAGGTCATCAACGGCTTTTGCGAGGCGCGGGACACCGAAGCCCTGGCGGATCTCCAGGACTACGCGCTCGGCAAGGCCATTGACAAGATGAAGGACAAGCTGCTGCCGCAGGCCATGAACGGCTTCCTGCTGGCGTTCGGCGTGTACAAGACCTCGCTGGAGGTCATGCGCGACTACTACTACATACCGAAGTTCGACGGCAAGATATACCAGGCATACAAGGCGGCGCGCCTGGAGGATTTGCGCCGGGGCGACACCAGCTTCGAGTCGAAGCAGACCGCCTTTTCAAGGGCGACGACGCAGAAGAGCAGCGGCTATTTCGTCGTCAAGGACCAGATGTATGAAAGGATGATCAAGGCCAAGAACTACCAGAAGGAACAGATCGGCGAGAAGCTGGAAAAAAAGCTGCGCAGCCAGATCGACGATTTCTGGCGCGACCGGCTGGAGCTGAAGCTGCAGCAGGAACAGCTCCAGGCGGGCAGGAGCGAGATGATTGCCGCACTGTGGCAGAACAGGAGCGCCCAGGTGGATGCCCTGCGCGCCAAGGCGGGCCGGGCCGCCGGGCCGGAAGGCTTCTTCATCACCCAGCGCGACCTGCCTCCCGGCTGGAAGCTGAATGTGCGCGAAAGGACAAAACCCGAGGAAATGACGCCGCGCAAGCGCTCGGATGGCGCCTTTGCGCAAACGGTCAAGCTGACGCCGACCGGCTACCGGGAGAAGGACGGCCGCTTCTACGATGCGACCGGCAAGAAGATCCTGACCTTCATGCACAACTCCGTCAGCGTTGCGATCGCGCCGGCGGTCCAGACCACGCCGACCGGCTACGTCTTCAGCTTCAAGGAGCGGGTCAAGGAAAACATCCTCAAGAACAAGTCGGATTACGCCAGTGCCGCCAGGATTCTCAGGACTTGGACGGAAAACGGCGTCGAGACGGGATATCTGGCGCTGGAGGACCAGGCCGATTTTCGCCGGGGGGACAAGTACGTCGCCGTCTTCATCAAGGGCAACTGGTATGTGACCATCGAGATTTACGGCTTCTCGCTGCGCGACCTGGAGCGGCTTGCCCAGGACGAGGAGGCGCGCAGCAAGGGGCGGGGAAGCGGATACATCCTCAAGACGCCGGCCAGCGAGGAGACGCTGGTGCATCTCGCCAGGGCCATTGCCGGGAAAATCAGATGACCGGCCTGGCAATGCTGCTCGCCGACGAGCTGGAAGCGTGCGGTTGGCGGGTCGAGCGACGGGACGACATGCTGCTGGCCGAAAAGCAGGCCATCGCCGCCAAATGGTTTCTCGGCAGCCGCAAAGTGAAGCAGCGCATCGTCATCCGGCTGGATGCCGCCAGGCGCGAACTCCTGCTCGAGGAAACCGCCACGGAAATGGCCGCCGGCATTCCGCCGCCGTCCTTCATCGGGGCCGGATGGAAGCAGCAAGGAATGTCTTATGCGGAGGACCGCTCGGACCAGGGCTGGGGCGGGGGCAGCCTCCACTACGGAGAGGCGCGGCAATCGATCGAGGCGCTGTGTGCCCGCGAAGGCTGGACATTCAGGTTGCGAACGGGAACTGCCGCGTGAGGTTGCGCGGAGACTGGATCCTTCAGAAGCGGTAGTTCACCCCGACGCCGAGGAAGTCCATGCGCTGGCGGAAGGGATAGCGGAAGGTGAAGCCGTCGCTGTAGTCGATGGTGACGGTCTTCTTGCCGAAGTCCATGTGGGTGTACTCGGCGAAGGCCGACAGGTGCCGGCCGTAGCGGTGCTCGACGCCGAGGCCGAGCAGCCAGCCGCGGCGCGTCGCGGTGGTGTCGCCGGTGTAGGGCACGCCGAAGAGCGGCGCGGGATCGCTGTCGTCGTGGTTGGTGCGCGTCCACGCGGCGCCGGCGCGCACGTAGCCGAGCGTGTCGGGCCGGAAGAGATGGCCGATGCGCCCCGTCAGCGTCGCCAGCGCGCCGATGTCGTAGGCGACGCGGTCGTTGGGGCCGCTGCCGAAGGGCTTGTAGCGGTGGCTGCCGGTAATGTCCGCCAGGCCCAGCGACGCTTGCGCGCCCCACACCCAGTTGCCGGCCTGCAGGTCGCAGCCGGCCTGCCCGCCGAGCGCGCCGCCGGTGGCGGTCGTCGAGCCGATCGACGGTTGGCCGGGCGGATTCGTGTCGGACCAGCCCTTGAGGTTCGCCCGGCCGTAGCCGGCCTGGCCGCCGGCGAAGCAGCCGCTCCAATTGGCTGACTGGGCCAGCGCCGGCAAGGCGGCCGCCAGGCAGAGCAGGCCCGAAACGATCTTGAGTGTGTGCATGGTCGGTTGTCCCTCGTGCCTTGATTCGCCGGAAAGCGCCATGCTAATGCATTCCGCCGTTCTCCAGCGACTGACTTTTCTCGCCGCGCCGATAGCGAAGCAATGGTGGCGGCCTTTGCTTCGCTCACTCCTCCGGAATGTTGTGACCGGCGTCTCGTACGGCCCGCGCCCATCGGCGAATCGTTGCGCGCAGCGTTCGCTTTTCCTTGTCGTCGACGGGCATGGTCTCCGCCGCCTTCAGCACCTGTGCCGGGGTAACGTAGCCATGCTCGAACAGCGCCATGCAGAACTCGCGGTCCTTCTCGCGTCCGGCCGCGGCTTTCGAGAGGAAGAGGTCGAGCACGTCCAGGCAGTAACCCACCCGACCTTGGGTTCTGTCGTTCTGGACGCGATGCACGCGTTGCATCCAGTCCTTTGGCAGCATGGCGGTACCCGGGGCCACGCCTTGTGCGTAGTAGCCGAATTTCTGGTGGAACGGCGAGCCTTCGCCGATGGCGCCGTCGATCCTGTCGGCCAGTTCGGGAGCCTGGAGCGGATAGATATCGGCCTCCATGGACACCGTGAACACCTTTTCCGGATTGGGAACGGAGCCAAGCATCGACTGGCTTCCGACGATCACGAATTCGTACTGGTCCGTGATGTCGCCGCTGGCGCGGATGATATGTTCGAGTTCTTCTCGCGTCATGACGTCTCCCGGGAATCTTCCCCGTCGCCGATCACGACCCCTTTTTTGAGGTTGCGCACTTGCTTCAGGATGCGCTGGCGCACTTCTTCCGGAAGGATGGTGACGAGCGGCGAGGCCTGCCGCAGTTGCTGTGCATGTCGCGTGCGGCCGAGCACCTTGCGCCAGGCGCCCGCACTCAGAATGCGCTGCCACTCGCGCCAGAGGCTTGCCGAGCGCGCGTCGCCGGTGGCCAGCCAGCGCTTGGTGGTTTCCTGGGCCTGCAGCACCAGGGCCGGGTCGGCCTTGGCCAGCCGTACGGCCTCTTCGTGGAGCACCAGGCTTTGCAGGTCCTGAAGCCGATGCCTTGCGTCGTCCGCCGAAACGCGCACCTGCACGACCGGCGCCGCGCGCCGGGATCGTGCCGCGGCGGAATCCGCCGGCGCCGGCTGCAGGGTGTCTCCGGCCAACAGCGCCAGCTCGCCGCCGATGCCGAGGATGGACATGACGCGCAGGTAGGTGCCGATGGAGGGGGCCGGATCGCCGGCTTCGACTGCCCGCAGGGTGTTGCGGGTGATCCCGGCGCGCGCGGCCATTTCGACCGTGCCCACGCCCTGCGCCTTGCGCAGTCGCTTGAGCCGGTCACCCAGTTGCAGCAACAACTGGCGTTCCAGGATGGCGCTGATTTCCGAAGTGCTCATTTGGTCACAATATTAACCATAATTTCCAATATTGGTCAATATATTGCCCAATTTCTCAGCCCGTCACGCGCCGTGCCGCGCAGACTGACTTTCCCTAGATATGCGCTTCCTGGTAGTCGAGGATTTCCTCGAGGTGGTGCAGCACCTCGTCGCCGATCTCGTTGTCGCGCCAGAGGCGGATCAGCTCGGTGCGCTCGGCGCGCAGCGCGGCTCGGCGCAGGCGCAGCAGCAGCTCGGCCTGCGGGTTGGCTTCGAGGCCCTGCGGTGCGGCCAGCGCGATGCGGCCGCGGATTTCCGCGCGCAGCGGGTCGGCCCAGGCGTCGGGCGCGCCCTCGCGGGCGATGAGGTCGTCGATGGCGGCGATCGCCGCCGCGCCGATGGCCGCGCGCACGCGCTGGCTCTCGGCCTCGATGCGCCAGTCCGAGCCGACCTTGAGGCGGCGGATCAGCGCCGGCAGCGTCAGGCCCTGGCCGACCAGCGTGACGGCGATGACGAAGAAGGTCAGGAAGACGATGAGATCGCGGTGCGGGAAGGCGCCGCCGCCGGGCAGCGTCGCCGGCAGGGCGAGGGCCGCCGCCAGCGAGACGATGCCGCGCATGCCGCACCAGCTGATGATGCCCATTTCGCGCTTGCGCAGCCGCGGCTCGGCCTCGCGCAGGCTGCCGCTCAGCGCGCGCGGCAGGTAGGCGGCGAAATACACCCAGGCGAAGCGCACCAGGATCGCCACCGCGCTGATGGCGAGGCCCCAGCCGATCAGCTGGGCGGCCGAGTAGCGGGCGAGGCGGTCCGGCATGTCGGAGAGCTGCAGGCCGATCAGCATGAAGACCAGGCTGTTCAACAGGAACACCAGCACGTTCCACACCGAGCGCGCCATGATGCGCATCTCGGCGGAGACGATCTCCGGCGCATGGCGCCCGCGCACGAGTCCGGCCGCCACCACGGCGAGCACGCCGGAGACGTGCAGCGATTCGGCGGCGATGTAGGCGACGTAGGGTGAGACGAGGGCGGTCAGCACCTCGATGAAGGGGTCGCCGAGGCGGCGGTGGATGGCGATGAAGGCGTAGGCAAGGCCGACGCCGAGGACGATGCCGCCGGCCGAGACGGCGGCGAACTGCAGGCTGGCCTCGGCGAGCGAGAAGGCGCCGGTGAGCGCCGCCGCGACGGCGAACTTGTAGAGCACCAGGCCGGAGGCGTCGTTCACTAAGCTTTCTCCCTCGAGGATGGTGACGATGCGGCGCGGAATGTTCAGTCGCGACAGGATGGCGGTGGCCGCCACCGCGTCGGGCGGCGAGACGATGGCGCCGAAGGCGAAGGCCGCCGCCCAGGGCATGCCCGGCACCAGCCATTTCAGCGTCGCGCCGACGGCGAGCGTGGTGGCCAGCACGAGGCCGATGGCGAGCAGGCCGATCGGGCGGATGTTGGCCTTGAAGTCGCTCCAGGAGGTGAGCAGCGCCGCCTGGTAGAGGATCGGCGGCAGGACGATGACGAGGATCAGCTGCGGGTCGAAGGGGAACTGCGGCAGCTTCGGCAGCAGGCCGAGCAGCGCGCCGCCCGCCACCAGGGCGATCGGATAGGGAAAACGGAAGTGGCGGGCGACCCAGCCCAGCGCGACGGCGCACAGGAGCAGGAAGAGGACGAGTTCGAGCAGCAGCATCGTTGTTATGGGGGCGGCAAAAAGCCGCCATTATTCATGCTTTCAGGCGGCCCCTTTACAAACGAATGTTCGTTCGCTAGGATGCGAATGAACATTCGGAGGTGCCATGCCCCCAGCCTCACACGATTCGGATTACCTCGGCCGCCTGCAGGACTACTTCGCCGCCCATCGCAGCCTGCCCTCCTTCTCGCACATGGCGCGGCTGCTCGGCCTGCGCTCTGTGGCTTCGGCCCACGCCGTCGCCGGCCGCCTGAAGCTGGCCGGCTTCCTGCAGACCACGCCGGACCGGCGCCTTGCTCCCGGCCCGCGCTTCTTCGACCGGCCGGTGGCCGACTCGGTGCGCGCCGGCCTGCCCGCCGCCGCCAACGACGCCGGCACCGAGACGCTCACCATCGACGAGTTCCTCGTCGACGCGCCGAGCCGGACGATCCTGCTCACCGTGAAGGGCGACTCGATGGTCGACGCCGGCCTGCAGCCGGGCGACTACATCGTCGTCGAGAAAGGCCGCTCGGCGCGCGTCGGCGACATCGTGGTGGCCATCGTCGACAACGAGTTCACCCTGAAGTATCTCGCCCAGGACAAGCGCGGCGTGTACCTCAAGGCCGGCAACCCGGCCTACCCGCCGATCCGCCCGCAGGGCCAGCTGGAGATCTTCGGCCTCGTCACCGGCAGCTTCCGGAAGTACGCATGAGCGACGCATCCGCCGACAACAGCCTCGACCTCAACGAACATCTCGTCGCGCACCGCGAGGCGACCTTCTTCATCCGCGTGCACAGCGAGTCGATGGCCGGCGCCGGCATCCATGACGGCGACCTGCTGGTGGTGGACCGCGCCCTCGAGCCGGCCGACGGCGATCTGGTGGTGGCGGAAGGGGACGGCGGACTGACGCTGAAGCGCCTCTGCAGGCGCAACGGCCATGTCCGCCTGCTGCCGGAGAATCCCTGCCAGCATCCCGCCGCATTCCCCGACGACGCCGAACTGTCGATCTGGGGCGTGGCGACCAGCGTGGTGCACCGCCTCAAATAGCCGCCGCGGGCTCGAGGCAGGCCTCGCAGATCGCCTCGATGTGCCGGTGGTCGGTGCCGCAGCAGCCGCCGACGACCGACAGCCCGGGCAGCAGGCTTCTCAGCGCGTCGTAGGCGAGGCCGAGCTCGCGCGGATCGCCGATGTCGAGGTCGCTGCTCTCGTCGAGCTCGGCATGGCTGCGCTTCGAGGCGTTGGCGCGCAGGCCGCGGATGCGCCGGCGCCACTCGCCGTCGCGCAGCACCGCCTCGAAATGCGTCGGGTGCGCGCAGTTGATCATGTAGTAGGCGGCGTAGCCGTCGGTGTCGTCGTCGGTGCGGCGGATGGCGTCGGCGAGCGTGTCGCCGGAAGGCAGCCGCCCGTCGGTCTCCAGCGTGAAGGAGATCGCCACCGGCATCGCCGCCTCGCGGGCGGCCAGTACGACGCCGACGGCCTCCTCGACGTAGTTCATGGTGAACGCCGCCACCATGTCGGCCGCGGTCTGCGCGAAAGTGCGGATCTGCGGCGCGTGATAGTCGCGCGCCTCCGCCGCACTCATGCGCGATTCGGCGCGGTAGCCGTCGCCGCGCGGGCCGAGGTTGCCGCTGATGACGATCTTCGTCTCGCGCGTCTCGTACGTCTCGCGGATCTCGCGCATCAGGCCGATCGCCTTGCGGTTGGCCTCGGCCAGCGCCGGCGCGTCGTAGCCGAGCTTGGCCGCCCAGTCGGGATTGGCGCGCCAGGTCGGCGCCTCCAGCACGATGCCGAGGCGGCGGGCGCGGGCGATTTCCGCATAGCGGACGTAGTAGCGGCGCAGTGCCGCGGTGCCGGCCGCGTCCTTCAACAAGTCGAAGGCGGCGAAATAGGGCAGGTCGATGCCGTCGTGGAAGATCAGCGTGGTCTCGAGGCCGCCGTCGGTCATGAACAGGTTGCTGCCCAATTGCGGCAGGCGCTGGCGGTACTTGGCGGCGGTGGAGGTCGTCGGGGTTGTCATCGGGTCACCTCTTTGGGTTTAATAGGTGACGTGAAGGTACGCCCGCCGCGCCCGGGCGACCAAAGCCGTTTGCGCAAGAAACCGGACGGATCGGCCATGAACCCTGCCAGCGCCCCGACCCGCATCGCCATCCTCGTCTTCCCCGAGACCAGCGCCTCGGTGGTGTTCGGCATGTACGACCTGTTCATGTCGGCCGGGCGCGACTGGGGCGTGATCGTGGACGGAAAGGCCGGGCCGGCGCTGATGCAGCCGAGCATCGTCTCGGCGCGGGCGGGCGCCGTCACGGTGGGCAACGCCGTGATGGTTTCGCCGCAGGCCGTCCTGGCGGAGTGTCCGCCCCCGGACATCGTCTGCGTGCCGGAGGTGACGATCCCGCCCGGCGAACCGTTGGCGGGGCGTTTCGACGCGGAGATCGCCTGGCTGCGGCAGTGTCACGCCGCCGGCGCCACGCTGGCCACGGCGTGTTCCGGCGCGATCCTGCTCGCCGAGGCCGGCTTGCTCGATGGCTGCGAGGCGACGACGCACTGGGCCTGGTGCGAGGTGATGAACAAGCGCTACCCCGCGGTGAAGGTGCATCCGCAGCGGGCGCTGGTGGTGACGGGCGAAGGCCAGCGCCTCGTCATGGCCGGCGGCGGCACCACCTGGCTCGACCTCTCGCTCTACCTGATCGCGCGCCACGCCGGCGTCGAGGCGGCGATGCAGGTCGCCCGCCTCAACCTGATCGACTGGCACGCCATCGGCCAGCAGCCTTTCGCCCGGCTGGCGCGCTCGCGCCAGGTCGAGGACGCGGCGATCGCCCGCTGCCAGGCCTGGATCGCCGAGCACTATGCCGAGCCCAGTCCGGTCGCCGCCATGGCGCGCCTGTCCGGCCTTCCCGAGCGTTCGTTCAAGCGCCGCTTCCAACTCGCCACCGGCATGTCGCCGCTCGAGTACGTGCACACCCTGCGCTTGGAGGAGGCCAAGCAGATGCTCGAGTCGGGCAACCTGCCCATCGAGGCCATCGCCAACGAGGTCGGCTACGAGGACGCCGGATTCTTCAGCCGCCTGTTCCGCCGCAAGGTCAGCCTGACGCCGGCCCAGTACCGCAAGCGCTTCGGCGGGATGCGCAAGGCGCTGGTCGTCGGCGCCTAGGCGGCGCGCAATCGACCGCCTGAAGCGATCGCTTGCGCGACCAGGGCGGCGAGCACCAGGGCGCCGCCGAACAGCGCGTGCGCCGTCGGCACTTCCCCCGCGCCGAGCCAGGCCCAGACCGGGCCGAAGACGCATTCCGTCAATCCGATCAGCGCCACTTCCGTTGGCGACAGGCTGCGCGCCGCCACCACCGCCAGCGCGCAGGGCAGCGCCAGCTGCAGCGCGCCGAGCAGGGCGAGGATGGCGAGATCCTGCCCACTGGCGAGGAAGGGCCAGGCCAGCGGCAGCGTGACCAGCGCAGACAGGAGGCCGCCGACCAGCACGGCGGGAATCAGGTTTACCCGTGCGCCGGTCTTGCGCATGAGGACGAAATTGAGTCCCGCCGCGAGCGGCACGCTGAGCGCGATCAGGTTGCCGGTCATGCGTCCGCCGCCGGCCTCGCCGCCGAACATGACGAGGATGCCGGCGAAGGCCACGCCGATCAGCAGCCAGGTGCGCAGCGGCACGCGCTCGCCGAGCAGCAGCCAGGCGAACAGGCTGGCGGTGAGCGGCGAGATGCTGGTGAGGATCAGCGTGTTGGCGGTGCTGGTCTGCGTCAGCGCCAGCATGAAGCCGGTGAACATCACGGCCCACAGCGCGCCCGAGGCGAGGCCGACGCGGCCGAGGCGCATGACTTCATCGACGGCGCGGCGGCGGTGCAGCGCGGCGAGGATGACCAGCATCGCCAGCGCGCAGAAGAAGGAACGCCAGAAGGTGGTCTCCCAGCGCGGCGCCTGCTCGACGTGGCGGGTGAACACGCCGGCGATGCTCCACAGCAGCCCGGCGCAGAACATCAGCGCCACGGCGCGGCGGTGGCGGTTCGGCTCGGCGGCCATGACTCGGGCCGTCACGCCGCCGTGGGCTTGCCGGCGACGACGACGTCCTGGTAGGAGAGGTACTTTTTCCGGCCGCACCAGGAGCCGTAGCGCACCGGCGGCTCGACGGCCAGACCGCAACGCTCGAAGAACCGCAGGGCGACCTGCTCGTCGTAGGCGATGGCGGCCTCCGGGTCGGCCGGCTTGGTCGTGAAGTAGCCGTCCATCTCATGCACGAAATCGAGGTCGCTCTTGCCGGCGCGGATCAGGCCGGCGGATTCCCCGTTATGCAGCAGGAAGGTGATCAGGCACTTGCCGCCCGGTTTCATCACGCGGGCGATCTCGCGCAGGTAGTTCTCCAGGTCGGCCGGCACCATGTGGGTGAACACCGAGGTGAGGAAGACGAAGTCGAAGAGATCGTCCTCGTAGGGGAAGCGGTAGTCGCAGGCGCGCACCCGGCCGTCCGGGTTGTAATGCTTGTTGTAGACGTCGCTGTGCTGGAAATGGAAGTTGGGGAATTTCGGCGTGATGCGCTCGCGGCACCAGTCGATGCCTTTCTTGACGATGTCGAAGCCCCAGTAGCCGCCGGCGGGAGAGAGGTACTCCGTCAGCGGGATCGCCATGCGGCCGATGCCGCAGCCGACGTCGAGCACGCGGTGTTCCGGCCGCAGGCCGGCCAGGTCGATGAAGTGCCGGCGGAATTCCCGGCCGATCTTGACGAAGTCGCCCTTGCCGACGAAGCTCATCGACTTCGGCGGGATCATGTCGTTGCGGTAACGCAGGCCCTCGAAAAAGGGTCCCCTCAGGAATTTCGGTACGAACCGCTTCAAACGCTTCTTCAAGGCAAATCTCCGGTGGTTGCGCCGACGGACAGCGGCGAGATTGTGCCATCGTTTTCACGCCGGCCGCTGGCCGTCGGCAAAATTGGAGATTACGCCTTGCGCAAATCGTGGTGCTTCAGGGGCAGGGAACGGATGCGCCTGCCGGTGGCGGCGAAGAGCGCGTTGCAGACGGCGGGGGCGAGCGGCAGGATGGCCGGCTCGCCGTGGCCGCCCCAGAAGCCGCCGGTGGGCACCAGCACCGTCTCCACCTTCGGCATTTCCGATATCTGCGGCAGGCGGAAGTTGCGGAAGTTGGTCTCGGCGATGCGCCCGTTCTTCACGGTGTTCTCCTGGTAGAGGATGGTGCCGAGGCCGTAGACGACGTTGCTCTCGGCCTGGGCACGGCAGGTGTCCGGGTTCACCACGTGGCCGGAATCGATGGCGACCACGATGCGGTGCACCTTGAGCGTGCCCTCCGCGCTCACCGAGACTTCCGCCACCATCGCCGTGAAGCTGCCGAAGCCGTCGGCGACGGCGACGCCGCGGTGCGCGCCCGCCGGCAGCGGTCCGCCCCAGTTGGCGGCCTTGGCCACCGCTTCCAGCACCAGGCGGTTCTTGTCGCCCGCCGGCAGCATGGCCAGGCGGTAGTCGACCGGGTCGCGGCCGGCGGCGACGGCCAGCTCGTCGATGAAGCACTCGCGATAGAAGCCGTTCTGCTGGCCCGGCGCGCGCCAGAAGCCGACCGGCACATGGCCGTTGCGTTTGGCGTATTCCACCCGCTGGTGGGGCACCGCGTAGCAGAGATCGCTGAAGAAGCGCACCGCCGTGAAGTCGATGCCGTCCCGGCCGAGCAGGCGCGGCAGCAGGACCTCGAGGATCGACGGGCAGGCGATCTTCGTGTGAATTGCGACGAGATTGCCCTTCGCGTCGAGGCCGGCCTTCATGCGCACGATGCTGGCCGGGCGATAGAAACCGTGCTGCATGTCCTCCTCGCGCGACCACATCAGCTTCACCGGCACGCCGGGCAGGGCTTTCGCGATGAGCACGCCCTGGCGCACGAAATCCTGCGGGGCGCCGCGGCGGCCGAAGCCGCCGCCGAGCATCATCTTGTGCACCTCGACCTTCTCCGGCGGCAGGCCGGCGGCCTCCGCTGCCGCGGCAAGCGAGGCCTCGCCGTCCTGGGTGGAGGTCCACACCTCGAGGGTGCCGCCGGACTTGAACCAGGCCGTGCAGGTCTGCGGCTCGAGGGTGGCGTGGTTGAGGTAGGGCGAGGCGTACTCCGCCTCGATCGTCTTTGCCGCGGCGGCCAGCGCCGCCGGCGCATCGCCGACATTGCGCGCCAGCGGCAGGCTGGCGGCGGCGAGGCCCTCGCGCAGCATCGCCGCGATGGCCGCGCTGTCGATGCGGCCGTGGCCGGCCTCGTCCCATTCGATTTTCAGTTTCTTCAGCGCCTCGTCGGCGCGCCACCAGCCGTCGGCGACGACGGCGACGAAATCCTTTTCGCGCACGACTTTCTTCACGCCGCGCATCTTCAGGGCTTCGGCCGCGTCGACGTTCTTCACGCTGCCGCCGAACACCGGGCATTGCGCGATGGAGGCGTGCAGCAGGCCGGGCAGGGCGACGTCGACGCCGAACACCGGCTTGCCGAGCACCTTGTCGGGGATGTCGAGGCGGTGCAGCGGCTTGCCGGCGATCTTCCAGTCCTTCGGATCGCGCAGCTTGACGTCCTTCGGCGGCGTGAGTTTCGCCGCCGCCGCGGCGAGCTCGCCGTAGCGCAGTTTCTTGCCGCTCGGCCGGTGGGTGACGACGCCTTTCTCCGCGGCGCACTCGGAAGCCGGCACGCCCCAGCGCGCCGCCGCCGCGGCGACGAGCAGCCCGCGGGCGCCGGCGCCGGCACGGCGCACGTAGTCCTGCGAAGTGCGCACGCCCATGCTGCCGCCGGTGGACATCGAGCCCCAGACGCGGTTGCGGCGGAGGTTCTCGTTGGGCGAGGCGAATTCGGCGCTCACCTTGGCCCAGTCGCAGTCGAGTTCCTCGGCGACCAGCTGGGCCAGCGCGGTGAAGGTGCCCTGGCCCATCTCGGAGCGGGCGATGCGGATGACGACGCGGTCGTCGGGGTGGATGACGATCCAGGCGTTGACCTCGGTGGCCGCCTGGCCGGCGGCGGCGCGGGCCGCCCAGGGGAAGCTGAACTCGAGGGCCAGGCCGCCGCCGACGGCGGCGGACACCTTGAGGAAGTCGCGGCGGGAGAGTTTCGTGCTCATCGTGTTCCCCCTCAGGCCTTCTGCGCGGCGAGGGCGTGGATCGCCGCCCGCACGCGGGCATAGGTGCCGCAGCGGCACAGGTTGGTCATCGCCGCGTCGATGTCGGCGTCGCTCGGCTGCAGCTTCTTCTCCAGCAGGGCGACGGCGGCGAGGATCATGCCGGTCTGGCAGTAGCCGCACTGCGGCACCTCGTGCTCGATCCAGGCCTGCTGCACGCGGTGCAGGCCCTTCTCGGAGAGGCCCTCGATGGTCAGAATGTTTTTGCCGGTGGCCTCCGCCACGGTCACGGCGCAGGCGCGTACCGCGGCGCCGTCGACCAGCACCGTGCAGGCGCCGCAGACGCCGATGCCGCAGCCGTATTTGGCGCCGGTCAGATTCAGGTGGTCGCGCAGCGCCCACAGCAGCGGCATCTCCGGCTCGACGTCGACTTCGCGGACGCGGCCGTTCACGTTCAGTTTCGGCATGCGGGCCTCCTTTGGCTCACCTATTCAATATAGAACATCCCCTATCGCTTCGAGCCCGGGATCGGCTCGCCCGAGTCGCGCAGGCGCACCGCTTCGTGGAAGCCATGCTCCTCGGAATAGGCCTTGAACCACATGCCTTCCGGCGAGTGGCGCGTGATGCCGTCGAAGAGGGTGGCGATCATCTGCGTCGAGGCGAGGCCCATGTTCTCGTAGGCCTGGTTGATCATCAGCTTCTGCATCATGAGCTGGTTCTTCGGCACGCCGGCCATGCGGTTGGCCAGCGCATCGACCGCGGCGTCGAGTTCCGGCGCCGGCACGGCGTCGTAGACCAGGCCCATCTCCTTCGCCGCGCGGCCGTCGATCAGGTCGCCGGTGAGCAGCATGCGCTTGGCCTTCTCGGCGCCGATGCGGAACACCCACATCGCCGTGGTCGGGCAGCCCCAGACGCGCGCCGGCGGGTAGCCGATCTTCGCGTCCTCGGCCATGATGACGAGGTCGGCGCACAGGGCGATGTCGCTGCCGCCGGCGACGGCGTAGCCGTGCACCTTGCAGATCACCGGCTTGTAGGAGCGCCACAGCGAGAAGAAGTCGTCGGTGCACCGCTTCATGAAGCGGTAGTCGACCATCGGGTCCCACGGCATCGACTGCACGCCGGGGTTTTCGCCCTTCGTCTCGGCGAAGGCCTTCAGGTCGTAGCCGGAGCAGAAGCCGCGCCCGGCGCCCTGAAGAACGATGACGTGGATGCCGTCGTCGGCGTTGGCCCGCTCGACGGCGGCGCGGATATCGCCGGGCATCTTCTCGTCGATGGCGTTGAGCCGCTCGGGCCGGTTCAGGGTGATGCGGGCGATGCGGCCGGCGGTTTCGTAGCTCAGGGTCTGGAAAGTCATGCTTGCCTCCGTGGGTTTTTCCAGCGTGGATGATGGCAAGAAGCGGGGCTTTTGGCTATGCTTGGCTTCCCTTTGCAGCGGTGATTTTCATGCAGCTCATCCTCATCAGCGGCCTCTCCGGCTCCGGCAAGAGCATCGCGCTGCGCGCGCTCGAGGACGCCGGTTACTACTGCGTCGACAACCTGCCCGCCACCCTGCTGCCGCCGCTGGTGCGCCAGCTGCGCGAGGAGGGCTATGAGCGGGTGGCGGTGGCCATCGACGTGCGCGCCGGCACCTCCATCGCCGCGCTGCCGCAGCAGCTGCGCGACCTGCAGACGATGGGCATCCCGACGCGCTTCGTCTTCCTCGAGGCGCGCGACGAGACCCTCATCGCGCGTTTTTCGGAGACGCGGCGCGGCCATCCGCTGTCGAACGCGGACACCACCCTGGCCGAGGCCATCGTGCGCGAGCGCGGCATGCTGGAGAACGTCGCCGGCCTCGGCAACCGCATCGACACCAGCAGCCTCAATCCCAACGCCCTGCGCGCCTGGGTGCTCGACTTCGCCGAGACCGCCGTCTCGCAGGGACTGACTTTGCAGTTCGAGTCCTTCGGCTACAAGCACGGCATCCCGCTCGACGCCGACCTGGTCTTCGACGTGCGCTGCCTGCCCAACCCGCATTACGACCCCCAGCTACGTCCGCTCACCGGCCGCGATCCGGAGGTGGCGCGCTTCCTCGAGGCGCAGGCCGAGGTGCGCAAGATGGCCGAGGACATCCGCGGCTTCCTTTACGAATGGCTGCCGGCCTACGTGCGCGACAACCGCAGCTACCTCACCGTGGCGCTCGGCTGCACCGGCGGCCAGCACCGTTCCGTGTACCTCGCCGAGTGGCTGGCCGGCCAGTTCCGCGACCGCGCCCGCGTCCTGGTGCGCCACCGCGCCATCACGTGAAATCCTTCCGGCGCTTCATGAAGCCCGGCGACTGGGCCGTGCTGCTCGGCTTCGCCGCCGCCACCGCCGCGCTGGCGCCGGTCGCCTTCCAGGGCGGCGCGGCCGAGAAGGCGGTGGTGCGCCGCGACGGCGTCGTCGTCGCCGAGCTGCCGCTCACGCGGGCGGCCCGCATCGAGGTGCCGGGCGCGCTCGGCACCAGCGTCATCGAGGTGCAGCCGGGCCGCGCCCGCGTCGCTGCCGATCCCGGCCCGCGCCAGTACTGCGTGCGCCAGGGCTGGCTCAGCCAGCCCAACGCCATCGCCATCTGCGCGCCCAGCCACCTCAGCCTGTCCATCGCCGGCCGCGCCTCCAGCCATGACAGCCTCGCCTATTGAACTGACGCCCACCGCCGACGACCACCGCATCGCGCGCTATGCGGCGGCGGCCATCGCCCTGTCGGTGGTGGAGGCGGCCATCCCGATGCCGCTGCCGGGCGTGAAGCCGGGCCTCGCCAACATCATCACGCTCGTCGTGCTGGCGCGCTACGGCTGGCGCGACGCCGTCTGGGTGTCGCTGCTGCGCGTGGTGGCGGGCAGCCTGCTGATCGGCCAGTTCCTCGCGCCGGGATTCTTCCTCAGCCTGGCCGGCGCGCTGTCCAGCCTCGTCGCGCTGGGCCTCGCCATGCACCTGCCGGCGCGCGCCTTCGGCCCGGTGAGCCAGAGCCTGATCGCCGCCTTCGCCCACATTGCCGGCCAGCTCGCCGTGGCGCGGCTGTGGCTGGTGCCGCACGACGGCCTGTTCTACCTCGTGCCGTTCTTCGCCCTCGCCGCGTTACTATTCGGTCTCGCCAACGGACTCGCCGCGGCGAAGCTGCTCGAGGAAACGCGCCCCGCATGAAAACCGTCGTCGTCGCCTTCACCGGCGCCTCCGGCCTGCCTTACGGCCTGCGCCTGGTGGAATGCCTGATCGCCGCCGGCGTGCAGGTGCAGCTGCTCTATTCGCAGGTGGCGCAGATCGTGGCGCGGCAGGAGATGGACCTCGCCCTGCCGTCGCGCGCCGCCGAGGCGGAGCAGTTGCTCACGGAGCGCTTCGGGCCGGCGCCCGGCCAGCTCAAGGTGTACGGCCGCGAGGAATGGTTCGCGCCGCCGGCCTCCGGCTCGAACCCGCCCGACGCGATGGTGATCTGCCCATGCACCATGGGCACGCTGGCGGCGGTTGCCGCCGGGCTCTCGAAGGACCTGATCGAGCGCGCCGCCGATGTCGTGCTGAAGGAGGGCCGCAAGCTGATCCTGGTGCCGCGCGAGACGCCGTTCTCGCAGATCCACCTCGAGAACATGCTGCGGCTGGCGCGCGCCGGCGCGGTGATCCTGCCGCCCAACCCCGGCTTCTACAACCGTCCGCAGAGCGTCGCCGAACTCGTCGACTTCGTCGTCGCGCGCATCCTCGACCAGCTCGGCGTGCCGCATGCGCTCGCCGCCCGCTGGGGCGAGGGCGGAGACTGATTCCTTACCCGAGAGAACGACTTGGCCATCCTTCCCTTTTCCCCGCGGCGCGAGGCCGCGCCCGAAGCCGCCCTGCTGCCGCTGTTTCCGCTGAATGCCGTGCTGTTCCCCGGCGGCATGCTGTCGCTGAAGGTCTTCGAGCAGCGCTACATGACGCTGGTGAAGAACTGCTTCAAGCAGGACGGCGCCTTCGGCATCTGCCTCATCGCCGAGGGCGCCGAGGTCGGCGCACCGGCCGTGCCGCACCCGGTCGGCACCGAGGCGCGCATCGTCGCCTGGGACATGACCCAGCCGGGCATCCTCAACATCGCGGTGCGCGGCGAGGGGCGTTTCCGCATCCTCTCCAGCGCGGCCGACGCGACCGGCCTGCTGCAGGCGCGCGTCGAGCCGATCGCCGCCGAGCCGGCCTTGCCGGTGCCGGAGGCGCTGGCGGCCCTGGTGCCGCTGCTGCAGGCGATGGCGGCGGATGTCGGCGCGGATCGCCTGCCGCCGCCGCACCGCTTCGACGATGCGGCCTGGGTCGGCTACCGCTTCTGCGAACTGCTGCCGATCCCGGCCATCGCGCGGCAGAAGCTGCTCGAGCTGGAGGACCCAATCTCCCGCCTGGAGATCGTCTTCAAGTTTCTCGCCCAGCGAAACCTGGTCAAGTAATCCCTTGCAGGATCTTCCGGATCGGCGCCGGCAGCGGCGCTTCGTCCAGCTGCTTCAGGCTCAGCCAGACGCCCTCCGGCGCCGTGTCCCGGCGACTGACTTTCATGGCGAGCGGCGCGATGTCGAGGCGGAAGTGCGTGAAGGCGTGGCGCACGACGGGCAGCGGCACTGCATCGGCGTAGCGTCGCGGCAATTTTCCATCGGGCAGTTCGGGCAGCGACAGCAGCCCGCCCCAGATGCCGCGCGGCGGGCGCCGCTCCAGCCGCACGCAGCCGCGGCTGAGCAGCACCAGCACGCGCACCGCGCGCTGCGGCACGGCGCGCCGGGCGCGCGGCTCCGGCAGTTCGCCGACGCGGTCCTCGCGCCGCGCCACGCACTGCGCGGCGAGCGGGCAGTCGCCGCAGCGCGGCTTGCCGCGTGTGCACAGCGTCGCGCCGAGGTCCATCAGCCCCTGCGTATAGGCGACAAGGTCGCGCGCCGGCAGCAGCGATTCGGCCAGCGCCCACAGGCGCGCCTCCACCGCTTTCTCGCCGGGAAAGCCGCCGATGCCGAATACCCTTGCCAGCACGCGCTTGACGTTGCCGTCGAGGATGGCGGCGCGTGCGCCGAAGGCGAACACCGCGATGGCGGCGGCAGTAGAGCGGCCGATGCCGGGCAGGGCCTCGATGTCCTCGATGCGGCGCGGGAAACAGCCGTTATGTTGCGCGACGATCGCTTGCGCCGCCCGCAGCAGGTTGCGCGCCCGCGCGTAGTAGCCGAGCCCGCTCCACAGCGCCATCACCTCTTCCGCCGGCGCCGCGGCGAGTCGGGCGAGGTCGGGAAAGCGGTCGAGGAAGCGCCGGTAGTAGGGGATCACCGTCGCCACCTGCGTCTGCTGCAGCATGATCTCGGAGAGCCAGACGCGGTAGGGATCGGCGCGGCCCCTCTGCTGCCAGGGCAGGTCGTGGCGGCCGGCGGACTTCTGCCAGCGGATCAGGGATTGCGCGAAGCCCGCGGAATTGTCATTAACCATGCATGGAGAGTGGGTTCCCGCCGCCGAACTTGCCTTACCGGCGCCGGGCGGTTAGTCTCATTCAATTCTAAAGTAATCGCAGACTTCGCCCGTAACCCCCTTGATGAACAAGCCTTACGAACCGCAATCGGTCAGCCCGTGGAGCACCGCGGAGGACGGCCATCGCGCCCTGCGCGACACGCTCGGCGCCTTCGCCACCGGCGTCACCGTCGTGACGACGCTCGATCCCGACGGCCGCGCCATCGGCCTCACCGTCAACTCCTTCAACACCGTTTCGCTCGAACCGCCGCTGGTGCTGTGGAGCCTGTCGCTCGCCTCGCCGAACCTCGAGGCCTTCCGCCGCGCCAGCCACTTCGCGGTGAACGTTCTGGCCGCCGACCAGCAGGCGCTGTCGGAACGCTTCGCCCGGCGCGACAGCGACAAGTTCGCCGGCCTCGACTGGCGCGAGGGCCTCGGCGGCGCGCCGCTGCTGCCCGGCTGCTGCGCCGTCCTCGAATGCCGCAACGAGGCGCAGCACGCCGGCGGCGATCATCTCATCTTCATCGGCCGCGTCGAAGGCTGCAGCCGGGAGAACAAGGCACCGCTGGTGTTCCACGGCGGGCGCTACAGGGTTCTGGGCGACGCGTAGCAGCGCCTGCCAAGAGGCGCCAGGCGCTGACTCTCCGTTGTTTCGTCGGGGTGACTCGGGCACACTTCCGGGCATGAGCGCCGTTTCGCCCGCCCGTCCGCCCAAGCGTATCAAGGCCCGCTTCATCGGCCCGCTGGCCGTCACGCTGGCGTTCATCATGTGCGTGTTTGCCGTAGCCATCTACGGCATCGAGACGCGGATCCGCGACCGCGACCTGGCCGAGCGCTCGGCAGCGGTGGCCAAGCTGTTCGCGCAGAAGCTCGACAAGGACACCAATCTGATGATGGCGACGCTGCGCGCCATGATGGACAACGAGGCGATGCAGGCTGCCTTCCGCCGGGGCGATCGCACGGCGCTGGCGCAATTGGGCGGCGAGCTGTTCCGCAGCCTGAGCACGGCACACCGGATCACGCACCTGTACTTCATCCGCCCGGACCTCGTCAGCCTGTACCGCTTCCACAGCCCGGCCGTGTTCGGCGACGAGATTCAGCGCGTCACGCTGCAGCAGGCCAGGGAAGAGCAGAAGCCCGCCCACGGCCTGGAGCTGGGCCCGATGGGAACGCTGACGCTGCGCCTGGTCATGCCCTGGCGGCAAGGCGGCGAACTGCTCGGCTATCTGGAGATCGGCGAGGAGATCGAGCACATGCTCGACGAGATCCGGCATAGCCTGGCGATCGATTTGCTGGTGCTGGTGGACAAGCGCCACCTGACGCCCGAGCAATGGCAGCGCGGCCTGGACCTGATGCAGCGCAGCGGAAACTGGGAGCGCTTCGGCACGCATGCCGTGCTGGCGCAGACGGCGGAGCTGCTGCCGGCAGCACTGGACGAACGCCTGCTGCAGCGACTGCTTGCCGGCCGTACCGCCGAGATAAGCGATTTCGGGCGATCCATCCACCTGGCCGGCGTGCCGATCCGCGATGCCGGCAAGCGCCATGTCGGCGACCTGGTGGTGATGCGCGACATCACCGCGCTGGAGTCCACTTTCCAGTGGTCGATCATCGCCGTGATCCTGATCAGCCTGCTGGCGGCCGGCGGCGTCCTCGGCATCTTCTATCTCGCGCTCGACCGCGTCGAGCGCGATTACCGGCGCCAGCATGATCTCGAGCACCAGCTGCTGCGCCTCGACAGCGAGCATCGCCGCATCCTCCAGCTCGAAAAGCTGTCCGCCGTGGGCACCATGGTCGGCGGCATCGCGCACCAGCTCAACAATCCGCTGGTAGGCGTGGTCAACCTGACCCAGCTGGCCGAGCGCGAGGCCGACGATCCGGCGCGCACGCGCGAGCTGCTGCGGGAAATCCGCAGCGCAGGCGAGGACTGCCGCGACTTCGTCAAGCGCATGCTGGGCTTCTCCAAGGTGTCCTGCTTCGAGAGCAAGCCGACCGACATGGCCGGGCTGATCGAGGACACGGTGCTGCTGTTCCGCCAGGCCGAGAGCCGGCATCTGCCGGTGGAGGTGAAGCTGCCGGAGGCACCGGTGGTGCTGACGGTCGATCCGATCCTGATCCGTCACGCCTTGTTCAACCTGCTGCTGAATGCGGCGCAGGCGACGGCGGAAGGCGAGGGCGTCATCGAGATCAGCCTCGAGCGCGGCGAAGACAAGGAGCGGAACCTGCCCGGCTGGACGTTGGCGGTGACCGACTGCGGCCGCGGCATGACGCCGGACGTCATGAAGAAGGTGTTCGAGCCTTTCTTCACCACACGCAGCGACGGCACCGGCCTCGGCCTGCCGGTCGTGCAGCACGTGGCTTTGCTGCATGGCGGCCAGGTGACGGTGGCGAGCGAGCCGGGACATGGCACGCGTTTTGCAATTTGGTTGCCCGACACGGTTTAAATGCGCCAGAAACGGCCCGACATGCCGCAGAAAATCCTGGTGGTCGACGACGACCGCCACACCCGCATCCTGCTCGACAGACTTCTTGCGAAGTCGGCGAACGTCAGGCTGGCCACCAATGGCGTCGAGGCGCGCCGGCTGTTCGCCGCCGAGGATTTCAACCTGGTGCTGATGGACCAGCGCCTGCCCGACGCCAACGGCATCGACCTGCTGCGCGAGTTCCGCGCGATCAAGCCGCACCTGGTCGGCATCCTCATGACCGGCTTCGCCGAGGTGCGCGATGCGGTGGCGGCGGTGCGCGAAGGGCTGTTCGATTACTTGACCAAGCCCTTCGACGACCTCGAGGCCCTGGAGGCCGTCATCGGCAAGGCGCTCGAGCTCGACCGCGCCTATCGCGAGATCGACGGCCTGAAGGCGCGGTTGACGACCGAGTCGGATGCCCTCATCGGCCAGTCCGCCGCGATGGAGCGCGCGCTCGGCCAGCTACGCCAGGTCGCCGGCCTCGACACCACCGTGCTGCTGGAGGGCGAGAGCGGCACCGGCAAGGAACTCGCCGCCAGGCTGATTCATGCGCTCAGCACCCGCGCCGACAAGCCGTTTCTCGAAGTCAATTGCGGCGGCTTGCCGGAGAGCCTGCTGGAAAGCCTGTTGTTCGGCTACGAGAAGGGCGCCTTCACCGGCGCCAGCCAGGCCAGCGCCGGCTACTTCGAGAAGGCGCACGGCGGCAATCTCTTCCTCGACGAGATCGCCGACATGAGTCCCAAGCTGCAGAGCAGCCTGCTGCGCGTGCTGCAGGACCACAGCTACGTGCGCATCGGCAGCACGCAGCCGCGCAAGGCCGATTTCCGGCTGATCTGCGCGACCAACCGGCCGCTGCTCGACGAGGTCAGGGCGGGGCGCTTCCGGGAGGACCTGTATTACCGCATCGCCGTGGTTTCGATCACCCTGCCGCCGCTGCGCGAACGCGAGGGCGACATCGTCGCGCTGGCGACGCATTTCCTCGACCACTACAACGCCAAGTTCGGCAAGGCCTGCGGGCCGTTCACGCCGGCCGCCATGCGCGCGCTGGAAACCTGCCGCTGGGAAGGGAACGTGCGCCAACTCCAGCACTGCATCGAGCGTGCCGTGGCCCTGCATGCGGGCGGCCCGGTCGAAAGCGTTCACCTGTTTCCATCGGGGGTGCCGAAACAGGCGGAGGCACAACAGACGGGCAGCCATGCGCCGGAAGCCGGCCTGACGTACCAGGAAGCCCGCGCGGAGTTCGAGCGGGAATACCTGCAGCGCCTGCTGGAGGCGACGGGGGGGAACGTATCGGAGGCGGCGCGCCTCAGCGGGATTCCCCGGCAGAATTTCTACGTGAAAGTGAAGCGTTGGGGATTGTCACTAAAAAGCGACAGCTGACATAAATCAGCGACAGTTTTATTGCAGCGCAAGGAGGATTCGCGAAGGGATCGGTGTGGCATAGGGATTGCATTGAAGCGGGTATCCGTACGACAACCTTACTCGAGAGGTGATCAAAATGGGTCAACGCAATGCAAGCTTTTCCGATCTGAAAGTGAAAATCCTGGCGGCCAGCGTGGCCGCGGCCGTCGCCGCCGGGCTCGTGGCCTGCGCCGGCGGGCCGACCCGGGGCGCCGACACGACGGGCATCGACTGGAACAAGGTGCCGGCGACCAAGCTGGTGCTGTTCTATCCGGGCAAATCCTCCTACGAATGGCTGCGCGACCCGGCGGCGCACAAGGGCGCCGCCAGCGAGACGGCGCGCGGCGATTCCTGCGTCTCCTGTCACGACGATGCCAAGGAGGAGCAGCGCCAGGGCGCCAAGATCCTGCGCGGCAACCATCCGCTCGAGCCGATCGCCCTGCCGGGCAAGCCCGGCCACGTCGACCTGAACGTCCAGGCGGCCTACGACGACAAGAACGCCTATCTGCGCTTCCAGTGGAAGACCGAAAGCAAGGAGAGGCCGGGAATCGATTATCCGGGGCGTCGCTTCGACGGCAAGGAGTGGGTGGCCTATGGCGCTCCCCGCCTGAATGCCGCCGCGGTTTCCGGCAAGACGCCGCCGGTCTACGAGGATCGCATGTCGGTCATGCTCGACGACGGCAAGGTGCCGGGCTTCGCCAATCAGGGCTGCTGGCTGACCTGCCATGAAGGCGAGCGCGACCTGAATCCCGCAACGAAGGATGAAGTTGCCGCCAACGCACTGATGAAAGCCATCAAGAAGGGCGACGTGCGCAAGTATCTCCCCGCCACACGCACCAACCCCTCGGACTGGAAGAGCGGCAGGTCGCTCGACGAGATTGCCAGGATCAAGGCCAGCGGGGGATTCCTCGATCTCATGCAGTGGCGCGCCCATCGCTCCAATCCGGTCGGCGGCGCCGATGACGGTTTCGTCCTCGAGTACCGCAACTTCGATGCCGGCAAGAACCATTTTGCCGCGAATTGGGATGCCGCGAAGAAGCAGCCGAAATTCATGTACGACCCCGCCAAGTTCGGCGCCAGGGCGCTTGTCGCCGGGGACTACGGCAAGAAAGAGCAGTTCCTCATCAAGGGCGAGAATGCCGTGCCGTTCGATCCGAATGCCGGATGGAAGGAGGGCGACATCCTGCCGCAATACGTTCTTTCCGCCGAGGACGCCGCCGGTTCCGCCAAGGACAACAAGGGCTTCGGCACATGGAGGGATGGCATGTGGACGGTCGTGATGGTTCGTCCGCTGGCTCTCGCCAATCCCGACGACAAGGCCCTCAAGCCGGGTGGCGTCTACAACGTCGGTTTCGCCGTCCATGACAACAACGTCACTTCGCGCGGCCACCACGTGTCCTATGTCAAGACGCTCGGCATCGGCGCCAAGGCCGACATCGTGGCGGTGAAGCTGCCCTGA
This sequence comes from Denitratisoma sp., assembly GCA_032027165.1. Taxonomy (NCBI): domain Bacteria; kingdom Pseudomonadati; phylum Pseudomonadota; class Betaproteobacteria; order Nitrosomonadales; family Sterolibacteriaceae; genus Denitratisoma; species Denitratisoma sp. The sequence goes on along the minus strand of JAVSMO010000001.1, from coordinate 2,670,254 downwards.
CCGTGCATGTCAGCCACCCTTGAAACCTGAAATGGAGAATCCGAAATGTCGCACCGCGTTCACCCCCTGATCGCCCTCGTCGCCCTCGCCGGCCTCTGCCTGTCCGTCCCGGCCTCCGCCCAGTTCGATGCCGAAGAGGCGGAAAAGGTGTTCAAGGACAACGACTGCCACAAGTGCCACCACCCGACCAAGGCGAAGAAGGGCCCGGCCCTGAAGAAGATCGCCGCCAAGTACAAGGAGAAGAAGCTCGACGAGAAGGAGGCGATCAAGCACATGACCGCCGGGCAGAAGGTGAAGCTCGACGACGGCAAGGAAGAGGATCACAAGATCATCGACACCAAGGACGTCAAGGTGCAGACCAACGTCGCCCGCTGGATGCTTTCCCACTGAGATAGAAGAAGGGAGGCGGGACCATGAAAAGGGGATCGTTCCTGGCGCTGTTCCAGGCCGGCGCGGCCTGCCTCGCCTTCCTCCTGGCGGCGCCCGCATTGGCCGACGCCGCCAGGCTCGACAATGCCGGCTGCCTCGAATGCCACGACAGCAGCAAGAAGAAGATCGAGGTGCCGGGCAAGGACGACGAGAAGCGCACGCTTGCCCACATCAACGCCGGCAAATTCGGCAAGGGCATCCACGCCGACATGCAGTGCGTGGCCTGCCACAAGGAGATCACCGACAGCAAGGCCAACCACGCCAAGGCCAAGGGCATCAAGCCGGCCAACTGCGTCGATTGCCATCAGGCCCTGTGGGAAGCCGCCCGGCAGGAGAAAGGCGCCGACGAGAAGAGCCGCCTCGGCCTGGTCGTGCGCAACATCGAGGCCTACAAGAACTCCTTCCACGCCAAGCCGGACAAGGACGATCCCTCGCACCCGATGGCGACCTGCGAGGATTGCCACAACTCGCACGAATTCAACGTGCCGCCCAAGGGCAGCGAGCGGCGCACCGTCTGGCACAAGGGCATTCCCGACACCTGCGGGGCGAAGTGTCACGAAGACCAGCTGGAGGCCTATGCCGCCTCCATCCACGGCGAGGAACTGCTCGACAAGGGCAACATGAAGAGCGCGGTGTGCACCGACTGCCACACCTCGCACAACATCGCCGGCACCGCCTCGGAAACCTTCAAGCTCGCCAACGTCAATGCCTGCGGCAGCTGCCACGAGAAAGAACTGCAGAGCTTTGCCGACACCTATCACGGCCAGGTGAACCGCCTCGGCTACGCCTACGCGGCCAAGTGCGCCGACTGCCACGAGAGCCACAAGATCCTGCCGGCCGACCATCCGAAATCGACGATCAACCCGAAGAACCGGCTGAAGACCTGCACCAAGTGCCACAGCGACAAGAAGCCCGGCATGCGCGACGCCACCCCGGGCTTCGTCACCTTCGGCCCGCATGCCAACACGCACGACTTCGACAAGTATCCGCAGATGTACATCGCCTCGAAGTTCATGGTGGGGCTGCTGATCTTCGTCTTCGCCTTCTTCTGGGCGCATTCCGGCCTCTGGTATTACCGCGAGTGGCAGGACCGCAAGGCCGGCAAGCCGCATGCGCGCATCGACACGCGGGGCATGAACCTCGACGAGAACCGGCAGCACTTCCGCCGCTTCCACTGGGGCTGGCGCCTCGGCCACCTGGTCTTCGCCCTCGTCACCATGACCCTGGTGCTGACCGGCACCACCGCGCTGTATGCCGAGAGCGTCTGGGCGCCGGTCGTCGCCAAGGCCCTCGGCGGGCCGAAGATGCTCGGCCTGATCCACCGGGTCTGTGCCGCGCTCTTCGTCGGCATCTTCCTCATCCACTTCGCCTACGTGATGCAGAAGCTGCTGCGCGACAGGAGCTTCCGCTGGTTCGGGCCGGATTCGCTGATCCCGAACTGGAAGGACTTCGCCGACTGCTGGGGCATGTTCAAGTGGTTCGTCGGCAAGGGCCCGAAACCGCTGTTCGACCGCTGGGCCTACTTCGAGAAATTCGACTACTGGGCGGTGTTCTGGGGCGTGAACATCATCGGCTGGAGCGGCCTGATGCTGGCCTTCCCGCACGTGACGGCCACCTACCTGCCGGGCTGGGTCTTCAACGTCGCCACCCTGGTGCATGGCGAGGAAGCCTTCCTGGCGGCGGTATTCCTGTTCACCGTGCATTTCTTCAACAACCACTTCCGGCCGGACAAGCTGCCGCCGCCCGACGTGGTGATGTTCACCGGCACCCAGTCCCTGCGCGAGTTCCGCCACGACCACCCGGCGCACTACCAGCGCATGGTGGATTCCGGCGAACTGCAGAAGTACCTGGTCGAGGCGCCTTCGCCGGCGATGACCCGCGGCTCCAAGATCCTCGGCCTGGCGCTCATTGCCGTCGGCCTGATACTGCTGGTGCTGGTGGGGATCGGGTTCTTCAGCGGCTAACGTCGGCCTGACAGGCAGGAAACGAAAAGGCCAACCTTGCGGTTGGCCTTTTCACATTCTGGAGCGAAGGGATTGGCTACGGCCGCGCCTGCGGCGCTTAACTTGCCGGGCGGCAAGTTAGCCTCCGCTGAAACTCTCTGCGCTCGTTTTCGAACCGGAGGGCTCTCAACCCGACACCCACAACAAGACACAAAAGCCAGCGCGGGGCTGGCTTTTGTGTCTTGGAGCGGGTGAAGGGAATCGAACCCTCGTATGCAGCTTGGGAAGCTGCCGTTCTGCCATTGAACTACACCCGCGAACGGCGCCATTCTACCTGTTAGAATTCCCCCATGGAAATCAGCGTCAACGGCGAGCGGCGCAGCGTCGCGGCCGCGCTTTCGGTGGCGGAACTGCTGCGCGGGATGGGGCTGGAAGGCAAGCGCCTGGCGGTCGAGCGCAACGGCGAGATCGTGCCGAAGAGCGCCCACGCCGCCACGCAGCTCGCCGAGGGCGACCGCATCGAAATCGTCATCGCCGTCGGCGGCGGATAAGGGAATCATGCAGAACGACCAGCTCATCATCGCCGGCAAGGCGTACAACTCGCGCCTGCTCGTCGGCACCGGCAAGTACAAGGATTTCGCGCAGACGCGCGAGGCCATCGAGGCTTCGGGCGCCGAGATCGTCACGGTGGCGATCCGCCGCACCAACATCGGCCAGGAGCCGGGCCAGCCGAGCCTGCTCGACTACCTGCCGCCGTCGAAGTACACCCTGCTGCCGAACACCGCCGGCTGCTACACGGCGGAGGACGCCGTGCGCACGCTGCGCCTGGCGCGCGAGCTGCTCGATGGCCACGACCTGGTGAAGCTTGAAGTCCTCGGCGACGCGCAGACGCTGTTTCCCGACATGCCGCAGACCCTCAAGGCGGCCGAGACACTGGTGAAGGACGGCTTCAAGGTGATGGTGTACTGCGCCGACGACCCGATCCAGGCCAAGCGCCTGGAGGAGATCGGCTGCGTGGCGGTGATGCCGCTCGCCTCGCTGATCGGCTCGGGGATGGGCATCCTCAATCCGTGGAACCTGCGCCTGATCATCGACAACGCGAAAGTGCCGGTGCTGGTCGACGCCGGCGTCGGCACCGCTTCCGATGCGGCCATCGCCATGGAGCTGGGCTGCGACGGCGTGCTGATGAACACGGCGATCGCCGGTGCGCAGGATCCGGTGCTGATGGCCTCCGCCATGAGGAAGGCGGTCGAGGCCGGCCGCGAGGCGTTCCTTGCCGGGCGCATGCCGAGGAAGCTCTACTCCGCCACGCCGAGTTCGCCGACCGGCGGCCTCATAGGCAAAGCCTGATCAGGCCGCCAGCGCGGTCTTCTGCCTGAACAGGGCGGCGAGTTCCGCCGCCGGCAGAGGTTTCGAGAACAGGAAACCCTGCATCTCGTCGCAATCGCTGTCCACCAGGAAGGCCCGCTGCGCTTCCGTCTCGACGCCCTCCGCCACCACCGACAGGCCCATGCTGTGCGCCAGCGCGATCACGGCGCGGGTGATGGCGACGTCGTCGGCATCGTTGGGCACGTCGCGCACGAAGGAACGGTCGATCTTCAGGCAGTTGACCGGGAATCGCTTGAGCACCGCCAGCGAGGAATAGCCGGTGCCGAAATCGTCGATGGCCAGATGCACGCCGAGCAGGCGCAGTTCCTGCAGCATGGCGATGGCGCGCTCGACGTTCTGCGTCACCATGCTCTCGGTGATTTCCAGCTCGAGGTAGTCGGGCTGGAAATCCGGCTGGTCGATGAGGCTGCGGATGCGTTCGGCGAGGTTGCGCTGCTGGAACTGGCGCGGCGAAAGGTTGACGGCGATGCGCAGCGGCGGCAATCCCTGTTCCCGCCACAGCCGCGCCTGGCGGCAGGCGCGTGCGATGACCCATTCGCCGACTTCCAGGATCAGCCCGGTTTCCTCGAGGATGGGGATGAACTTGTTGGGCGGCACCAGGCCCAGCTGCGGGCTGCGCCAGCGCAGCAGGGCCTCCACGCCGGTGATGGCGCCGCTCTTCAGGTCCACCTTGGGCTGGTAGTGCAGCTCGAACTCGTTGCGCTCCAGCGCATAATGCAGCTCCGCGCCGACTTCCAGCCAGTCGGCGGCGGCGCGGTTCATCTCCGGGTCGAAGAAGCGATACTGGCCGCGGCCGGCCTGCTTGGCGGCGTACATGGCCTTGTCGGCGCTCATCATCAGTTCCTGCATGTTCTCGCCGTCCCGCGGATAGAGCGCGATGCCGAGGCTGGCGGCGGGGAGCACCTCGCGGCCGGCGAGCAGGCAGGGCGGCGCCAGCGTGTCGAGCATCTTCTGGGCGACGAAGGCGGCGTCCTCGGCCTTCGCCAGGTCGGTCAGCAGCACGACGAACTCATCGCCGCCCTGGCGCGCCACGGTGTCGCCCTCGCGCAGGCAGCCCGAGAGGCGCCGGGCGATTTCCTGCAGCAGCTGGTCGCCGGCGTCGTGGCCGAGGGTGTCGTTGATGATCTTGAATCGGTCGAGGTCGACGAACACCAGGGCCAGGATGCGGTTGGTGTAGCGGTGGTGGGCCAGACCCTGCTCGAGGCGGTCGTTGAGCAGGTGCCGGTTGGGCAGGCCGGTGAGGGCGTCGTGGCTGGCGAGCTGGGACAGCTTTTCCTCGAAGCGCTTGCGCTCCGAGATGTCCTGCAGGACGCCGACGACGCGGTAGGGGCCCTCGTCGTGGAACTCCACCTCGGCCTGCATGTGCAACCAGCGCATCGTGCCGTCTTCCCACAGGATGCGGTGATCGCACATCACCGAACTGACCCCGCCGCCGCGGGCTGCCTGCAGGCAGCGCTTCAGCTCGGCGCGATCGTCGGGATGGGTGTGCTCGAGGACCAGGCCGAGGCTCGGCGCCACTTCGTCGGCCTCGAAGCCGAACAGGTGGCAGGCCTCCTGCGACCAGCGCACGGCGTCCGTCTCGAGATCCCATTCCCAGCTGCCGACGTGGGCGATTTCCTGCGCGCGGGCCAGCGTCGCCTCGCTCCGGCGCAGGGCCGTCTCGGCCTGCTGGCTGTGTTCGGCGGCACGCAGGGCGCCGATGCCGTAGCCGATGTCGGCGGCGAGGTCATCGAGCAGGGCGCATTCCTCGACACCGAAGGCGTCCTCGGTTGCCGCATAGATGACGAGGACGGCCTGCACGGCGCCCTCGATGCGCAGCGGGAACGCGGCCACCGAGGCATAGCCGCGTTTCAGCAGGATGTCGCGCCACGGCGCGAGGGAGTCATCGTTGGCGATGCTGCGCACGACGACATGGCGGCCGCTGCGGATGGCGGTGCCGGCGGTGCCGCGGCCGGTGGGCGAGTCGTCCCAGGTGACGACCAGCTCGTCGAGGTAGCCGTCCTCGAAGCCGCTCCAGGCCACCGGGTGCACGCTCTTGCGCGCGTCGTTGTCGGCGAAGCCGATGAAGGCGAAGCGGTAGCCGCCGACCTCGATGACGATGCGGCAGAGCGTCTCGAGCAGTTCGACCTGGCTCTGTGCGCCGCGCATGGCCTGGTTGGCGGCCGAGAGCAGGCGCAAGGCGCGGTTTACCCGGCCGATCTCCGTTTCCCGCTGCACGATGTCGCTGACGTCGTGCACGATGGCCGTCACCGTCAGTCCGTTGCGGGTCTGGCGCGGGCCGAGGCTGATGCTGGCGTCGAACTCGCTGCCGTCCTTGCGGCGCGCGCGCAGCGTCGAGGCGTGGCTGAGGCCCATGCGGCGCTGCGCCGGCTTGCCATGGTAGCCGGTGCGCAGCGCCGTGTGGCTGCCGCGCAGGCTGTCCGGCACCAGTGCCTCCACGGCGAGGCCGGCCATTTCGTTTTCGCCGTAGCCGAAGATCTGCTCCGCGCGGCGGTTGGCCATCATGATGTTGCCGGCGCTGTCCGCCACGATGACGCCGCCCGGCGCGGTGTCCACGATGGACTGGTAGCTCTGGCCGATTTCGTCCTTGTCCGCTTCCAGGCGATTGATGCCGGACGCCGCCTCCAGCATGAGCAAGAACAGGATGGCGAAGCCGGAGCCGGCGAAGAGCGCGCCGCCCTCGGCGATGCCGAACCATTGCCTATCGACCCCGAGGACGAACAGCCAGGCGCCGAGGGTGGTGACGACGAAGGCGGCGGGCAGCAGGCGGCGCAGCATGATGCTGCCGGCATGATTCGAGGCGATCGGGCTGTTTTCGTCGTAGGTCGCCAGCAGCATGGCCGCGCCCAGCGCCAGGAAGGCGATCATCGCGGCGGCCGGGGTCGCGGCGAAGCCGCGCATGAGGAGGATTTCCTTTGCCCCGAAGGCATAGGCCTGCATGCCGACCAGTCCCGTCAGGAAAATCAGGAAGGCGGCCCATTCGGCGACATGCCAGGCGCGGCCCCAGCGGAGGGCCGCCAGCAGCAGGGCCGCCCCGGCCAGCAGCAGGTTGAGCGCCGTCTGCGGCGAAGGCGGCAGCTGATAGGGGGGCTCCGGCAGCAGGTTGAAGTGAAAGGCGGGGCTGCCCAGCGCGAATGCCGCCGCAATTTCGGCGCTTTGTGCGGCGCCGACCAGGAACAGACCCGCTGCCGCGGCGAGCGCAACGCGCCGCGCCCCCGCGCCGGGGAGGGCCAATGCGGCGACTGCGATGGCGCCCAGCATCAGGCCGAGCGCCGTGTCCGGCAAAGTCGCCACGCCGCCCAGGAAGCTGCGCTTCAGTTCCTCATGGTCGAGCAGCCAGCCCGCCATAATGGACGCCGCCAGGACGAATACCAGCACGGCGCTGGAGAGCGCGATGCGGGCGGCGAACTGGGGCGTCATGAACATGTGGCGATGCATCCTTTGGCATGTGTGCTGGCGGCGTTCTTGTCCTTTTCAGGAGGCACCGCTAAACTTCGTCCCTGATTTAACGGAAAAAAAATCCCAGACTTGAGGCTTCAAGCTTCTCCGGGCGAACCCCCATCCAGCGCCATCCCATGTCCGATACCCGTCGACCCGTCCGCAGCTACGTGCTGAGGCAGGGGCGCGTTTCCAACGCCCAGGCGCGCGCGCACCACGAATTGCTCCCCCGGTTTGGAATAGCGTATTCAAATCAACGGATTGACCTGAACGACGCATTCGGGCGGACAGCGCCGAAGATCCTCGAAATCGGCTTCGGCATGGGCGAGACGACCGCCTCGATTGCGGCGGCGCACCCAAAAACCGACTATCTGGGCATCGAGGTGCACACGCCCGGCGTGGGCAGCCTGCTCAAGCTGATTGACGAGCGCGGCTTGTCGAACCTGCGCCTGATCCAGCACGATGCCGTGGAAGTGCTGCGGGATATGATCGCGCCGGGCTCGCTCGACGGCGCCCACATCTTTTTTCCGGACCCCTGGCCGAAAAAACGCCACCACAAGCGCCGTCTCGTGCAGACTGACTTTGTCGCCCTGCTGGCGAGCCGGCTCAAGCCGGGCGGCTACCTGCATCTGGCGACCGACTGGCAGGAGTATGCCGAGCAGATGCTGGCGGTCCTGTCGGCCGAGCCGCAACTGGAGAACACGGCGGACGGCTACGCACCCCGCCCCGACTACCGGTCGCAAACCAAATTCGAGACGCGCGGTCTGAAGCTCGGGCACGGCGTCTGGGACATCGTATTCAAGAAGAAATGAACGAACATTACGACGAGCACTACATCAGCAGCGTCACCGCCCTGGGCGACACGCACGAGGTCGTCGCCAGCCAGGCGGTGTTCACGCGCAACGGCATCAAGCTGGTCGAGCGCGGCACGCGCGTCAATTCCGCCCTGCGCGAGAAGCTGCTGCAGCACAAGCTGCAGCCGGCGATCGACCAGTGCCTGAGCGTCGCCGGCGGCGTCACCCAGGCGAGCCTGCGCGACCGCGCCCGCGAGATCCTCGACACCGAGCCGCGCTTCCAGCTGCTGCGCTCGGCCCTGCCCGGTGTCGAGCGCCTGCTCAACGCCTTCTACGCCATGCCGCTGGCGCCGGCGCTGGCCTTCAAGCTGACGGTGGCGCGCGAGAAGCGTCCGGAGGTCTACGAGCACAGCCTGCAGATGACGCTGATCGCGCTGTTCCTCGCCATCAAGAACCGGCTGCCCGACCGCGATCTCGCCACCGTTGCCGCAGCCGGCATGCTGCACGACATCGGCGAACTGCACATCGACCCCGAGCTGTTGCGCCCCGGCCGGCGCCTCGACGCCGCCGAGATGCGCCACGTCTACGCCCACCCGATGACGGCCTACCTGATCCTGCAGGAGTATCCGCAATACCATCCGGAAATCAGTACGGCGGTGTTCGAACACCACGAGCGCCTCGACGGCAGCGGCTATCCGCGCGGCCTGAAGGGCGAGGAGATTGGCCCCATCGGCCAGATCCTCATGCTGGCCGAGGCGGTCACCACGCTGTTCGAGAAGAGCTGGCGCACGCACGGTGCCTCGCGCCTGTCGGTGATGCTGAAGATGAACCGGCGCAAGTTCAACCGCGAGCTGATCGACCACCTGGTCGGCCAGCTGCACGGCGGCGAGCCGGCGGGGTTGGACAGCATGGGCGAGGTCTCGGCCGAGGTGGTGGTGGCCCAGCTCGACCAGCTGGCCGAAATCTTCCGCAACTGGCACGGCGGCTACCAGGCGTGCATGGTGGACACGCCCGAGGTGGCCGAGGCGCCGCTGGTCGATTTCGTGAATCAGCGCATCACCGGCCTCGAGCGCACCCTGCTGGAAACCGGCTTCCATCCCGACGAGCTGGCGGCGCTGACCGTCGGCATCGAGGACGACGCCGTGGCCCTGGCCGAGATGCAGCTGATGGTGCGCGAATCGCGCTGGCAGGTGAGCGACATCATGAACGAAGTCGGCCGCCGCGGCGCCGAACTCTCGGCCGATGCCGCCGGCCGCGCCCTCGTCGACAACTGGACCAAGCGCACCGGGGCGCTGCTGCAGGGCTAGTCCCGCAGGAAAACCTGCAGCAGGTCGTTGAGGAAGCGCCGGCCCCGATCGGTCGGCGCGATGCGCTCCGGCGTCGATGCCAACAATCCCCGCGAGACCGCCTCGTCCAGTTGCGGGCGGATCGAATCCAAAGTCAGTCCCGTCCGATCGGCGAACAGCCGCGGCGGAAAGCCTTCCGTCAGGCGCAGGGCATTCATCATGAATTCGAAGGGCAGGTCGTCCGCGCCGACGGCGTGCTGCTCCTGCACCGCGTCGCCGCGCGCCGTGCCGTCGAGGTAGGCCAGCGGATGCTTGTGCTTCATCTGGCGCACGATGCCTTCGTGCGAGGAAATCTTGCCGTGCGCGCCGGCGCCGATGCCGAGGTAGTCGCCGAACAGCCAGTAGTTGAGGTTGTGGCGGCACTCGGACCCCTTGCGTGCGAAGGCGGAGGTCTCGTAGTGGCCATAGCCGCGCGCGGCGAGCGTCTCCTCGACGGCATCCTGCATCTGCGAAGCGAGGTCGGCGTCGGGCAGCGGCGGCGGCGCGCGGTGGAAGGCGGTGTTCGGCTCCAGCGTCAGGTGGTAGGCGGAGAGGTGCGGCGTGCCGAAGGCCGCGGCCGTCTCGATGTCGGTACGCGCTTCCGCCAGCGTCTGGCCGGGCAGGGCGTACATCAGGTCGAGGTTGACGTTGTCGAAGTGCGCCAGCGCCAGCGCGACGGCGCGGCGCGCCTCATCGGCGTCGTGGATGCGGCCGAGCGCGGCGAGGTGGCGCGGGCTGAAGCTCTGCACGCCGACGGAGAGGCGGTTCACGCCCGCGGCGCGGTAGCCGGCGAAGCGCGCCGCCTCGACCGTGCCGGGATTGGCTTCCAGCGTGATTTCGGCGTCCGGCAATAAAGTCAGTCTGGCGCGCACGGCGCCGAGCAGGGCGTCGACCGATTCCGGCGAGAGCAGGCTTGGCGTGCCGCCGCCGATGAAGACGCTGACGACCGGCCGGCCCCAGACCAGCGGCAGCGACTGCTCCAGGTCGGCGACGAGGGCTTCGAGGTAGCGCGCTTCCGGAATGCCCTCGCGCGCCTCGTGCGAGTTGAAGTCGCAGTAGGGGCACTTCTGCACGCACCAGGGGAAGTGTACGTAGAGCGAGAGCGGCGGCAGGCTCGCCGGTCCGGCCGGCGCGCCGCCGCCTTCGGAAGCGATCGGGATGACGCGGCGCGTCACGGAAGGAATCAGAGTCCCGTGCGCAGGCGCTCGGCGAGCCTGGCGAAGGCGAGGGCGCGGTGGCTGATGCCGTTCTTCGCTTCCGCCGTCAGTTCCGCCGAGGAACGGTTCGCCGAGGGCACCAGGAATAGCGGGTCGTAGCCGAAGCCGCCCGAGCCGCGCGGCGCCGTCAGGATCTCGCCGTGCCACTCGCCCTCGGCGATCACCGGCTGCGGGTCCTCGGCGTGGCGCAGCAGCACCAGCACGCAGACGTAGTGGGCGCGGCGGTCGCTGCGTTTGGCCAGCTCGGTCAGCAGCCTGGCGTTGTTGCGCGCGTCGCGCGTGTCGCGGTCGCCTTCCTTGCCGGCGTAGTAGGCGGAGTGCACGCCCGGCTCGCCGCCGAGCGAGGGCACGCACAGGCCCGAGTCGTCGGCGAGCGCCGGCAGGCCGGAGAGCTTCGCGGCATGGCGCGCCTTGGCCAGGGCGTTCTCGAGGAAGGTGCAGTGCGGCTCCTCCGCCTCAGGAATGGCGAAGGCCGACTGCGGCAGCACCTCGATGTCGAAGGGTGCGAACAGCGCGGCGAACTCGCGCAGCTTGCCGGGGTTGTTGGAGGCGAGGACGAGCTTGTCGAACATCTGGGCTAGATACCGAGGACGGCCTTCTGCGCCGCGACGAGTCGCTCGATGCCGCGCTCGGCCAGGCCGAGCAGGGTGTCCAGCTCGGCGCGGCTGAACGGTGCGCCTTCCGCCGTGCCTTGCAGTTCGATCATGCCGCCGGAGGCGGTCATCACCACGTTCATGTCGGTGTCGCAGGCGGAGTCTTCCGGGTAGTCGAGGTCGAGCACCGGCACGCCGTCGTAGATGCCGACGGAGACGGCGGCGACCAGCTCGCGCAGCGGATGGCGCGCGATGGCGCCCTCGGCGACAAGCTTCGAGAAGGCGTCGTGGGCGGCGACGCAGGCGCCGGTGATGGAGGCGGTGCGCGTGCCGCCGTCGGCCTGCAGCACGTCGCAGTCGATCTGCACGGTGCGCTCGCCGAGCGCCTCGAGGTCGGTGACGGCGCGCAGGGCGCGGCCGATCAGGCGCTGGATCTCCAGCGTGCGCCCGCTCTGCTTGCCCTTGGCCGCCTCGCGCGCGCTGCGCGTGTGCGTCGAGCGCGGCAGCATGCCGTATTCGGCGGTGAGCCAGCCCTGGCCGAGGCCGCGCAGGAAGCCCGGCACGCCCTGCTCGACGCTGGCGGTGCACAGCACCTTCGTGTCGCCGAACTCGACCAGCACCGAACCCTCGGCGTGGCGCGTGTAGTGGCGCGTGATCGTCACGCGGCGCAGTTCGTCCGGATTGCGGCCGCTCGGTCTGTTCATTTGTGAAGTCGTCATTTCGAGAATTTCTTGATGGCCGCGTTGATTTCCTGGATGGCGCGCTCGATGTCCTCGTCCGACAGGTTGGGCAGCGGCTGGGCGCCCTTGCGCGCCTTGGCGAACGCTTCCATCTGCGTCGTGAAGGAGTCGATCGGCATGGTCTTGGTCGACACGCTGCCGAGGGTGTCCTCGGCGTAGCTGTCCTCCCAGCGGATGGCGATGATCGACAGGTTGTCGGCGTTCTCGCCGCCGCGCGCCTCGGCCTGGTTGAGCAGGGCCGGCGAGGCCTGCAGGACGTTGCCGGTGCCCATGGCGCGCGGGATCACGTCGGCGGGCAGCGGGCCCCAGACGCCGTCGCTGCACAGCAGGATCACGTCGCCGGTCATCAGCGGCGTCTTCTTGGAGAAGTCGATCTGCGGCGCGCTGGTGCCGCCGAGGCAGCTGAAGATGCGGTTGCGCGCCGGATGGCGGGTGGCGTCCTCGGCGCTGATGAGGCCGTCCTCGACCATGCGCGCGACGCGCGAGTGGTCGCGCGTCTGGGCGAGGATGCGGCCGCCGCGGAGGGCGTACAGGCGCGAGTCGCCGGCGTGCGCCCAGTAGGCGATCGAGTCCTGCACGATGCAGGCGACGCAGGTGGTGCGCGGCGCATCCGGCAGGAAGCGGTCGGCGGCGTAGTCGAGGATGGCGTGGTGGGCGTTGTTGATCGCGCCGGACAGGAACAGGAACGGGTCCTTCAGGTCCGGCTTGGCCTCGCGCTGGAAGGATTCGGTGATGTACTGCACGGCGATCTGCGCCGCCACCTCGCCGTGCAGGTGGCCGCCCATGCCGTCGGCGACGACCATCAGCAGCGCATCGCGCGAATAGCAGTAGGCGATGCGGTCCTCGTTGGTCGGGCGTTTGCCCGGCCGGCTTTCCTGGTAGATCGTGAATTTCATTTGATCAGCGCCTTGACCTTCTTGCGCAGGTGGCCGAGCAGGGTCTGCCTCGGCACGATGCGATCCTTGTCGGCAAGAGCCTTCTGCAGGGCGAACACGCTCTGCGGCCGCTCCAGGTAATTCAGGTGCATGCACCAGTCGACGGTTTCCAGCAGCTGCCGGGAATACTTGTCCGGCCAGCGCCTGACGGCCGGCACCAGCTGGTCGCGCTCGATGCGCTGGTCGGCCGCCTGCGGCGCCGCCGCCGCCATGCAGGCGTACATGCTGGCGCCGATCGAGTAGATGTCGGTCCACGGCCCGAGCAGTTCGCGCCGGATGCTGTTGTACTGCTCGGGCGCGGCGAAGCCGGGCGTGTACATCGGCTTGAGCAGCGGCGTGTCGGTCGACAGCGTCTGGCGCGCGGCGCCGAAATCGATCAGCACCGGCTGCCCGTCGTTGCGCAGGTAGATGTTCGAGGGCTTGATGTCCAGGTGCAGCAGCTTGTGCGTGTGCACCTCGCGCAGGCCGTTGAGCAGGCGCGCGAAGACGGTGCGGATGAAGCTCTCGCGGATCTCGCCCTTGTGCTTCTGGATGTGCTCCTGCAGGGTGCGGCCGCGCTCGTAGTGCATCACCATGTAGACGGTTTCGTTGGCGCGGAAGAAGTTGAGCACGCGCACCACATTGGGGTGGGAAATCTTGGCCAGCGCGCGGCCTTCCTCGAAGAAGCACTTCATGCCGTAGCGGAAGGTGGCGACGTTTTCCTCGGCGATCGAGGGCAGGGCGTCGCCCGTGGAGCGCAGGGCCAGCGAGTTGGGCAGGTATTCCTTGATGGCGACCGGCGTGTCCTCCTTGTCGAAGGCCAGATAGACGATGGAGAAGCCGCCCAGCGACAGCTGGCGTTCTATGCGGTACTCATCGAGCTGATAGCCCGTCGGCAGCGGAACGTTGGCTTGCGGTGGCATCGGCGGGCGAGGCGGTCGGCCGGGCGATCGCGCGCCCGGCGGCAGTTCAGGTTAAGATTGGGAACCCATTGTCTTTTTTTATCGCCGCGCTGTAAAGCCGCGGATCGAGAACACAGCCATGATCTACAGCATGACGGGATATGCCGTGCAGATGCGCGACATCGGGCGCGGCATTCTCCATCTCGAGCTGCGCACGGTCAATTCGCGCTACCTCGACATGAATTTCCGCATCGCCGAGGAGGTGCGCATCGTCGAGCCGGCGCTGCGCGAGACGATTGCCGCCCGCCTCAACCGCGGCAAGGTCGATTGCCGGCTCAACCTGCTGGCTTCGACGGCGGCGCCGCGCGAGGCGAGCCTCAACCGTGCCCTGCTGCTGCAGCTGGCCGACCTGCAGTCGGGCGTGCGCGACCGGCTGCCCGATGCCGCCCCCCTCAGCGTGAACGAGGTGCTGCGCTGGCCGGGCATGCTCGGCGACGACCAGCTCGCCCCCGACACCCTGCAGGCCGAATGCGCCGCGCTGGCGAAGGCCGCCCTCGACGAACTGATCGCCACCCGCGCCCGCGAGGGCGGGAAGCTGGGGGCGATGATCCTCGAGCGCGTCGAGCGCATGCGCGCGCTGGTGGCGCAGGCCGCGCCCCTGCTGCCGCAGGCGCTGGCCGACTACCAGGAACGCATGGCCACGCGCCTGCGCGAGGCGGCCGCCAGCCTGGACGAGGAGCGCATCCGCCAGGAAATGGGCCTGTTCGCCACCCGCGTCGACGTGGCGGAGGAGTTGAACCGCCTGGTCGCCCACCTCGACGAGGTGGCGCGCGTCGTCGGCAAGGGCGGCGCCATCGGCAAGCGGCTCGACTTCCTCATGCAGGAGCTCAACCGCGAGGCCAACACCCTGGCCTCGAAGTCGGTGTCGACGGAGATCACCGCCATCGCCGTCGACATGAAGCTGCTCATCGAGCAGATGCGCGAGCAGGTGCAGAACATCGAATAGCCGTCAGGCCGCCAGCGCCTCCCGCACCGGCCGGTGCGCCACGCCCAGCGCTTCGGCCACCGCCCCGCAAGTGACCTCCCCGGCCTGCACGTTGAGGCCGTTGCACAGATGGGGGTCGTCTGCACAGGCCCGTCGCCAGCCCTTGTCGGCCAGCGCCAGAACGTAGGGCAGCGTGGCGTGGTTGAGGGCGGCAGTGGAGGTGTGCGGCACGGCGCCCGGCATGTTGGCGACGCAGTAGTGCACGATGTCGCCGACGGCGTAGGTGGGCGCTTCGTGGGTGGTCGGCCGGGAGGTCTCGAAGCATCCCCCCTGGTCGATCGAGACGTCCACCAGCACCGCGCCCGGCCGCATGCCGGCGAGGTGCTCGCGCCGGACCAGCTTGGGTGCGGCCGCGCCCGGCACCAGCACCGCGCCGACGACGATGTCGGCTGCTATGACCGCATCCTCCACGGCCTGGCGGGTCGCATACAGCGTGCGCAGCCGCGCGCCGAACACGTCGTCGAGCCGGCGCAGGCGCGGCAGCGACGTGTCGAGCACCGCGACCTCGGCGCCCATGCCGATTGCGATGCGCGCCGCCTGGGCGCCGGCCGTGCCGCCGCCGAGGATGGCGACGCGCGCCGGCGGTACGCCCGGCACGCCGCCGAGCAGCATTCCGCGCCCCCCGGAGGCCTTCTGCAGGCAGACCGCGCCGACCTGGACCGACATGCGGCCGGCGACCTCGCTCATGGGGGCCAGCAGCGGCAGGCCGCCGTCCGCGCCGGTGACGGTCTCATAGGCGAACGCCGTGCAGCCGGACTGGCGCAGCAGCCGGGCCTGCTGCGGATCGGGCGCCAGATGCAGGTAGGTGAACAGCACCTGTTCCTCGCGCAGCATCGCGCACTCCGCCGGCTGCGGCTCCTTGACCTTGACGATCATGTCGGCGCGCGCGAAGACTTCCTCCGCCGTCCCGACGATCTCCGCCCCCGCCGCCAGATACTGCGCGTCGTCGTATTCCGCGCCGGCCCCGGCCGCGGCCTGCACCAGGACGGCATGGCCATGGGCCACCGCCTCGCGCACGGCCGCCGGCGTCATGCCGACGCGGTATTCATGGTTCTTGATTTCCTTCGGTACGCCGATCCGCATCGCTTCCTCCCGTGGTTGAAAGACCGTGGACGATAATGACGCGGAGCGCGCGCAATGGGCTTGCAATCCGGCCGGCGCAGGCGCGCCGCCATGCAATAATATTGCGTGCCTGACGAAAAAAAGGATGATTCATGCGGCAGATAGACTTGGACAAGACAGATCGTAAGACGCTCGCCCTGCTCCAGGCCGACGGGCGCATGACCAACGCCGAGCTGGCGCAGCGCATCAGCCTGTCGCCTTCGGCCTGCCTGCGCCGGGTGCAGCGGCTGGAAGCCGCCGGCGTGATCGCCGGCTACGTCGCGCTGGTGAGCCAGGAGGCGGTCGGGCGGCCGACCAGCATCTTCGTCGAGGTGACGCTGAAGAGCCAGAGCGAGGAGGCGCTGAAGGCCTTCGAGCGGGCCGTGCGCGCCTGTCCGGACGTGATGGAGTGCTACCTGATGTCGGGCGATGCCGACTACCTGATCCGCGTCGTGGCGGCGGACACGCAGGATTACGAGCGCATCCACAAGCAGCACCTGACCCGCCTGCCCGGCGTCGCCCGCATCCGCTCCAGCTTCGCCCTGCGCGCCGTCTGCAAGCGCACGGCGCTGGACGTCTGAGCCGGCTCAGCCGCCGGTGTCCTCGTCCGGCTGGCGCAATTCCCGGCTGCGCGCCAGGAGGCGGGACAGCGCCTTGTCGAGGACCTTGCGCTCGCGTTCGGCCAGCGCGGACAGGAACCAGGCCTCGGTTTCCCGCGCCGCGGGGATGATCGCCTCGCACATGCCGGTGCCCTTGCGCGTCAGGAACAGCACCAGCCGCCGCCCGTCGCGCGGATCGTCGCGCACGGCGACGAGGTCGAGGTCCGCCAGTCGGCGCTGGGCGCGGCTGACGCGCGCCTTGTCCATGCTGGTGTGCTCGACCAGCTCGTTGGGCGACAGCGGCCCGCAGCTGTGCAGCGCCATGAGGATGCGCCACTCCGGGATCTGGATGCCGTAGCGCTGCTCGAACAGCGAGCCGATCGACTGGCTCAGGCGGTTGGCCACCACCGCCAGCTTGTACGGCACGAACTCCTGCAGCGACAGCCTGGCCGGCTTCTTCCTGGGTGCGGGCATCGGCGTCTCAGCGCTCCTGTGCGTCGTTCTCGTTCAGCGCGCCGGCCAGGTCGGGCCGGAACGGATTGCGCCGCCGGACGAGCAGGGTCCACGCCAGGCTGTAGGCGAGGGTCGCGCCGAGCATGATCGCCACGTTGCGGTAGATCGGCTCCGCCAGCTCGGGCGCGGGCGCGATGTTGAGGAAGACATAGCCCATGCCGAGGATGCCCAATGCCTGCGGCAGCGGGAAGAACGGCGAGCGGAACGGCCGCGCCCGCTGCGGCAGGCGCAGGCGCAGCACGATGTGGTCGAGGTGCACGATGATGTAGGCGACCAGCCAGCAGCCGGCGGCGGCCACCGTCAGGGTGAGGATCGCCGAGGCGTCCATGCCGAGCGGCGCACGCACGGCGGCGATGGCGGCGGTGAACACGGCGAGCGCCCAGGCCGGCGCCCCGCGCGCGTTCTCGCGCTCGAGCCAGGCCGGCAGCTGGCCGCTCTGCGCCATGCCCTGGATCATGCGCGAGACGCTGGCCAGCACGGTGTTGAGCAGGGTCGCGCTGCCGAGGATGGCCAGCACGGCGAAGGCGGTCTTCGCCGCCGGGCCGAAGATGGAGAGGGCGAGGTCGACGTGCGGGGTCGCCGCCGTCAGCTTGTCGGCCGGCAGCATGGCGATGCCGGCGAGGCAGAACACGCAGTACACCGCGACGATGAGGACCAGGCCGACCAGCATGGCGCGCGGCAGGTTGCGGGTGGGGTTGCGCGCATCCGCGATCATCGGGCAGACGAACTCCAGCCCGACCAGGCCCCAGAAGGCCAGCGCCACCAGCGACAGCGCCAGCGAGGCGTCGAAGGCGGCCGGCGCGGCGGCCGCCGCCGCGCCGCCGCCGGACAGACCGGCGAGGCCGATGAGGAACAGGCCGCCGAACATGATGGCGACGAGCGCACTCTGGATGCGCGCGAAAAGGTCGATGCCGCGCAGGTTGAGCAAGCAGAACAGCAGCAGCAGGACCAGGCTCGGGTAGGGCAGCGCCGCGACCAGCCCGGGCGCCACCTGCGCGAGCAGGGTGTCGACCAGGATCAGCTCGGCCGGGATGCCGAGCAGGGCGACGGCGACGTAGCCCGACAGCGTGGCGACGATGGCCAGCCCCGGCCCCAGCGCCGCCTGGGTATACGCGCTGACCGAGCCGGAGCGCGGCAGCATCAGCGCCAGCTCGGCGAAGGACAGCACGTAGGTCAGCGCGAGCAGCGCCGAGACGCCGATGGCGACGAGAAAATTGTATTGTCCGATGCCGGCGCCGTTGAGCATGGTGATCATCGTGCTCTGCACGACGACCACGCCGACCGCGGTGGCGACCAGCGCCGGCAGCGGCAGGGCCTTCCCCTTTTCCATGTCCTCCTCCTTTTGTCCTTGTATGTATTTATGGAATGGCGAAACTGGTCAGCTTGGTGTCGAGATACGCCGCCAGCCCCTCCTGGCCGCTCTCCGAACCGTAGCCGCTTTCCTTGACGCCGCCGAACGGCGTTTCCGGCTGCGAGACGCCATAGTGGTTGACGCCGACCATGCCCGCCTCCAGTCTTGCGGAGACCGTGTGGGCCAATGCCAGGTCGCGCGTGAACAGGTAGGCCGAGAGGCCGTAGGGCAGGGCATTGGCCTGCGCGATCGCCGCTTCGAGATCGTCCCAGGCATTGATGACGGCGATCGGCCCGAACGGCTCCTCGCGCATGATGCGGGCGGTGTCTGAAACATCGACGAGCACGGTCGGCTCGAAGAAGTGGCCGGGGACGTTCAGCCGCCTGCCGCCGCAAGCCAGGGTGGCGCCGCAGGCCAGCGCGTCTTCCACCAGCGCCTCCATGGCGCCGATGCGCCGGGCATGGATCAGCGGCCCCATCCCGGTTTCGCTTTCCAGGCCGCTGCCGACGCGCAGCCGGCGCGCGCCGGCCACGAAGGCATCGACGAAAGCCTTGAACAGCGACTGGTGTACGAGAAAGCGCGTCGGCGAGGCGCACACCTGGCCGGCGTTGCGGTACTTGGCCGCTACCGACTGCAGAGCGACACGGTCTGCATCGGCATCGCCCAGCACTAGCACCGGCGCGTGCCCGCCGAGCTCCGCCGTATAGCGCTTGACGCCGCGGGCGCACAGCTCGCCCAGATGCTTGCCGACCGGGATCGAACCGGTGAACGACACCTTGCGAATGCTTTCGCTGGCGATCAGGTGCGCCGAGACCTGCGCCGGATCGCCGCAGACCAGGTTGAGCACGCCGGGCGGCAGCCCCGCATCGTGGAAGGCGCGCACCAGTTCGATGGCGCTGCCCGGCGTCTCTTCCGCCGGCTTGAGGATGGCGCTGCAGCCGGCGGCGAGCGCGGCGCCGACCTTGCGCGCCGGCAGGTTTATCGGGAAGTTCCACGGCGTGAACAGTGCCGCCGGGCCGACCGGCACGCGCGTGACGGCCTGGGCGAGGACGGTGTCCGAGCGCGGCGGCACCAGCCGGCCGTAGGCGCGCTTGCCCTCCTCGGCGAGGAAATCGATGATGTCGGCGCTGAGCAGCACCTCGCGCCGGCTCTCGGCGAGCGGCTTGCCCTGCTCGAGGGTCATGACGCGGGCGATGGCGTCGGCGCGCTCGCGCAGCAGGCGCGTGGCGCGCGCGATGGTTTCCCAGCGCGCGTGGGCCGGCACCTTCTTCCAGGCCTCGAAGCCGCGGCGCGCGGCGGCGACGGCGAGGTCGAGCTCCGCGTCGCCGGCCAGCGGCAGCAGGCCGAGCACCGATTCATCGGCGGGATTGACGACGGGCCGGCTGCCGGCGCTGCCGGCGTCGAGCCAGCGGCCGTCGATGTACAGGGCGGGGGCGGGATAATCGTTCACGATGTCGTCTCGTTGCAGGGATGCGGCGTGGTGTTGTAACACCGGAAAGTTGCAAATGCAACGGTTTTGCCCAGCACCGCAACGAGCTTTTGAAATTTTCCTCGGTTTGCCGATTTGGGATATTGGTTGCACGGACAACCAATGTAAGCTGGCCGCCCCACGCGTATTGTTTGGCCGGGACGTCCATGACCTACAGCACCGAACAGCTCAAGCGCGCCAACGCGCGCCACCTCTGGCATCCGATGGCGCACCCGAAGGCCATGCTCGACGCGCCGCCCGACATCATTGCGCGCGGCGAGGGCGTCTGGGTCTGGGACATCGACGGCCATCGCATGATCGACGGCGTCGGCGGCCTGTGGAGCGCCAACTTCGGCCACAGCAACCGCCGCGTGCGCGACGCCATCGTCGCCCAGCTCGACGAGCTGCCCTACTACAACACCTTCCGCGGCACCACGCATCCGCGCGCCATCGAGCTGTCCGAGGCGCTGGTGCGCATGATGGCGCCGGAAGAGGTCGGCGCCGTGATGTTCGGCAGCGGCGGCTCCGACGCCGTCGAGGCGGCGCTGAAGATCGCCCGCCAGTACTGGAAGGTGCGCGGCCAGGCCGACCGCACGAAGTTCATCTCGCTGCGCCAGGGCTACCACGGCGTGCACTTCGGCGGCATGTCGGTGAACGGCAACACCAATTTCCGCCGCGCCTACGAGCCGCTGCTGCCCGGCTGCTTCCACGTCGACACGCCGTGGCTCTACCGCAATCCGTACACCGACGATCCCGCCGAGCTGGGCCGCATCTGCGCCGAGCTGCTCGAGCGCGAGATCGTCTTCCAGGGGCCGGACACCGTCGCCGCCTTCATCGCCGAGCCGGTGCAGGGCGCCGGCGGCGTCATCGTGCCGCCGGAGAACTACTGGCCGGCGGTGCGGGAGGTGTGCGACCGCCACGGCGTGCTGCTCATCGCCGACGAGGTGGTGACCGGCTTCGGCCGCACCGGCGCGCTGTTCGGCACGCGCCTGTGGGGCGTCAACGCCGACATCTGGTGCCTGGCCAAGGGCATCTCCGGCGGCTACGTGCCGCTCGGCGCCACCGCCGTCGGCCGGCGCATCGCCGACGCCTTCCTCGAGGCGCCGGCCGGCATCGGCGCCATCACCCACGGCTACACCTACAGCGCCCACCCGGTGGCCGCCGCCGCCGCCCTGGCGAGCCTGACTTTGGTGGAGGAGCTCGACCTGCCCGGCAACGCGGCGCGCGTCGGCGCGCATTTCCAGGCGCGCCTGCGCGAGTTCGTCCGCCACGCCCATGTCGGCGACGTGCGCGGCGTCGGCCTGATGGCGGCCATCGAGATGGTCGAGTCGAAGGCGAGCCGCAAGACCCTGCCGCGCGGCAACGAGCTGCCGCTGAAGGTGGCCCGCGCCGCCTACCGGCGCGGCGCCATGGTGCGGGTGTCGGGCCCCAACATCATCCTTTCGCCGCCGCTCGTCATCACGCGCGAGGAGATCGACATCCTGGTCGACGCGCTCGACGCCGCCTTCGCCGAGGCGGAGGCGGCGGCATGACGACGGACGTGCCGAGAATCCTGCTGGTCGGCACCGCCGACACCAAGTCGGACGAACTGCTGTTCATGCGCGGCCGCATCGAGGCGGGCGGCGGCGAGGCGCTCGTCATGGACGTCGGCATCCTCGGCCACGCGCCCTTCGCGCCGGACATCGCGAATGCCGAGGTGGCCGCCGCGGCCGGCGCCACGCTCGCGCAGCTCGCCGCCCTCGGCGACGAGAACGCCGCCATGTCGCGCATGGCGCAGGGCGCCGCGCGCCTGACCGCAACCCTGCATGCCGAGGGCCGCATCGACGGGCTGCTGGCGATGGGCGGCACCATGGGCACCGACCTGGCGCTCGACGCCGCCGCGGCGCTGCCGGTCGGCGTGCCGAAGGTGGTGGTGTCGACCATCGCCTACTCGCACCTGCTGCCGCCGGAGCGCATCCCCGCCGACCTGGTCATGCTGCTGTGGGCGGGCGGCCTGTACGGCCTCAACGACCTGTGCCGCTCCTCGCTCGCCCAGGCCGCCGGCGCCGTGCTCGGCGCCTGCCGCCTGGCGCAGCCGCCGTCCCTGGCGCGTCCGCTGGTCGGCATCACCTCCCTCGGCTCGAGCGTGCTGTCCTACATGAAGCGCCTCAAGCCGGCGCTGGAGGCGCGCGGCTACGAGGTGGCGGTGTTCCACACCACCGGCATGGGCGGCCGCGCCTTCGAGGACCTGGCGGAGCGGGGGCGCTTCGCCGCCGTCTTCGATTTCAGCCTGCAGGAGCTGGCCAACCACCTCGGCGGTTCCTGCGTCACGGCGGGCGCCTCGCGCCTGACCGGGGCGGGGCGCGCCGGCGTGCCGCAGATCGTCGCGCCCGGCGCCACCGACATGGTGGACTTTCCGGCCTGGGCGCCGCCGCCGGCGCGCTTCGCCGGCCGGCCCAGCCATGCGCATAACCGCCTGATCGCCTCCGGCATGTGCGATGCGGCGGAGCGCCGCGAGATCGCCGGCGAGATCGCCCGCCGCCTGCGCGCGGCGCAGGCGCCCAGCTGCCTGCTGCTGCCGCTGCGCGGCATCGAGGAGTGGGACCGCGAAGGCCAGCCGCTGCACGACGCCGACGGGCTGCGCGCCTTCGTCGACGCCCTGCGCGGCGAAGCGTGGGCGCCGGCCGAATGCGTCGAGGTCGACGCCCACATCAACGATGCGGCGTTTGCCGATGCCGCCCTGGCCGTCTTCGACCGCTGGGCGGCCGCCGGCCGCATCGCCCCGGCGCCCGTGCCGCGCTGACGGCATGACGCAGGCCCTGGTGCTCGACTTCGGCGGCGTCGTCACGCGCACGCTGTTCGAGACGCATGCCATCACCGAGGCGGCGCTGGGCCTCGCGCCCGGCACGCTGAAATGGCGCGGCCCCTTCGACGCGCAGAGCGACCCGCTCTGGCGCGACATGGAGGCGGGCCATCTCACCGAGCGGGACTACTGGCTGGTGCGCACGCGCGAAGTGGGCGCCCTGCTGGGCGAGGACTGGGATCGCATGGAGACCTTCGTCGTGCGCGCGCGCGGCGCCGACCCCGACGCCGTGATCCGCCCCGAGGCGGTCGCCGCCATCGAGGCGGCGAAGGCCGCCGGCTGCCGCATCGCCATTCTCTCCAACGAGCTGGACCTCTTCTACGGCCGCGAACTGCGCAGCCGGGTGGCCGTGCTGCGCCACGCCGACTGCATCGTGGACGCCACCTACACCGGCATCCTCAAGCCCGACCCGCGCGCCTACGCGCTGTGCCTGGAGGCGCTCGGCCTGCCGGCCGCCGCCTGCGTCTTCGTCGACGACCAGCGGCGCAACGTCGAGGGGGCGATCGAGGCGGGGATGTGCGCGGTGCGGTTCGATATCGCCCGCCCGGCCGAATCCTTCCGCCGGGCGCTGGAGCTGCTCGGCGTATCGCCGTGACTGACTTTTAAACCAGCCGCGCCGGGTGCGCGGAGCTGCGCAAGGTTTCCGAGGGCAGTTCGCCGAACATGCGACGGTAGTCGTTGGCGAAGTGGGAGAGGTGCCAGAAACCCCAGCGCGCCGCGATGTCCTGAACGGAGTGGCGCTGCGGGTCGGCCGACTTGAGCATGCGGCGCACGCCGTTCAGGCGCATGGCGCGCAGGTAGCTCACCGGGTTGAGCTGCAGGACTTCCTGGAAGCTGTACTGCAGCGTGCGCCGGCTCACGCCCAGCACGCGGCACAGGTCTTCCACGGTGAGCGGTTCCTCGACGTGCTCGCGCATGTAATCCTGCGCGCGCGAGACGATGGCGTGCCGCGCCGTCGGCGAGGCGGTCGAACGGGCATCGTCGGTGTGGCCGACGGCCTTCACCACGCTGGAGAGCAGGGCGTGCTCCAGCCCCTTCTGCATCGCCGGGTATTGCAGCATCGCCGGCGTGCGCGAGACGGACTCGAGCGCGGTGAGCAGGAAGCCGCGGAATTCGTCGACGGCCGCCTTCGTCGACTGGAGCACCGCGACATCCTGCAGTTCCTGTTCGATGTCGCGGTGTTCGATTTCCCTCGCGTAGCGCGTCAGCACATCCACCGGAACGGAGACGGCGACGATGTCGAAGTGTTCGGGCGCGCGGAAGTCCAGTTCGTCGCCGCCGCGCATGGTCATGATGGCGTCGGGCGCAATCGGCCGGCCGCAGAAATAGCCCTGGCCTTGCATCGCCACCGGCACGCCGAGGACGCGCTCGCCGGCGCGCATCAGGCCTTCCTCGTGCACCGACTGGTTGGTGACTTCGCGGAAGAGCTGGATGCCGCGGAACCAGATTTCCATGAAGCGGCCCTCGAACTGCCCGGGCGAGAGCTGCTCGTAGACCTGGTCCCAGTCGCGCAGGCAGGCCGCCTGCTCGTCGGCGTCGCGCGTCTCGCGACGAACCAGCGAATAGAGGGCATTCTCGTCGAATGCGCCTAGCGAGTCGGTGAGGGCGGTTTCCATACCTTTCCCTGAAGGGCATTGGGCGATGGCGATGGCGCAGTAAAGCGGAATGCCGATCCGTTTGCAAGGGGCTGACGGCAACTAAATGCTGAATAACCAACATTTTTGTCCGGCTTGCCGATTTGGGCTAACGGCCCCAGCGGAACCCTGCCTAGAATCCGCTCCCATTGCATGCCGCAGACTCATCGAAAACAAATATTGCGGCGCAACAAGGAGGAGCCATCTTGTCGCGTTTAACCCGCGTCGTCGTCGCTTTTGCGTCCACCGCCTGCATGGCGACCGTCGCCATGGCCGAGCCCAGGTACGAGACGCTCACGGTTGCCAAGCTGCCGGAGCCGACGCCGCATCGCCTCTACATTTCCGACATCGCCATCAATCACATCATCGATGGACGGCTGCACGTCATCGACGGCGACGGATTGAAATACCTCGGCATGATTGCGACCGGCTATGCCGGCAACGCCACGCTCTCGCTCGATCGCAGGGAAGTCTACGTCGCCACCACCTACTATTCGCGCCTGTCGCGCGGCGAACGCACCGATGTCGTGGATATCCACGATGCCCAGACGCTGGAGCACAAGGGCGAGATTGCCATTCCGGCGCGGCACGCCCAGGCCTTGCCCTACAAGGGCCTGAACCGCCCTTCGTCCGACGGGCGCTGGCTGTTCGTGCAGAACGCCACGCCCGCCTCCTCGGTGACGGTGGTGGATCTCAAGGCGCGCAAGTTCGCCGCGGAAATCCCCACGCCGGGCTGCTGGATCGTGATTCCGTCGCAGACCGACGGCAGCCGCTTCGCCACCCTGTGCGGCGACGGCACCTTGCAGAGCATCGTCCTCAACGACAACGGCAGCGCGAAGTCGCGCACGCGCAGCGCGCGCTTCTTCCATCCCGACGAGGACCCGGTATTCGTGCACACCGACAACATCGGCGACCGGCACTACTTCGTTTCCTACAAGGGCAAGGTGTACGCCGCCGACCTGTCCGGCGACGAGCCGAAGGTGGAGGCGCCGTGGCCGCTGGCGAGCGGCGCGGAGGCGCGCAAGGGCTGGCGTCCGGGCGGCTATCAGCTGCTCGCCCTGCATCGCAAGACGGGGCGGCTCTTCGTCGGCGTGCATGCCGGCGGCGTGGAGGGCAGCCACAAGAATCCGGCGAAGGAGATCTGGGTCTTCGACCTCGAGAAGAAGAAGCGCGTGGCCCGGCTGCCCGGCCACAACGCCATCGCCATCGCCGTCAGCCAGACGGATCAGCCGAAGCTCTTCGCCATCGACGGCATGAACATGGGGCTGGCGGTCTACGACGCCGGCGACAAGCCGCGCTTCCTCAAGCGCATGGAACAGATCGGCGAGGCCGCCACGCTGATGGAGCTGCACTGAGATGGATGCGCTGGATCCGACCCTGCCGCACATGTTCGCCGCGCTGCTCGCGATCGTGTTCCTCGGCGGCGCCTGGCAGAAGCTGCGCGACATGGACGGCTTCGTCATGGCCGTCGAGCAGTACCGCCTGCTGCCGGCGTCGTGGGCGATGCCGGCCGCCTGGGCCTTGCTCGCGGCGGAGGCCGTCGCCGGCCTGCTGCTCCTGCCGCTGGCGACGCGAACCGCGGGCGCCGCGCTCGCGCTGGCCGTGCTGGCGGCGGTGACGCTGGCGGTGGCGATCAACCTGCTGCGCGGGCGCCATGCCATCGACTGCGGTTGCGGCGGTCCCGAGGGCGGGCAGCATCTTTCCTGGGGGCTGGTGCTGCGCAACGGCCTGCTCGGCCTGGCGGCAGTGCTGTCGCTCGCCGCCGAGGCGCCGCGCGACCTGGTCTGGCTGGACGGCCTCACGCTGGTGGCGGGCACGCTGGCGCTGTATGGGCTGTACGCGGCGGCCAACCAGCTGATGGCGAACCGGCCGCGCCTGATGAAACTGAGGGGTTGAACGCATGATCGATGCACTCGCCGTATCCAACGTCATTCTCTGGGCTGTCGTGCTGGCGCTGCTGGTGGCGGTCTTCGCCCTGGCGCGCCAGGTCGGCATCCTTTACGAGCGCGTGGCGCCGATGGGCGCGCTGATGATCGATTCCGGCCCGGCCGTCGGCGAGGCGGCGCCGCGCTTCGACCTGCCGGCGCTGGGCGGCGGCCGCGTGGCCGTCGGCGCGGCGGCGGCGCGCAGCCAGCTCCTCTTCTTCCTCTCGCCCACCTGCCCGGTGTGCAAGAAGCTGCTGCCGATCCTCAAGTCGATCGCCGCCGCCGAATCGGCCTGGCTGGACATCGTCTTCGCCAGCGACGGCGAGGCGGAGGAGCACGCGGCCTTCCGCCGCCGTGCCGCGCTGACTGACTTTCCCTACGTGCTGTCGGCCGAGCTGGGCATGGCCTTCCGGGTGGGCAAGCTGCCCTACGCGGTGCTGCTGGACGAGGCCGGACGGGTGCGCGCCAAGGGTCTGGTGAATTCGCGGGAACAGCTGGAAAGCCTGTTCACCGCCAAGGAAATGAACGTGGCCTCGGTGCAGGAGTTCGTCGGCGGCCAGGCCGGAGCCGGAGCCGGAGCCGGGCAAGGAACAGGAACGGGAATATGAAATGGCTTGACGAATTCTTCGAGCGCTCGAGCCGCCGCGCGGCGCAGCGCGTGTCGCGCCGCAGCGCGCTGGTCGGCATCGGCCGACTGCTGGTCGGCGCCGCCTTCACGCTGCCGGTGCTGCCCTTCGACCGCATCGCGCGTGCCGCCGCGGGCGGTTCCGGCGGCAAGAAGAAGGAGCCGGACGTCTACCAGTGCGACTACTGGCGCTATTGCGCGGTGGACGGCTTCCTCTGCTCCTGCTGCGGCGGTTCGATGTCCACCTGCCCGCCGGGAACGGAAGTGTCGAAGGTCGCCTGGATCGGCACCTGCCGCAACCCGCAGGACGGCAAGGACTACCTGATCAGCTACAACGACTGCTGCGGCAAGACCGCCTGCGGCCGCTGCCTGTGCAACACCAACCTCGGCGAGCGTCCCGGCTACCGCATGGGCCTGCACAACGACGTCAACTGGTGCATGGCCAATACCAGCAGCACCATGTTCCATTGCACCACCGCGGTGCTGATCGGCCTGGCGGAGAAGGATTCGTGAGGCTCGTGCTGCTATCGGGGCTCGCGATGATCGCGGCGACGGCGGCTTGCGCGCAGGATCGCGGCGCGGCGCTGTTCGAGCAGCACTGCGCCGTTTGCCATCAGCAGAAGGGCGAGGGCATTCCCGGCTTCGCGCCGCGGCTGGCAGGCAACCTGGCCGAGCGCGCGAAAAAGCAAACCGGCCGCGCCTACCTCGCCCAGCTGGTGGTGAGCGGGATGATGGGCCCGATCGTCTCGGGCGGCGAAAAATTCAACGATGCCATGCCGCCCTTTGCGGCGCTCACCGACGAGGAGATCGTCGCCGTGGTTGGCCATGTCCTCGGGGATTTGAACGGCGTGCCGGCCGAACAACGCGTTACGCCGCAGGACGTGGCGGCCGCCCGCAAGCGGGCTTTGCCGCCGAACGAAGTGCGCCGCCTGCGAGAGCAGTAGGCGTCGGAAGAATCGTTTCAAGAGGAGGAGCACGGATGAAGTCGATTACAAGAACGACGATTGCAGCATGCCTGGCCTGCGCCTGGGGACTGGCGGCCGCCGCCGCGACCGACGCGGAGGTCGCCCGCCTCGGCAAGGACCTGACGCCGGTTGGCGCAGAGAAGGCCGGCAACAAGGACGGCTCCATTCCCGAGTGGACCGGCGGCATCACGAAACCGCCGGCCGGCTGGAAGGCGGGGCAGAAGCGCATCGACCCCTACAAGGACGACAAGCCGCTGTTCTCGATCGACGCGGGCAGCGCGGACAAATACAAGGACAAGCTGTCCGAGGGCCAGATGGCGCTGCTGAAGACGCTGAAGGGCTATCGCATGGATGTCTATCCGACGCGGCGCTCCTGCGGCTTCCCCGACTTCGTCTACGAACGCACGAAGACCAACGCCAAGGAGGCGAAGCTCGCCGCCAACGGCTGGGGCCTGGAGAAGGCGATCGGCGCGGCGGTGCTCTTCCCGATTCCCAAGGCCGGTGCGGAGGCCATGTGGAACCACAAGCTGCGCTACCAGGGCGAAGGGCGCATCGAGTACTACTCGACCATCTTCTCCAGCAAGTCGGGCGACTTCACGCCGCTGGTGCAGGACCAGTGGGTGACGATCCCCTTCCACAGCCGCAACAACAAGGGCGTGGATGAGGTCGGCGGCGTCGAAATGAAGCTGCTCAATGCGGTCGTATCCCCGGCGGCGCGCACCGGCGAACTGATCCTCGCCCACTGGTCCATGAACGCGGCGAGCGACGCCTGGCTCTATTTCCCCGGCCAGCGCCGCGTGCGCCGTGCGCCGACCTTCGCCTACGACAACCCGGTGCCGGGCTACGAGAACCTGGAGACGGTGGACCAGTACCCGATGTACGCCGGCGCCATGGACCGCTACGACTGGAAGCTGGTCGGCAAGCAGGAGCTGTACATCCCCTACAACAGCTGGAAGTGGGTGGACAAGGGCCGCAAGTACAAGGACATCTACGGCCCGGACTACGTCAACCGCGACCTGGTGCGCTACGAGCTGCACCGCGTGTGGAAGGTGGAGGCGACCCTCAAGGAGGGCATGCGCCACATCTTCCCGAAGCGGATCTTCTATCTCGACGAGGACAGCTGGGGAATCATGGTGGTCGACAACTACGACGCCCAGGGCAAGGTCTGGCGCGTGCAGGAGTCGAGCCTCATCGTCGCGCCGGAAATTCCGGCCTGCGTCGCCCAGGAGAACATGGGCTACGACCTGAACGTCGGCCGCTACATCGCCGAGAACGCGACGCAGGAGCGCCCGGAAACCGACTGGCTGGCCGGACGCGAGGGGCGCATCGAGAAGAGCCGGTTCAATCCGGATGAACTACGCCGCGTCGGCGACCGCTGAGCGCGACGACACCAGAGGAGGAGAACATGAAAAAGAGCCAAAAAGGCATCGGAACCAAACGCAGGGCGGTCCTGGCGGCGACGCTGGGCGGATTGGGTCTGCTCGCCAGCCAGCCGGCGGCGGCGTTCAAGTTCGAGGGCGAATCGGTGTCGGGCAGCTTCGACTCCACCATCTCCCTCGGCTTCCGCCAGCGCCTGGAGTCCACGCATTGCAGCGTGATCGGCAACGACAACGGCGGCTGCACTCCCGTGACGGGCACGCTGGGCGAGAAAATGTTCGGACCCGGCGGCGGCATCGCTTCCCCGCCCGACTTCAACTACCTGCAGTCCGACAACGGCAACCTCAACTACAAGAAGGGCGACGTCGTCTCGGTGGCGCTCAAGGGCACGCACGAGCTGTACCTGAAGGCGCCGGCCGGCCTCACCGCGCTGGTGCGCGCCTCCTGGCTGAAGGACTTCAAGGCCGACGATACGCGCCGCACCCCGCTCTCCGACGAGGCGAAGGATCTGGCCGTCAAGAACTGGACCTGGCTGGACGCCTGGATCGCCAAGGAGTTTCATATCGGCGACCGGCCGGCCAAGGTGAAGCTCGGCAACCAGGTCATCAGCTGGGGCGAGGACGTCTTCATCTACGGCGGCGTGAACATCACCAACGCCATCGACCTGCAGCGCTTCAGCATTCCGGGCACCCAACTGAAGGAAGTGTTCCGGCCGGCACCGATGATCTCCCTCAACGCCTCGATGACCGACAACCTCAGCTTCGAGGGCTATTACCAGTGGAAGTGGAACGCCTTCCAGTTTCCGGCCGTCGGCACCTTCTTCTCGCCGGCCGACGTGCTCGGCAAGAGCGCCGGGAACGCCTACGTGCCGACCTCGATCGCCAACAACTTCGGGCTCCCGGGCGCGCCATTCCCGAACGGCACCGTCGGCGACCCGGGCGGGCCGCACGGGCTGACCGATGCCCAGCTGGCGAACCCCCTGTTCAACCCGGCCTATGGCGCAGTCGGCACGGGCTCCGTCGCCTACCGCGAGGGCGTGCGCGATCCGAAAGGCGGCCAGTTCGGCGCGGCCTTCCGCTACAAGTCCGATGCGCTGCACAGCGATTTCGGTTTCTACTACATCCGCTACCACGACAAGATTCCCTTCATCGGCTTCCGGAACGCCGGCTCGCCGACCAACCTCCTCGGCGTCACTTACTTCGAGGACTACGGCGAGAAGCGCAATCTTTTCGGCGTCTCGATGAACACCAACATCGGTCCGGTCGCGGTCGGCGCGGAGCTTTCCTACCGTCCGAAGGACAGCGTCGCCGTCGATCCGACCGTGCCGGCTGCCGGCAAGTACTCGGTGTTCGAGTACGCCGGCAAGGTGGCGCGCGGTTTCACCACCGAGCGGAAATGGCAGGCGCACCTGACCGGCTTCTACCTGGTGGCCCCCTCCAGCCCGCTCGGCGCGGTCATGACCGGCCTCGGCGCGGCGGAAGGCTACATCCTGGCGGAGGCGGCGGTGGCCTACTATCCCGGGCTCGACCGCTCCGGCAACGTGCCCTACCTGCTGTCGAACTACGAGATCCCGAACAAGACCTCGTGGGGCTACGTCGTGTCGATGGGCCTGACCTATCCCAACATCTTCGGCAGCGGCTGGAACATGCTGCCCCAGCTCGATTTCACCCATGACGTGAACGGCACCACGCCGAACGCCCTGCCCTTCGTCGAGGGGCGCAAGTCGGCGGCCTTCTCGCTCAACTTCGACCGCGAGAGCCGGTGGAAGGCCAATCTCGGCGTGACGCGCTACTGGGGCGGCGGCAACAACAACACCATGCGGGACCGCGACTTTGCCTTCGGGAGCGTTTCCTACACCTTCTGAGCAGGCAGCGGCATTGCATGATCGGCCCGATGGCCCGGGGCGGCTGAACGCCCCGGGCGCATTCCGCCCTCCTTCCGGTAACACATCAAGATGATCGCATCACTGGTCCAACGGCTCGAAGACCTGTTTTTCGGGCGCCGCGCGCTGACGCTCGGAACGCTGCTCGCCTTCACCCTGCTGATGGCGTTGTTCGCCGTCCAGCTGAAGATGGACGCCGGTTTCGACAAGCAGCTGCCGCAGGGCCACGAGTACATCCAGACCTTCAACCAGTACCGCGACGAGGTGTTCGGCGCCAACCGCATCATCGTCGTGGTGCATCCGCGCCAGGGCGATATCTGGACCGCCGAGGGGCTGCAGCGCCTGCACGAGGTCACCCAGTCGGTGATGTTCCTCGCCGGCGTCGACCGGCGCACCGTCTCCTCGCTATGGACGCCGACCACCCGCGTGCTGGAGGTCACGGAGGAGGGCTTCCGCGCCGAGGACGTCATCGGCGGCGACATCACGCCCGACCAGCTCACGCCGGACAAGATCGCGCGCATCCGCAACAACGCCCTCGTCGGCGGCTACATGGGCAGCCTGGTCGCCAACGACAGCCGCGGCGCCATGGTGGTCGCCGACCTGCTCGAGCACGACCCGAAGAGCGGCGAGAAGCTCGACTACCTGGCCTTCGCCAAGCGGCTGGAGCAGGACGTCCGCGCCCGCCACGAGGATGCCGGCTTCGAGATCCAGATCATCGGCTTCGCCAAGCAGATCGGCGACATCGCCGAGGGCGCCAAGAGCGTGGTGCAGTTCTTCGCGCTGGCCTTCCTGCTCACCGCCGCCGCGGTGTTCTACTACTCGCGCTCGCTGGCGCTGACCGTGCTGCCGATGGCCTGCTCGCTGGTCTCCCTGGTCTGGCAGTTCGGCACGCTGCAGCTGCTCGGCTACGGCCTCGACCCGCTCGCCGTGCTGGTGCCCTTCCTGGTCTTCGCCATCGGCGTCTCCCACGGCGTGCAGCAGATCAACTACATCTCGAAGGAGGTCTGCGCCGGCAACGACGTCGGCACCGCGGCCCGGCGCAGCTTCAGCGGCCTGTTCATCCCCGGCACCATGGCGCTGGTGACCGCCTTCGTCGGCTTCGCCACGCTGACCCTGATTCCGATCCCGATGATCCGCGAGCTGGGCATCACCGCGTCGATCGGCGTCGCCTACAAGATCGTCACCAACCTGATCATGCTGCCGGTGGCAGCCTCGTATTTCAGCTTCGACCAGCGCTTCATCGACCGCGCCCTGCGCCTGCGCGAGCAGCGTGCCCGCATCATGGCCTTCTTCGGCCGCATCGCCACCACGCGCAACGCCGCCATCGGCACGCTGGCCAGCGTCGTCCTGTTCGGCATCGCCTTCCACGAAAGCCAGAGCCGCCACGTCGGCCACCTCATGCCGGGCGCGCCCGAGCTGCACGCCGATTCGCGCTACAACCGCGACGCGGCCGAGATCGTCAAGCGCTTCGACCTCGGCCTCGACGTCCTGACGGTGGTCTTCGAGACGCCGCGCGACGGCTGCTACCAGACCGAGGTCATGGCCCACATCGACCAGTTCGCCTGGCAGATGTCGAACGTGCCCGGCGTGCTCTCCGTCGCCTCCGTCGCTCAACTCGGCAAGCAGGCCTATGCCGGCACCAACGAGGGCCATCCGAAATGGACCGCCCTGGCGCTCGACGAGCGCTCGCTGGCGAATTCCGTCGGCCTGATCCCGGAGGGCACCGGCCTGCTCAATCCCGGCTGCACGGTGCTGCCGGTAAACATCTACCTGACCGACCAGAAGGCCACCACCATCAAGGCGGTGGTGCAGGCGGTGCGCGACTTCCGCGAGCGCGAAACCCAGGCCGACGTCAGGCTGCGCCTGGCGAGCGGCAACTCCGGCGTGCAGGCGGCCACCAACGAGGTGCTGGAGAGCACCGAGCTGCCGATGATGCTCTACGTCTACGCCACCATCATCGTACTGGTGCTGCTGACCTACCGCGACTGGCGCGCCATGCTGGCCTGCTGCCTGCCGCTGACGCTGGCGACCTTCCTCGGCTACTGGTTCATGAAGGCGCTCGACATCGGCCTGACTGTGGCCACCCTGCCGGTGATGGTGCTGGCGGTGGGCATCGGCGTCGACTACGCCTACTACATCTACAACCGCCTGCAGATCTACCTGGCGCAGGGCGTGGACATCGCGACCTCGTTCCGCCAGTCGCTGATGGAGTCGGGCATCGCCACCTTCTTCACCGCGGTGACGCTCTCGGTCGGCGTCGCCACCTGGTCGTTCTCTGAGCTGAAGTTCCAGGCCGACATGGGCCTGCTGCTGACCTTCATGTTCATGGTGAACATGCTGATGGCGATCACCCTGCTGCCCTCGCTGGCGGTGATGATCGACGTGCTGATTCCGCGCACGCGTCCGGTGCGCGCACCGTTCCTGGCCCACTGAGTTCCCTATGCCGAAGAAATCCCTTCTCGAGAAGCTGCGCGGCGCCCCGGCTGCGGCGCCGTCTTCCCTGCCCTATCCAGCCATCGACCTGGCGGTGGCGGCGCTGCTCGTCGAGGCGGCCCAGGTCGACGGCGCCATTCCGCCCGCCGAGCGCGAGCTCATGCATAGCCTGATGCGCGAGCGCCTGCGCCTGCCCGAGGAGGAGACGGCGCAGCTGCTGCGCATCGCCGAGGGCGAGTTCGCCGCCGCGCTCGACGACTGGGTGTTCACCCAGACGGTGCGCGAGCACTATGCGACGGAAGAGCGGCAGCGGGTGCTCGAGATGATGTGGCGGGTAGTGTATGCCGACGGCCGGCTGGCGAGGCTCGAGGATGCGCTGATGGGTCGCGCCGCCGCCGCGCTCGGCCTGACTCAGGCGCAGGCCGACGCGGCGCGGATGCTCGCCTATGCGCGCTCCAGCAGGGGCGGGGTGGGAGCATGATGCGCGCGGCGCATCTGCTGGCCGGCTGCGCCCTTGCGCTGATGGCGTGCGCCTCGACGGCGCAGGAGAGGGGCGCGCAGTCCGGTTTCCGCGACACCGAGGCCTACCAGGCTCCCCTTGCGCAGCGCGCACCGCTCATGGCGGCCGTGCGTGCCGGCGAGCGGATTGTCGCGGCGGGGGATTTCGGCACCATCCTGGTTTCCGACGCCGGCGGACGCAACTGGCGCCAGGCGCCGACGCCGACGCGCGCCACGCTGACCGCGCTCCACTTCATCGACGCGCAGCACGGCTGGGCGGCCGGCCACGGCGGCGTGCTGCTGGAGACGCGCGACGGCGGCGCGCGCTGGACGCGGCTTGCCAGCCTCGGCGCCGACGTGGTGCCGTTCGACCTGCATTTCGAGGACGAGCGGCGCGGCATGGTCGTCGGCGCCTTCGGCTTCGCCGCCATAACCGAGGACGGCGGCAGGAACTGGAAGCCGGTCCGCATCAGTGCGGGCGAATACGCCGACCAGCACCTCTACGCGATCTTCTCCGGCCCGGACAGGCGCCGCTGGATCACCGCCGAGGGCGGCGGACTGTACCGCGCCGAGGGGGATGCCTTCATGCCGGTTTCGTTGCCATACAAGGGATCGATCTGGGGCGGCATGACCCTCGCCGACGGCACCGTGCTGGTGTGGGGCATGCGCGGCAACGTCCTGCGCAGCGAGGACGGCGGGCGCAGCTGGCTCGGCGTGGCCAGCGGCACCCGGCAGGCGCTGACGGCCGGCGTGCAGCGGGCCGGCGGCGAGGTCGTCCTCGCCGGCCTCGGCGGCGCGGTCGTCCGCAGCAAGGACGCCGGCCGCAGTTTCGGCGCCCAGACCCGGCCCGAGCGGCAATCGCACACGGCGCTGGTCGAGGCGGGCGAGTCGCTGCTCAGTTTCACCCTCGCCGGCATCGGCGGGGACATCAAGTGACGCAGGCGGATCACGTGTGACGTAGTTCAACCAACGCAAGGGAGCGAGCTCATGAACACCTATCTGAACACCATCAACGGCAAGGCCGTCGGTTCCGACAAGACCTTCGAGTCGATCAATCCCGCCACCGGCGAGTCGATCGGCCGCGTGCCCATCTCCAGCCAGCAGCAGGTCAAGGACGCCATCGCCGCGGCGCGCGCCGCGCAGCCGGCCTGGGCGGCGCGGCCCGACGCCGAGCGCAAGGCGCTGATGATGAAAGTGGCCGAGGTCATCAACAAGAATTCCGCAACCCTCGCCGAATGGGTGACGCGCGAGCAGGGCAAGCCGCTCGGCGGCGTCGGCCCCGACCAGGTGCCGGGCGCGCGCTTCGAGGTGTGGGGCTGCGAAGTGTGGACCCAGGTGCCGGCCAGCCTCGACCTGCCGGTGGAACTGGCCTTCGAGGACGACACGCGCCGCGACGAGGTGCACCGCAAGCCCTACGGCGTGGTCGCCGCCGTCGCGCCGTGGAACTGGCCGCTGCTGATCGCCATCTGGCAGATCATCCCCTCGATCCGCGCCGGCAACACCGTGGTCATCAAGCCTTCCGAGTACACCTCGATCGGCACGCTCGAACTGGTGCGCCTGATCAGCGAGGTGCTGCCGGCGGGGGTGGTGAACACCGTGAGCGGCCCGGGCGAAGTCGGCGCCTGGCTCACCTCCGATCCTGGCATCGACAAGGTGATGTTCACCGGCTCCGGCCCCACCGGCAAGAAGATCGCCGAGGCGGCGGCGAAGAACCTGGTGCCGGCCACGCTGGAACTGGGCGGCAACGACGCCGCCATCATGCTGCCGGACGCCGATCCGAAGGCGATGGCCATGGGCCTGTTCTGGGGCGCCTTCATCAACATGGGCCAGACCTGCGCCTGCGCCAAGCGCCTCTATGTGCCGGAAAACCTGTTCGAGCCGACCGTGCAGGCGCTCAAGGAACTGGCCGAGATGATGCCGATGGGCGACGGCCTGCAGGAAGGCATGGTGATGGGCCCGATCCAGAACAAGATGCAGTACGACAAGGTGGTCAAGCTGGTGGAGAGCGCCAAGCAGCAGGGCGGCACCATCGTCTGCGGCGGCGCGCCCAAGGGCGGCCCCGGCTACTTCTATCCGCTCACCCTGGTGACGGGGCTGAAGGACGGCGACCGGCTGGTCGACGAGGAGCAGTTCGGCCCGGTGCTGCCGATCATCAAGTACCGCGACATCGACGAGGCCATCGCCAGCGCCAACCGGCTCGACGTCGGCCTCGGCGCCTCGGTGTGGTCGACCGACGTCGAGAAGGCGAAGCAGGTGGCCAGCCGCATCCAGGCCGGCACGGTGTGGATCAACCAGCACGGCATGATCCACCCGATGGTGCCCTTCGGCGGCGTCAAGGGCTCGGGCTACGGCGTCGAGTTCGGCCTCGACGGCCTGAAGGCCGTCACCCAGCCGCAAGTAATAAGCATAAAGAAGTGAGGTAGCGCCGGTGTGATCGCCGTGCTGGGGAGACTGACTTTTGCGGCGGCGCTGCTGGCGCCGCTGGCTGCCTCGGCCGGCGAGTCCGCCGCGACCCTCTACGCCCTCAACTGCATGGGCTGCCACCAGCCGCCCGACGAGGCGAAGAAGCTGGCACAGCCCCTGCGCGGCCAGTTCGCCCACAGCGACACCGGCCGCGTCTTCTTCATCAGCGTCCCCGCGCCCGGCGCCCGCCCGCTGACGCCCGCCGAGGACGCGCGCCTGCTGAAGGAAATCCTCGACTGGAAGCGCAGCTGCAGCGTGATCCTGCAGCAGGCGCCGCTGGTGCGCTACGGCGGGGAGGCGCACGTCAAATGAGGCACGCCAAATGACCTGGCTGCGGCGCATCCTGCTGCCCGGCGCTCTGGCCGTCGCCGCCGCATCGGCATCCGCCGCCGACATGCGCATCGTCCCGCTGCCGCCGCCGGCGCCGGTGAGCGCGGCGCTGGCCGAGTTCGGCCGCCACCTGTTCTTCGAGACCCGCCTGTCGGGCGACGGCAGCCGCAGCTGCGCCAGCTGCCACCTGCCGGAGAAGGGCTTCGCCGACGGCCAGCCGCTGTCGCGCGGCTACAACGGCACCGAGCACTTCCGCAACGCGCCCGGCCTGCTCTCGGTGCGCCTCAGGACGCGCCTGATGTGGGACGGCCGTGGCACGGACCTCGCCGGCGCGGTGCGCGAAATGGTGCTCGACGCCCAGTTCATGAACGGCGAGACGCGCATCATCGCCGAGCGCATCCGCCAGATCCCGCCCCTCTTCAACCTCTGGCGGCGTGCCTTCGGCGAGAAGGCCGAGCTGCGCGGCGAGCAGGCCTTCGAAGCCATCGCCGAATACCTGAAGACGCTCGATTTCGGCGAGAGCGCGGTCGACCGCGCCCTGCGCGGCGAGGCGGCGCTCGAACCGCTGGCCGAGGAGGGCCTGCGGCTGTTCGCCGGCCGGGCCGGCTGCATCCAATGCCACCACGGGCCGCTGCTCAGCGACGGCAAGCCGCATCGCCTCGGCGTGCCCGAGCACCCGGCGATCGCGCGCGAGCCGCTGCGCGCCATCAGCCTGCTGCGCCACCACGCCGAGCGCGGGCTGCCGCAGCCGATGGCCGAGCGCGGCGACGTCGGCGCCTACGCCGTCAGCAAGAACCCGGCCGAGCGCGGCGGCTTCGTCACGCCGCCGCTGCGCGGCCTCGCCCACACCGGGCCCTACATGCACAACGGCCGCTTCGCCAGCCTCGAGGACGCGATCGACTTCCACGACCGCGGCGGCGGCCCCGGCAGCGTGCTGCGCCCGCTCGACCTGAGCGCGCGCGAGCGGCAGGCGCTGGCGGCCTTCCTGCGCGCGCTCTCCGCACCGCTGGCGCCGGTGGCGGAGCCGCCGGCCTACGATTACGGCAGCGTCGCCAACGCTGGAAGGGTGCGGCGATGAGGCGCCCGCTGATCCTGTCCCTGCTGGCTGCCGCCGTGCTGCTCGCCGGCGCCTGGGCGACCCTGACGCCGGCGCCCGCGCATCCGCCGCTCGCCTCCCTGCCGGCGGTGCCGGTGCCGGCAGGCAACCCGATGAGCGAGGACAAGCTGCGCCTCGGCCGCATGCTGTTCTTCGATCCGCGCCTCTCCGGCGACGCCTCCACCTCCTGCGCCTCCTGCCACGTGCCGCAACTCGGCTGGACGCACAACGACGCGCTGGCGCGCGGCTATCCCGGCCATCGCCTCTGGCGCAACAACCCGACGGTGCTCAACGCTGCGCACTACACCCGCCTGATGTGGGACGGCACGCTCGACAGCCTGGAGATCCAGGCGCGCTCGGCGATGCAGGCGCCGGTCGAGGGCAACGGCAAGGCCTCGATGGTGGAGATGCGCCTGCGCTTCATCCCCGAGTACGTCGCGCTGTTCCGCCAGGCGTTCGGCGACGAGTGGCCGCAGCTCGACCACGCCTGGCAGGCCATCGCCGCCTTCGAGCGCACGCTGGTGTCCGATCCGCGCCAGGTGCCCTTCGACCGTCATCTCGCCGGCGACGCCTCCGCGCTCTCCGAATCGGCGCGCCGCGGCCTGGCGCTGTTCGAGGGCAAGGCCGGCTGCATCCAGTGCCATCACGGTGCGCTCGCCAGCGACGAAGGCTTCCACGCCCTCGGCGTGCCGCGCCAGCCGCTCTACGATTCCCATCCGCTGGTGCAGATCGCCGTGCGCTGGCAGAACGTCCAGCGCGACGTGCCGCAGGCGGTGTATCGCGGCCACGAGGAGGACCTCGGCCGCTACTACCGCACGCGCGAGCCGGCCGACATCGGCAAGTTCCGCACGCCGACGCTGCGCGAGCTGAAGTACACCGCGCCCTACATGCACAACGGCGCCTTCGCCACGCTGCGCGAGGTCGTCGACTTCTTCGACGCCGGCGGCGGCAGCGTGCCGAACAAGTCGCCGCTGCTCAAGCCGCTCGGCCTCAGCGAGGAGGAGAAGAACGACCTGGTGGCCTTCCTCGAGTCCCTCAGCATGGAGCGGCCGCTGATCGTCGAGGCGCCGGTGCTGCCGCCGACCCTGCCGCTCGACGGCAGCGGCGAGCAGTGCGAGCAACCCGTGCAAGGACGCATATGATCGAAGGCGCATTCGAGAAGATCGGCGGCATGTGGAACCGCCTGGTGATGAACCGGCGCAACTGGTGGCTGCCGCTGGCACTCGTGCTGGCCGTCGGCCTCGGCAGCATGATCTACGTCGGCACGCGCACCTACCAGGACGCGCCGCCGATCCCGGATTTCGTGACCGAGTCGGGCGAGACCGTGGTGGCCGCCGCCGCCGTCACGCGCGGCCAGCTGGTGTTCCTCAAGTACGGCCTGATGAACCACGGCTCGATGTTCGGCGACGGGGCGGGGCGCGGCCCCGACTTCACCGCCGACGCCCTGCAGGCCATGGCGCGCGCCATGCGCGACCACCATGCCTCGCGCGACGGCGTTGAGCCGGCCGCCGCCCTGGCGCTGGCCCAGGCCGAGATCCGCCGCAACCGCCACGACGCGGCGAGCAACCGGGTGACGGTCGGCGAGGCGCAGGCCTACGCCTTCCGCGAACTGGAGCGCCGCTACGCCGCCATGTTCCGCGGCGAGGGCGCCGAGGCCTTCCACCCCGCCGGCTACATCACGGATGCCGGCGAGCTCTCCGATCTGGCCGCCTTCTTCTTCTGGGGCGGCTGGGTCTGCGGTGCCCAGCGGCCCGGCGAAGAGTACAGCTACACGCACAACTGGCCCTACGACGAGCTGGCCGGCAACCGGCCGACCGCGCCGACCCTGATCTGGAGCGTGGCAGCGGCGCTCGGCCTGATCGCCGTGCTCGGCGTCGTGCTGTTCCTCTACGGCCGCTACAGCGGACTGGCCGGCTGGCGCCAGACCGGCCAGACCGACGAGATGGCGCGCCTCGCCGCCCTGACGCACGTCGAAGCCTTCGATCCGGGCGCGCTGCAGCGCGCCACCTACAAGTTCTTCGCCGCCGCCGCGGCGCTGTTCGTGCTGCAGATCGCCGCCGGCGTGCTGACCATCCACGATTTCCTGCGCTTCACCCATGTCTTCGGCGTCGATCTGGCCGAGGCGCTGCCCATCACCATCGTCCGCGCCTGGCATCTGCAGCTGGCGCTGATGTGGATCTCCGCCTGCTGGGTCGGCGCCTCGATCTTCGTGTTGTCCACGGCGCGGCGCGAGGCGCCGGCGGGGCTGCTGCGCGAGATGAATCTGCTCTTCGGCCTGTTCGTCGTCTGGGTCGCCGGCAGCCTGATCGGCATCGCGCTGGGCAGCAAGGGCCTGCTCGGCGAGCACTGGAACCTGCTCGGCAACCAGGGCTGGGAATTCGTCGAGATGGGCAAGCTGTGGCAGGGCGTGCTGTTCGGCGTCTTCGCGCTGTGGCTGCGCATCGTCTGGCGCCTCGCGCGCGGCGTCTGGCGCGAGGGCGACGCGTGGACCCTGCCGAAGTGGCTGCTCTACGCGGTGGCCTGCGTGCTGCTGCTGTTCGTCTCCGGCTTCGTCGCCCGCCCCGAGACGAACTTCGTCGTCGCCGACTTCTGGCGCTGGGCGGTGATCCACATGTGGGTGGAGGCCTTCTTCGAGGTGTTCACCACCGCGCTGCTGGCGTACTTCATGGTGCTGATGGGCTTCGTCAATCATGCCGCCGCCTCGCGCATCGTCTATCTCGCCACGCTGCTGTTCCTCGGCTCGGGCCTGCTCGGCATCTCGCACAACTTCTACTGGAACGCCAAGCCGGTGGCGACCCTGGCCATCGGCAGCATCTTTTCGACCCTGCAGGTGGTGCCGCTGATCCTGCTCACGCTGGAAGCCTGGCAGTTCCGCAACGCGCCGCAGCGCGCGCTGGCGGCGGGCGCCGGGGCCGGCCGGCCGGCGGCCTTTGGCCAGGCCGAAGCCTTCCTCTTCCTGCTCGGCGTGAACTTCTGGAATTTCCTCGGCGCCGGCGTGTTCGGCTTCATCATCAACCTGCCGATCGTGAACTACTACGAGCACGGCACCTACCTGACGGTGAACCACGGCCACGCCGCCCTGATGGGCGTCTACGGCAACCTGGCCATCGCCGCCATCCTGTTCTGCAGCCGCTACCTGGTCGCGGCGCAGGCCTGGGATGCTCGCCTGCTGCGGCGGGCGTTCTGGTCGCTCAACCTCGGCCTGCTGCTGATGGTGGCGATCGACCTGTTCCCGGTCGGCATCGCGCAGCTGAACGACGTGCTGGCGCACGGCCTGTGGCACGCCCGCTCGCAGCAGTTCGTGCAGGGCAGCCTGTTCCAGACGCTGACCTGGGCGCGCATCGTCGGCGGTGCCCTGTTCGTGCTGGGCGGCGTGCTGCCGCTCGCCTGGTTCATGCTGAGCCGGCTGGCGGCGCTCAAGCCGGCCGCCGCCGCGCGCGACGCCGCTCCCGCCGGAGCCGGAGTGGCGCCGGCCCTCGACTGATTATTTCGCGGCATCGCTCCGGCCGCCGGGGATCGGTACAATTCGGTCATGAGCGGAAACCTATTCATCGTCGCAGCCCCCTCCGGCGCCGGCAAGACCACGCTGGTGAAGATGCTGCTCGAGCGCGACGGCGGCATCCGCCTGTCGGTTTCGACCACCACCCGCGCGCCGCGGCCCGGCGAGGTGAACGGCCGCGAGTACCATTTCGTCGATATTCCGACCTTCCTCGCCATGCGCGAGCGGGGCGATTTCCTCGAGAGCGCCGAAGTGCACGGCAACTTCTACGGCACCTCGCGCCGCTGGATCGTCGAGCAGATGGAAGCCGGGCAGGACATCCTGCTCGAGATCGACTGGCAGGGCGCGCAGCAGGTGCGCGGGCTGTTCCACGGCTGCACCGGCATCTTCGTCCTGCCGCCCTCGGTGCAAGAGCTCGAGCGCCGCCTGCGCGGGCGCGGCCAGGACAGCGACGAAATCATCGCCCGCCGCGTGGCCGCCGCCGTGGACGAAATGCGCCATGTAAACGAGTTCGATTATGTTATTATTAACAACACGTTGCCGGAGGCCATCGAAGACCTCCAGACCGTAGTGCGTTCGGTTCGTTTGCGCTACGCCTCGCAGCTGGACCGCCACCGCGCGCTTTTCTCGTTTCTCGAACAGGACATT
Organism: Denitratisoma sp.; assembly: GCA_032027165.1. Classification (NCBI taxonomy): domain Bacteria; kingdom Pseudomonadati; phylum Pseudomonadota; class Betaproteobacteria; order Nitrosomonadales; family Sterolibacteriaceae; genus Denitratisoma; species Denitratisoma sp. Next base: position 2,628,276 of record JAVSMO010000001.1, on the reverse strand, counting down.
TAGGAAAAACCATGGCCCGCATCACCGTAGACGACTGCCTCAAACGAATCCCCAACCGCTTCCAGCTCACCCTGGCCGCCACCTACCGCGCCCGCCAGCTGACCATCGGCGCCTCGCCCCTGATCGAGGGCGAGAAGGACAAACCGACCGTCGTCGCCCTGCGCGAGATCGCCGCCGGCCTGGTCGGCCTGGAAGTGCTCAACCGCGGACAGGCATAGGTTCCGTTCGGGAGAGGATGGTGAGCCATGCATGCCGCCGCATCTTCTCCCGGCCCGCAAACCCCGCAAGCCTACGACACTGAGTTCACCCTCCAGCTCGAGAAGCTGAAGGAGCTGCTCGGCACCTACCTCAAGCCCGAGGACATCGAGCGCGTCGCCGACGCCTTCCGCTTTTCGGCGGAGGCGCACAAGAACCAGTTCCGCATCAGCGGCGATCCCTACTTCTCGCACCCGCTCGCCGTCGCCGGCATCCTCACCGGCTGGCACCTCGATGCCCAGGCGCTGATGGCGGCGCTGCTGCACGACGTCACCGAGGACACCGAGATCGGCAACAAGGAGATCGGCGAGCGCTTCGGCAAGGTGACGGCCGAGCTGGTCGACGGCGTCTCCAAGCTCGACAAGATCGAGTTCCAGTCGATCGAGGACGCCCAGGCCGAAAACTTCCGCAAGATGCTGCTGGCGATGGCGCGCGACGTGCGCGTCATCCTCATCAAGCTGGCCGACCGCCTGCACAACATGCGCACGCTCGACACGCTGCGGCCGGACAAGCGCCGCCGCATCGCGCGCGAGACGCTGGAGATCTACGCGCCGATCGCCAACCGGCTGGGGCTGAACAATCTCTACCGCGAGTTGCAGGAGCTGGCCTTCCGCCACGTCTTCCCGCTGCGCTACCGCGTGCTGTCGAAGGCCATCAAGGCGGCGCGCGGCAACCGGCGCGAGGTGGTGAGCAAGATCCTCGGCGGCATCAAGGCGCGTCTCGAGGAGGCGCAGATCGAGGCCGAGGTGATGGGCCGCGAGAAGCACCTGTTCGGCATCTATCGCAAGATGCGCGGCAAGTCGCTGTCCTTTTCGCAGGTGCTCGACATCTACGGCTTCCGCGTCATCGTCAAGGACGTGCCGACCTGCTACCTCGCGCTCGGCGCGCTGCACAGCCTGTACAAGCCGGTGCCGGGCAAGTTCAAGGACTACATCGCCATCCCCAAGGGCAACGGCTACCAGTCGCTGCACACCACCCTGATCGGCCCCTACGGCACGCCGGTGGAAGTGCAGATCCGCACCACCGAGATGCACCACGTCGCCGAGTCGGGCGTCGCCTCGCACTGGCTCTACAAGGACGACAAGAGCCTCTCCGAGCTGCAGCAGCGCACGCACAAGTGGCTGCAGTCGCTGCTCGAGCTGCAGTCGGCCTCGGGCGACTCGGCGGAATTCCTCGAGCACCTCAAGATCGACCTCTTCCCCGGCGAGGTGTACGTGTTCACGCCGAAGGGCAAGATCCTGCCGCTGCCGCGCGGCTCGACGGCGGTGGATTTCGCCTATGCCGTGCACACCGACATCGGCAACCGCTGCGTCGCCTGCCGCATCAACCACGAGCTGATGCCGCTGCGCACCGAGCTCCGGAACGGCGACCAGGTCGAGATCATCACGGCGACGCATGCCAATCCGAACCCGGCCTGGCTGTCCTACGTCAAGACCGGCAAGGCGCGCTCGCAGATCCGCCACTTCCTGAAGACCATGCAGTTCGAGGAATCGGCCGCCCTCGGCGAGCGCCTGCTGGCGCAGGCGCTGCGGCCGCTCGAGCTGTCCGCCGAGCGCATCGGCGACGTCGTCTGGGACAAGTTCGTGCTGGAGTGCGGCGCCAAGTCGAAGATGGAGGTGCTCACCGACATCGGCCTCGGCAAGCGCCTGCCGGCCATCGTCGCGCGCCGCCTGGCCGAGGGCATCGAGAAGGACGAGCCGGCGGCCGAGCCGAAGCCGCAGGGACCGATCCTGATCCGCGGCAGCGAGGGCATGGCGGTGCAGCTGGCCCACTGCTGCCGGCCGATCCCCGGCGACCCCATCGTCGGCGTCATCAAGAAAGGCCAGGGCCTGGTGGTGCACCTGGCCGACTGCCCGAGCATTTCCCTGCGCGGCCGCGGCGAGCGGGCCAAGTGGGTCGACGTCGAATGGGAGCGCGACACCGGCAAACTGTTCGAGGCGGCCATCAAGATCGAGGCGGAAAACCGCCGCGGCGTGCTGGCCAAGGTCGCCGCCGAGATCGCCGAGGCCGGCTCCAACATCCAGCACGTCACCATGGACGACGAGCACGGCGTATATACCGCCCTCTACTTCGTCCTGCAGGTCTCCAACCGCGTGCATCTGGCGCGCATCCTGCGTGCCCTGCGCCACATCCCGGAAGTGGTGCGCATCTCCCGCGTGCGGGAGTAAAATTCGCCTTTTCCGAACCGAAGAGCATCGACATGGCCCAGTACGAATCCGAGCATACGAAGTTCATGCGCGAGTGGTTGGCGCAGCACCCCGAGGAAGTCGAGGAGCAGAAAAGCGGCCGCGCCCTCTGGTGGGACAAGGCGCCGCAGACGCCCGACGAACAGCAGCGCCTGAAGGAATCGCGGCTGCCGCAAAAGCCCTACGTCTACCGATAAGGAAAAGTCAGCCGCCGTGCCGCGGCGACTGACTTTTGCCTGACACCCCGCTTGCTCGACTCCCCCCTCGTTTTCGTCGACCTCGAGACCACCGGCGCCAATCCGGCGTTCGATCGCATCATCGAGGTCGGCATCGTCAAGGTGACCGCCGGCCGGCTCGAGTACGAGTGGTCCACGCTGGTCGACCCGGGCGAATCCATTCCGCCGGTCATCCAGGGCTTCACCGGCATCACCAACGACATGGTGCGCGGCGCACCGTCCTTTGCCGACATCGCCGACGAGGTGTTCGAGAGGATCGAGGGCAGCCTCTTCATCGCCCACAACGCGCGCTTCGACTACGGCTTCCTCAAGAACGAATTCAAGCGCCTCGAGCGCGCCTTCCAGCCTCGCGTGCTGTGCACCGTCAAGTTCTCCCGCGCCCTCTACCCCGAGCATCACCGCCACGGCCTCGACGCGCTGATCGCGCGCCACAACCTCGGCTGCGACGCGCGCCACCGCGCGCTGGGCGACGCGCGCGTGCTGTGGGACTTCGTGCGGCTGGTGCATGCCGAGAAGCCGCCCGAGGCGATCCGCGCCGCGCTGAAGAAGGCCATGAAGGCGCCGAGCCTGCCCTCGGGCCTCGAGGCGACGGCGGTCGACGCCGTGCCGGAAGCGCCGGGCGTCTACCTCTTCCACGGCGAGAATGAACTGCCGCTCTACATCGGCAAGGGCGTCAACATGCGCGCGCGCGTGCAGTCGCACTTCGCCGCCGACCACAGTGCCGGCCGCGCCATGCGACTCGCGCAGGAAACCAAGCGCATCGACTGGATCGAAACCGCCGGCGAGCTGGGCGCCCTGCTGCTGGAGGCGCGCCTGATCAAGGATAAATCGCCCATCCACAACCGCCACCTGAGGAAGAACGCCGAGCTGTGCGCCTTCCGCCTGAAGGAGGGCGGCGACGTTGCCCTCGAGCTGGTGCCGCTGGCCGGTGCGGCGCCGGAAGAACTCGGCGGACTCTACGGCCAGTTCAAGTCGAAGCGCGAAGCCAACAACACCCTGCGCGAGCTGGCCGCCGAGCACGGCCTGTGCCTGAAGCGCCTCGGCATCGAGCAGGGCAAGGGCCCCTGCTTCAACCACCAGATCAAGCGCTGCAAGGGTTTCTGCGTGGGCAAGGAAAACGCCCTGACGCACGACCTGCGCCTGAAGGCGGCGCTGGCCGTGCTCAAGCTGCGTGCCTGGCCCTTCCCCGGCCGCATCGCCATCCGCGAGCGCGACGAGGCCGGCGCGCGCTGCGAGTGGCACCTCTTCGAGCACTGGTGCCACCTCGGCACCGCCAGGAGCGAGGCCGAGCTGTTCGATGCCGCGCAGACGCGCTTCGACGCCGCCTTCGACCTCGACACCTACCGCATCCTGCGCCGCGAGCTGGAGAAGCGCGCCGGCTCGGCGGACATAGTGAGACTGGAACGCCATGAGTGACGACGGCAAGGTCCGCATTTCGAAACTGATGTCCGAGCAGGGCCTCTGCTCGCGCCGCGAGGCCGACGCCTACATCGAGCGCGGCTGGGTCTTTGTCGACGGCGTGCGCGTCACCGAGCTGGGCAGCCGCGCGCTGCCGACGCAGATAATCACGCTGAGCAAGGAAGCCAGGTCGAACCAGCTCGCGCAGGTGACCATCCTCCTCAACAAGCCGGTCGGCTACGTCTCCGGCCAGGCCGAGCAGGGCTACAAACCGGCGGCGACGCTGGTCACCGCCGCCACGCATCACGACGCCGACCGCTCGCCGCAGCGCTTCAACCCGGCGCACCTGAAAGGACTGGCCCCGGCCGGGCGCCTCGACATCGACTCCACCGGCCTGCTGGTGTTCACCCAGGACGGCCGCATCGCCAAGCTGCTCATCGGCGAGGATTCGCGCATCGAGAAGGAATACCTGGTGCGCGTCGAAGGCAAGCTCGACGCCAAGGGCCTGGCGCTCCTGAATCACGGCCTCTCTCTCGACGGCGCGGCGCTGAAGCCGGCCAAGGTGAGCTGGCAGAACGAGGACCAGCTGCGCTTCGTGTTGCGCGAAGGCAAGAAGCGCCAGATCCGCCGCATGTGCGAGCTGGTCGGCCTCAAGGTGACGGGCCTCAAGCGCGTGCGCATCGGCAGCGTCAAGCTCGGCGACCTGCCGCCGGGCAAGTGGCGCTACCTGCGCGAGGATGAGCGCTTCTGAACCGTTGCCCACCGCGGAGGGAGAATGCAGCCGGAAATCCTGCACGGCGCACTGGACCTTGCCGAATCCGACTGGCAGCGCCTCGCCACCGATAACGATCCCTTCGTCAGCCGCGCCTTCCTCGGCGCCGCCGAGCAGACCGGCGCCGCCGGCGAGCGGATGGCCTGGCGGCCGATGCATCTTGTGCTGCGCGACGATGCCGGCCGCCTCGCCGGCCTGCTGCCGCTCTACCTGCGCGAACACTCCTTCGGCGACTTCTCGCGCGACTGGAACTGGCCGGCGGCCTGGGAAAGGAGCGGCCGCGCCTACTACCCGAAGCTCGTCACCGGCGCGCCCTACACGCCTTCGCCCGGGCCGCGCCTGCTCGCTGCGCGCGATGCCGACGCGTGCGTGAAACCTGCCCTCGTCGAGGCCGCGCTGGCGCTCACCGCAGAGCTCGGCGCCTCGTCCTGGCAATGCCTGTTCGTGCGTGAGGCGGAAAGTCAGCCGCTGCGCGACGCCGGCCTGCTCCTGCGCCGCGGCGTGCAATTCCACTGGCTGAACCGCGGCTATCGCGACTTCGCCGACTTCCTCGATGGCTTCACCGCCGAGAAGAGGAAGAAGCTCAAGCGCGAGCGCCGCGCGGTGGCGGAAGCCGGCCTGCGCCTCGAGGCGCGCCACGGCGACGGGATCGACGCCGCGCTCTGGCCGGCCATCCACCGCCACTACCGCGACACCTTCCGGCGCCACGGCAACCATCCCGCCTTCCCGCCCGAGTTCTTCCAACGCGCCGCCGCCGCGCTCGGCCGGCGCATGGTCGTCTTCCTCGCCTGGCAGGACGAGCGGCCGGTCGCTTCCGCCATCTGCTACCGCGACGACACCGCGCTCTACGGCCGCCACTGGGGCGCCGACATCGACTGCCCCGGCCTGCACTTCGAGCTGTGCTACTACCGCGGCATCGAGTACGCGCTCGAACACGGGCTGCAGCGCTTCGAGCCCGGCGCGCAGGGAGAACACAAGCTTGCGCGCGGCTTCGAGCCGGTGCCGACCTGGTCGGCCTACTGGATCGCCGACCCGCGCATGCGCGATATCGTCGCGAATTTCCTCGCGCGCGAGGGCGAGGCGATGCAGGACTACGAAGCGGAGACGGCGCGACACCTGCCGTACAAAAGTCAGCCGCCGTGACGCGGCGCGCGGTTTCTATTCCCCCCGTGTTTCAGCGGGCGCTTCCCACGGCATGAGGTGAATGCTCCCGGCGAGCAGGGTGACGCGCGCCGCGGCGCCGGGGGCAATGTCGTTGCGCTCGGCGACGTGGGTGGGCACGGAGAAGGCGAGCGGTTCGCTGCCGCCGTCGGGCAGCAGGCGGATCTGCGTGAAGGGGCCGAGGCGCAGGCAGTCCTGCACGGTGCCGGAAACGGGGTTCTCGGCTTCGCCGCGCGAGGGACGCTCGCGGCGGTGCAGCAGCACGCCCTCGGGCGGGATCACCCAACTGACGCGCTCGCCGGGCTTGCCGGCGCTGCGCGCGACTTCCAGCGTGCGCCCGAGCCATTCCAGCCGCGTCGCGCCGCCATCCTCGACCAGCGTGCCCTCGAAGAGATTGTGCAGGCCGACCAGGCGGGCGATGGCGGCGCTGGCCGGCCGCGTCATCACCTCGTCGGGCGTGCCGGCCTGGAGCGTCCTGCCCTTGTGCAGGATGACCATGCGGTCGGCGAGCATGCGCGCCTCGTCGAGGTCGTGCGTCACCAGCAGCATCGGGATGTTGAGGTGGGCGCGCAGGCGCGCCAGTTCCTGCTGCAGCTTGCGCCTTGTGACCTGGTCCACCGCCGAGAAGGGCTCGTCGAGCAGCAGCACCGCGGGATCGCGCGCCAGGGCGCGGGCGACGGCGACGCGCTGCTGCTGGCCGCCGGAGAGCTCCGCCGGCTTGCGGTTCTCCAGGCCGTCGAGATGCACGCGGGCGAGCAGCGCGCGCGCCCGCGCCGCGCGCTCGGCCAAAGTCAGTCCGCCCAGGGCGGCGGCGACGTTCTCCAGGGCGGAGAGGTGCGGGAAGAGGCCGTAGCTCTGGAAGACGAAGCCGATGCGGCGCGCCTGCACCGGCCGGTTGGCCGCGGCGGCGGCATCGAACCAGGTCTCGCCGTTGCAGCGGATCGTGCCGTTCTCCGGCGCGTGCAGTCCGGCGATGCAGCGCAGGATCGTCGACTTGCCGCTGCCGGAAGGCCCGACCAGCGCCAGCAGCTCGCCCGGCGCGCAGGCGAGTTCCGCGTCGAGGGGGATCGGTGCGCGCTGGCGCAGCTGCACCTGGAGGCCGGTGGCGCTCACTGTTCCTTCTTCCCGATGCGATGGGTGAGGAACTGGATCAGCATGATCGCCGCGAAGGAGAACGCCACCAGCATCGCGGAAAGGATGCCCGCCGCGCGATCCTCGAAGGCCTGCACGTGGTCATAGATGGCGATGGAGACGGTGCGCGTCTCCTCGGGGATGTTGCCGCCGATCATCAGCACCACGCCGAATTCGCCCAGCGTGTGGGCGAAGGTGAGCACGATGGCGGTGAGCAGCCCCGGCCAGGCCAGCGGCAGCTCGATCTTCCACAGCGTCTGCCAGCGCGTCAGGCCGCAGCACCAGGCCGCCTCGCGCACCTCGCGCGGGATGGCTTCCAGCGCGCGCTGCACCGGCTGCACGGCGAAGGGCAGGTTGAAGACGATGGAGGCGGCGAGCAGGCCGTCGAAGGAGAACACCAGGCTGCGCCCGGTGAGCGTGTGATAGAGCTGGCCGAGGGCGGCGTGCTGGCCGAAGGCCACCAGCAGGTAGAAGCCGAGCACGGTGGGCGGCAGCACCAGCGGCAGGGCGATCAGGCCTTCCGCCACCAGCCGGGCGCCCGGGCGCATCGTCAGCAGCGGCCGCGCGATCAGCACGGCGAGCGGCAGCAGCAGCAGCGTCGTCGCCGCCGCCAGCTTGAGCGAAAGCGTCCAGGCCGAGAAATCCATCTACGGCGACGCGTAGCCGTGCTGGCGCAGCAGCGCCTGCGCCTGCGGCCCGAGCAGGAAGTCGTAGAAGCGGCGCGCCGTCTCGCCGGCGCCCTTGATCAGCACCATGCGCTGGCGCAGCGGCGCGTGCCAGGACTCCGGCACCGTCGCCCAGGCGCCGCGCGCCTTCAGTTCGGGGCCGGCGGCGAGCGCCAGCGGGATGAAGCCGGCCTGCGCTTCGCCCGTGGCGAGGAAGCGCGCCGCCTGGCCGACGTTCTCGCCGAGCACCAGCTTGCCTTTCACGCTGCTCCAGAGATCGACGCGCTCCAGCGCCTCGCGCGCGGCGCGGCCGTAGGGCGCGAGCTCGGGATTGGCGATGGCGAGGCGCTTCAGCCGCCCGTCGGCCGCCGCCGCGCCGAGGTCCTTGAGCTTGTTGTCGATGCCGACGGGCGAACCTTGCGGCACGTAGAAGGCGAGGCGGCCGACGGCGTACACCGCGCCGACGCCCTCGGCATGGCCGTCCTTTGCCAGCGCCTCGGCGTATTCCTCGTCCGCGGAGAGGAACAGCTGGAAGGGCGCGCCCTGGGCGATCTGGCGGCGGAAGTTGCCGGACGAGCCGTAGGCGATCTTGACCCTGCGGCCGGTGGCCTGCGCGAAGGCCTCGACGACCGCCGGCATCGCCGCGCTCATGTTGGCGGCGACGGCGATGTTGGGCGCGTCCTGCGCGGACGCCGGCTGCGCCAGCGCGGCGGCGGCCAGCCACAGCGCGGCCAGCGCCTTGCGCAAGAATGGTGTTCGCATGCGATCCCCTTTGCGTTTCGTTATGACGTAGCGACTATAACGAGAGCGCCGTGCAGCGTCAATCGGGCGGATCAATCCTTCGCCGGCGGCGCGGCGAGGCGCTGCAGCGCGCGCAACTCGGCCTGGATGGCCTTCGCCGCCTTCGCTTCCATGTTGCGGTAGTGCGCCAGCACTTCCTCGCCGTCCGGCGTCAGCCGCGCGCCGCCGCCGCGCGCGCCGCCCTTGGCGGCCTCGACCAGCGGCCGGCGGAAGCAGCGGTTCATCGATTCGACCATTAGCCAGGCGCGCTTGTAGCTCATGCCCATCAGCCGTCCGGCGGCGGAGATGGAGCCCGTCTCGCGGATCCGTTCGAGCATCTCGGCCTTGCCCGGGCCGAGCGCGATGTCCGGCTCGAGCACGAAGCGCAGCCGGGCGCGCAGGCTACCCGCCTTTTTATCGGCGCGCGCGGGAGGGGTTGTCCGTTTGGGCGACATCTTTCGCGATGAAATTGGTTGACCAAATCAGTCGGCGAAACTGTAGCACGCGCGAGTTTTTTATTTCGCGATCATGCCTTTGGGTGTTACCGGGCCGCTGCGGCCGGACCGAATAAGTATTTGTACCAAAAATTGACATTTATCAACGAATCGCGTGTCGATTGAGGAATAGCATGTCGTAAATTCCCTATGGGGCGTGAGGATTTTTCTCCGCGGGCAGCATGAACATCTCCAGCATCATCGTGAACGCGAAGCCGACCAAGCTCCCGTCGGTGCGCGGTGGTCTAGAGCAGATTTCCGGCGTGGAAATCCACGCCGCCACGGACGACGGCAGGCTCGTCGTCACCATCGAAGCCGCATCCGACGGCGAGACCACCGGCATCTTCGATCGCATCAATGCGATGGACGGCGTGCTGTCGGTCGCCATGGTCTATCACCAGTTCGAATCCGATCCCGAAAACGAAGTATCTGTGCAGGCCAACCGCGAGGTTGCGCCCTAACGAAGAAAAGGAGGCCTCAAATGTCTACCACCATGACGCGACGTGATTTCATCAAGGCGAATGCGGCCGCCGCCGCCGCAACCGCCGCCGGCATCGCCCTGCCGGGCGGGCAGGCCCTGGCCCAGGCCAACGACGGCGTGCGCTGGGACAAGGGCGCCTGCCGCTACTGCGGCACGGGCTGCGGCGTGCTGGTCGGCGTCAAGGACGGGCGCATCGTCGCCACCCAGGGCGACCCCGATGCGCCGGTGAACAAGGGCCTCAACTGCGTGAAGGGCTACTTCCTGGCGAAGATCCAGTACGGCAAGGACCGCCTGACGCAGCCGCTGCTGCGCATGAAGGACGGCAAGTTCGACAAGAACGGCGAGTTCCAGCCGGTTTCCTGGAATCAGGCCTTCGACATCATGGAGCAGAAGGCCAAGGAGACGCTCAAGACCATGGGTCCGACCGGCATCGCCATGTTCGGCTCCGGCCAGTGGACGGTGTGGGAGGGCTATGCCGCCGCCAAGCTGATGAAGGCCGGCTTCCGCACCAACAACATCGATCCGAACGCGCGCCACTGCATGGCCTCCGCCGTGGCCGGCTTCATCCGCACCTTCGGCATCGACGAGCCGATGGGCTGCTACGACGACATGGAGCACGCCGACGCCTTCGTGCTGTGGGGCTCCAACATGGCGGAGATGCACCCGATCCTCTGGTCGCGCATCACCAACCGCCGCCAGACCGCGTCCCACGTCAAGCTGATGGTGCTGTCCACCTTCTCGCACCGCTCGACGGAGGGCGCCGACGTCGAGCTGCTCTTCAAGCCGCAGTCCGACCTGGCGATCCTCAACTACATCTGCAACTACATCATCCAGAACAACGCGGTGAACAAGGACTTCGTCGCCAAGCACGTCAATTTCGCCAAGGGCGTCACCGACATCGGCTACGGCCTGCGCCCGAACGACCCGCGCGAGCAGGCGGCCGGCAACAACGGCTATCCCGGTCCCGACGGCAAGCCCAAGGGCGATCCGAACAAGGCGGCGCCGATCAAGTTCGAGGACTTCGCCCAGTTCGTCTCCGAGTACACCCTCGACAAGGCGCACCAGATCTCCGGCGTGCCGAAGGACAAGCTGGAGGCGCTGGCCAAGGTCTACGCCGACCCGAAGACCAAGGTCTGCTCCTACTGGACCATGGGCTTCAACCAGCACACCCGCGGCACCTGGGTGAACAACATGATCTACAACGTGCACCTGCTGGTGGGCAAGATCTCCGAGCCGGGCAACGGCCCCTTCTCGCTGACCGGCCAGCCTTCCGCTTGCGGCACGGCGCGCGAGGTCGGCACCTTCGCCCACCGCCTGCCGGCCGACATGGTGGTGATGAATCCGAAGCACCGCGAGATCTGCGAGAAGGCCTGGAACATTCCCGCCGGCACGATCCCCGACAAGCCGGGGTACCACGCGGTTCTGCAGTCACGCATGCTGAAGGACGGCAAGGTCGGCTTCTACTGGACCTCGACCACCAACAACATGCAGGCCGGTCCCAACGTCAACGGCGAGATCTATCCGGGCTGGCGCAACCCGAAGGCCTTCGTCGTCGTCTCCGACGCCTATCCGACCGTCTCGGCCATGTCGGCCGACCTCATCCTGCCCTGCGCCATGTGGATGGAGAAGGAAGGCATGTACGGCAACGCCGAGCGGCGCGGCCAGATGTGGCGCCAGCAGGTGAAGGCGCCGGGCGAAGCGAAGTCCGACCTGTGGCAGTACCTCGAGTTCGCCAAGCGCTTCAAGACCGACGAAGTGTGGCCCGCCGAACTGCTCGCCAAGAAGCCCGAGTTGAAGGGCAAGACCTTGTACGAGGTGCTCTACGCCAACGGCGTCGTGAACAAGTTCCCGAAGGGCGATGCGGCGAAGGTGAATGCGCATGCCTGGGCCGGCTACACCAACGACGAGACGGAACACTTCGGCTATTACGTGCAGAAGGGCCTGTTCGAGGAATATGCCGCCTTCGGCCGCGGCCACGCCCACGACCTGGCCGACTTCGACACCTACCACAAGGTGCGCGGCATGCGCTGGCCGGTGGTCAATGGCAAGGAGACGCTGTGGCGCTTCCGCGAAGGCTACGACCCGTACGTGAAGGCCGGCGAGGGCGTGCGCTTCTACGGCAAGCCCGACGGCAAGGCGGTGATCTTCGCCCTGCCCTACCAGCCGGCCGCCGAGCCGCCGGACAACGAGTACGACCTCTGGCTGTGCACCGGCCGCGTGCTCGAGCACTGGCACACCGGCACCATGACGCGCCGCGTGCCCGAGCTCTACCGCTCCTTCCCGGACGCCGTGGTGTTCATGCATCCGAAGGACGCCGACAAGCGCGGGCTCAAGCGCGGCGACGTCGCCAAGGCGATCACCCGCCGCGGCGAAATCCAGGTGCGGGTCGAGACCAAGGGCCGCAACAAGACGCCGGAAGGCCTGGTGTTCATCCCCTTCTTCGACGAGCACCGCCTGGTGAACAAGCTGACGCTGGACGCCACCTGCCCGATCTCGAAAGAGACCGATTTCAAGAAGTGCGCGGTCAAGCTCGTCAAGGCCTGATCGAAAAAGGCATCAGGGAGCGCCCGGGCGGGCAGCCAAGGTGGTTGGACCGTAACTGCCCGCCCGCCAGCGTGACCGGAATTCATCATGGAAGCCGAGAAACCGAGGAAGGCGTCCGCCGCAGCCACGCGGCGGCAGTTCCTGCTCGACTCAGCCCGCATGGCCTGCGGCGTCGGGCTGCTCGGCATCGGCATCGGCCTCTACGCCAAGCAGGCAAAGGCGCTGCCGCCGCTCGCCGTGCGCCCGCCCGGCGCGCTGGCGGAGAAGGACTTCCTCGGCGCCTGCATCCGCTGCGGCCTCTGCGTGCGCGACTGCCCCTACGACATCCTCACCCTGGCCAGGCCGGAGGAGCCGGTGGCGACGGGCACGCCGTATTTCGTCGCGCGCCAACTCCCCTGCGAGATGTGCGAGGACATTCCCTGCGTCAAGGCCTGCCCGACCGGCGCGCTCGACCATTCGCTCACCGACATCAACCAGGCAAAAATGGGCCTGGCGGTGCTGGTGGACCAGGAGAACTGCCTCAACTTCCTCGGCCTGCGCTGCGACATCTGCTATCGGGTCTGCCCGGTGATCGACAAGGCCATCACGCTCGAACCGCGCGTGAATGCCCGCACCGGCAAGCACACGCTGTTCATTCCGGTGGTGCATTCGGACGCCTGCACCGGCTGCGGCAAGTGCGAGAAGGGCTGCCCGCTGGAAGTGGCGGCGATCAAGGTCTATCCGACCGAGCTGGCCAAGGGCGAGCCGGGCCAGCACTACCGCCTCGGCTGGGTCGAGAAGGAAAAGGCCGGCGGCAGCCTGGTCGCACCCGACGTGCAGCACCAGTACAACCTGCCGGAGGGCATGCGCTACGAGTCGGGCAAGGGCCTCCTGCCCGGGGGCGCGGCGCCGGCTGCGCCCCCGGGCTCCGCCGCGCCCGGATCGCAGCCGGTCCTGCCGAAGGCGCTGCAGGGAGGTCAATTGTGAGCACCGAGCGCATCGGCGCCGAAGCCGTAGTTGCCAAGGGCTGGCTGGGCGCCCACAAGTGGCTGCTCCTGCGGCGCGTGTCGCAGCTCTCCATCCTGGCCCTGTTCCTGCTCGGGCCGCTGGCAGGCGTGTGGATCGTGAAAGGCAACCTGAGCTTCAGCTACACGCTGGATGTCCTGCCGCTGACCGACCCCTTCGTCCTGCTGCAGACGCTGTTGACCCGGCATATGCCGGAGGCGAAGGCCTTCGTCGGCGTCGCCATCGTGCTGGCGTTCTACATGCTGGTGGGCGGCCGCGTCTTCTGCTCGTGGGTCTGCCCGGTGAACATGGTCACCGATGCGGCGGCCTGGCTGCGCAGCCGCCTCGGCATCAAGGGCGGCGCACACGTCTCGCGCAGGACGCGTTACTGGATTCTCGCCATGGCGCTGGTGCTGGCGGCAGCCACCGGCACGCTGGCCTGGGAGCTGGTGAACCCGGTGTCGATGTTTCACCGCGGCATCATCTTCGGCCTCGGTTCGGTGTGGGCCGTGATTCTCGCCATCTTCCTGCTCGAACTCTTCGTCATGCAGGACGGCTGGTGCGGTCGCCTTTGTCCGATGGGCGCTTTCTACAGCCTGCTCGGAAAAATCAGCCTGGTGAGGGTGTCGGCGCTGAAGCGCAGCGCCTGCAACGACTGCATGGACTGCTTCGCCGTCTGCCCCGAGCCGCAGGTGATTCGCCCGGCGCTCAAGGGGGTGGATGGCGCCGGGCCGGTGATTCTGGCGGCGAACTGCACCAACTGCGGGCGCTGCATCGACGTCTGCTCGAAGGATGTGTTCGCCTTCGGCACGCGGTTCGGCAACAAGGCGGAACGGGGCTCGTCGCCGGTCAAATCCATGACGCCGGCGACGTGCAAATGAGTGGGCTGGATTTTTTCAACTTTTGACGTGAAGGGAGACGATCATGAATAGGACCGTCAAGGCAACAGTGGCCGCGGCGCTGGCCGCGGTGGTGTTCGGATGCGCCCAGTACGGCGGGGTGTCAACCTTGCGTGGCGCCGACGTGGCGATGGCCGACAAGGCCCCCGACTCATCGCTGGAGTACGTCGGCAAGAAGCCCGGCCTGCAGAAGCCGATCGAGCGCACCTTCAGCACGCAGCCGCCGCTGATCCCGCATGCGGTGGCGAACTTCGACGAGATCACCGTCTCCGAGAACCAGTGCCTCGACTGCCACAGCCTGGAGACCTATCGCAAGAAAAACGCGCCCAAGATGGGCGACAGCCACCTGGCGTTCAGCAAGGACGGTATGAAGAAGGTGGTGACGATGGACCGCTACCAGTGCAACAGCTGTCATGTGCCGCAGGTGGACGCCAAGCCGCTGGTGGACAACACCTTCGTCGGCAACGTCCAGAAGTAAGCCAGACGACCCTTCGCGCCCCAGCAGGGCCGCGGCCGGCCGCGCCGGCTGCGGCCTTTTTACGTCTCGTAGCCGACCAGCACCACGTCGGCGGCTTCTTCGCGCAGGGGAATCAGGGCCTGGTAGGCCGGCGAGTCGAACCAGCGGCGGACGGCGGCCGGATCGGGGAAGCGGATGACGACGGTGTCGGCGTGGGGGTGCGTGCCGCTGAACACTGCGAATTGCCGTCCGCGAAATACCAGTTCGGCGCTCCACGGCGCCAGCGTGGCCGGCACCTGGCTGCGGTAGGCCTCCCACTTCAGCGGATCCTTGATGGCGATATGGCCGATCACGTAGGCAGCCATTGCGACGCCTTCAGTGCAGTCCGGCCAGGCGCGCGGCGACCAGGCCGACGGCGAGGAGTATGCCGTGCAGCATCGCCGCGCCGATGGTGGCGCGGATGGCCGGCACCAGCTCCGCCGGCTTTGCGGCATGGGCGAGCAGCTGCTTCGTCGCCGCCAGTGCCGGTGCCAGTGCGACCAGGGCGAGCAGCGCGGTCCACGGCAGGGCGCCCAGCGCCACCGCGCCGGCCAGCCAGCCGTAGGCGACGCCGACGATGAAGGGATAGCCCCAGCGCGCACGCATGGGGCCGAGGCGCACCACCCAGTTGCGCTTGCCGGCGGCGGTGTCGGCGCGATAGTCGGGAAACTGGTTGATGAAGAGCACGTTGGCGACGTGCAGGGCATAGGGCAGGCCGGCGACGAAGGGCAGGGCGGAGAAGGCGCCGCGCTGCACGTAGTCGGCGCCGACGACGACGATCAGCCAGCCGCAGGCCACCGCCAGCTCGCCGAGGCCGCGGCTCATGAACTTCAGCGGCGGCGCCGAGTAGGCCCAGCCGACGAACATTCCGGCCAGGCCGATCAGAATCAGGCCGCCGGCCGAGGTCCACGCCAGCCACAGTCCGGCGGGAATCACCGAGGCGAGCAGGGCGTAGCCGAAGAGGCCGGCGGCGCGCAGGCTGAGCACGCCGTTCTGGATGAAGCGGCTGCCGCCGGTGAACGGGAATTGGCGCTCGGTGTTGGCGGCGTCGCTGCCGTTGAGCGCATCGTAGTAGTCGTTCAGCACGTTGATGCCGGCGTGCGCCACCAGCGCGAAGAACACCGTGAAGAAGGCTGCGGCCGGGCGCAGCATGGCGCCGTCGAGTGCCGCGGTGGCGAGCCCGACCAGGCAGGCGGCGAAGGTCACGCTGAGGAAGGGCGGCCGCGTCGCCGCGAAATAGCGCAGGAAGGGGTTGGGGAAGGCGGCGAGCGTCGGTTCCATCGGCGGCGGCATCATTGGGCTCCCAGAAGCTGTTTCGCGGCAGCCTCGATTTCTTCATGGCTCATGGCGCCGAGTTTACTGCCGATGACATTGCCCTTGCGGTCGATGACGAGGGTAAACGGCACCACGGCCTTGGGGTTGCCGCTGGCCTGCATGAGGGCGATGCCGCCTTCCTTGGCGAGCAGGCCGGTGTAGCGCATTTCGTAGGCCCTGGCGAAATCGCGCACCGCCTCGACCTTGTCGTCGAGGGCGATGCCGACGACGACCAGCCCGCGCTTCGCATGTTTGTCGTGCGCGGCGGAAAGTTCCGGGATCTCCGCCCGGCAGGGGCCGCACCAGCGCGCCCAGAAGTTCACGATCAGCGGCTTGCCGCGCAGCTGTGCGAAGGCGAATGGCTTGTCGTCGGCGTCGTGCAGCGTGGCGGCGAAGAGCGCCGCGGCCGAAGGCTGGGCGGGCGCCTGCGCCCAGGCGGCCGGCGCGAGCAGGAGCAGCAGGCTGAGCAGGACGGACAGCCGGGCCATCAGGGCAGGTCGCCGCGCCGGAAGAACAGGTAGCCCGCGCCGGCGCACAGCGCGCCGACCGCGACCGGATACAGCACGGCGAAGAACCGGTAGCCGGTCGCGCCGAAATTGTCGAGGATGACGAAGGCCGAGGGTCCCAGCACGATGAGCTGCGGGTCGAACAGCGCCAGCGCGGCGGTGCGGAACACCTGCAGCGGATTGGCCAGCGCGATGCCCACCGCCACCTCGGGCCGAACATGCTCCTGGATCATGACGCCGAGCAGGATCAGGTCGAGGAACAGCAGCAGCGTCAGCCAGACCATGAAGGCCATGCCCTGGGCGACGTCGGTGCTGCGCGCCAGCGCCGAGATCAGCATGCCGATGCCGAGGAAGCACCAGCCCATCGCGGCGAGCAGCGCCGTGTAGTAGGCGAACATGCCCCACGGCACTTCGATGCCGCGGATCAGCGCCCACAGCACGGCGCCGGCCATGGCGGCGAACACCGGCAGGAAGATGATCAGGTAGCGGCCGACGATCTTGCCCCAGAACCAGGCGGCCAGGCCGACCGGCAGGGAGAGCAGGTACTCGAAGACGCCGGCCTCGCGGTCGCCGGCCACCGAGCGCACCGTGGTGATGAGCACGAAGATCGGCAGGATCGCCATGGTCAGCTGGATGAAGGTGACGAGCAGGCGCGACAGGCCGATGAAGCCGAGCACGCGCGACTCGGTCAGTCCGAAGAGGAAGAGCAGCGCCACCAGGCCGCCGAAGACCAGGCAGTAGATGGCGAACCAGCGTGCGCGCAGCGATTCGACGATGTCCAGTTTCGCGGTGAGCCAGAGTTCTTTCATTTCCCTTTGGCGAGAATTTGCTCTCGCATCACAACATAAGTCACGCTGCCGGGAGCGGCATCGCGCACGGCGGCGAAGTTGTAGCCCATCGGCGAGAGCCGGCCGCCCAGGTAATGCGCCTGGCGCGCGTCGAGCCAGGTGGTGCCGCTCATGTCGGTCGAGTCGGCCACCCACATGCGCGTGGCGGGCTCGGCCATCCAGGGATACTGCGCCGCCTTGTCGCGCAGCCAGAAGACGAGGCAGCCGACGTCGTCGAACTTGAATGCCGCGTTCTTCTCGCCGCCGCGCATCTGGGCGGCGAAGCGCGGATCGCTGATGACCATGTTGCAGCGGACGCAGGTGTCGCGGTCCCACTTGATCTCGGCCATGCCCTCCGGCCAGCTTTCCTTCCGTCCGCAGGCCGCCAGCGGCGCGAGCAGCAGGCCGCCGGAAAGCAGCAGGAATTCCCGGCGGCCGATCATGCCGCCGTCTCCGGGAGACTGACTTTTTCCGCCTCGCTGAGGGAGAGGTCGGCGATCAGGGCGACGTAGCGGCTGGTCATGCCGAGGAAGCGCAGGCGGTCGGGGCCGGCCACCTCGCCGGTCCATTCGAGGCCGTCCGGCGAGGCGCGGAAGTCCCAGGCCGACAGCGCCTTGTCGAAGGCGGCATCCGCGCGCTTGATGCGGATGCGGCAGTCGAGCAGGCCGGAGAGCGAGACGTCGTCGGCGACGCGGTCGTCGAGCACCACCTTGCCCATGTCCAGCTCGACGACGCGGTTGACCAGCGCGGCCACCTCGTTCAGGCGATGGCTGGAGATCAGCATGGTGGTGTCGTGCTGGCGCTCGGCGAGCAGCTCGAAGAAGATCTTGCGCGCTTCCGGGTCGAGGTTGGCGGCCGGCTCGTCCATCACCAGCACCTTGGCGTCGCGGCCCAGGGCGATGGCGATGAGGATCTTCTGCTTCTGGCCGCCGGAAAGCTTGACGAAAGGCTGCTGGCGCACGCGCTCGACGTCGAGGCCGAGGCGCAGGGCCAGCGTGGCGATGCGCTTCTCGTCGGAGTGGCACAGCGCGGCGGCGAAGCCGATCAGCTGGCCCACCGGCATCTTCAGCGGCGGCGGCAGCTGCGGCACGAAGCCGACCGAGGCGAGCACGCGGGTGCGTTCGGCGCGCGGCGACCGGCCCTCGATGGCGACCGTGCCCTCGTGGGTGTACTCGCCGAGCAGGCAGCGGATCAGCGTCGTCTTGCCGGCGCCATTGGAGCCGATCAGGGCGACGCGCTCACCCAGCCCGATGTCGAGGCCGATGCCGTCGAGGACGCGGTTGCGCTTGAAGGTCTTCGAGACGTTCTGGAAATGAATCATGGACAGCGGATTATAAGGGGACCGGGCGGCCGTCAGAGCAGTTTGGAGAGCCCCTTTATGTCGTAGGTCAAAGAGCCGGTCGGGCAGACGTCCACGCACAGGCCGCAGCGCGTGCAGTCCGGGCCGATCGGCACCTCGGTGTGCACGGCGCGGCCCTTGATCACGGTGTCGAGGACGTGCGGCACCAGGCAGACCTTGCGGCAGTTGCCTTCGTGGAAGCAGCCCTCCAGCGTGTACTTGATGCGCACCGGCGAGAGGATGCCGACGACGCCGTAGGTCAGTCCGATCGGGCAGGCATAGCGGCACCAGGCGCGGCGTACGAAGAAGACCTCGAACACCAGCAGGGCCAGCACCCACAGCAGGGCCAGGCCGGGGCCGTAGATCAGCGCGCGCGAGACGATGCCGGTCGGCGAGATCGACTCGTACACCGTGTAGCCGGTGGCGAAGGCGAGCAGGGCGAAGACGATCCAGAACACCGTGCGCAGGCGGCGGTCGACCGGCTGGTCGATCACCAGCTTCTTCTTCACCAGCCAGAGGTGGATCTTCTCCGCCCACTCGGCGAGCAGGTGGTAGGGGCAGACCCACGAGCAGAAGGTGCGGCCGCCGAAGAGGACCCAGAGGACGAGCACGGTGCCGGTGCCGATCAGCAGGTTGGTGATGATGTGCTTGTGCGCCAGCATCACCTGCAGCGCCGAATTCAGGTCGATCAGGTGGAAGCCGATGAAGCGCGAGGCGGTGAGCGCGCCCTCGAGGATCTGGATGTCGAAGTAGAAGGAGACGACGAACAGCAGGTTGGCGGCAAGCAGCACCGCCCAGCGGCGGTTGCGCCACTTGTGCGAGGTGCTCATGTGCGCTTCGGCGTGCGCCGCCGCGGCCTGCAGCTTTTCCTTGTTGCTGGTGCGTTTGAGCAGGTGGATCTGCTTGGCCGGCTCGCTGACGGCCTCCGGCTTCTTCGGCTCGCGGCCGAACATCACCAGGATCTGTTCAAGGAAGCGCTTCTTGAGAATCGAGTTCATGTTCTCCATACCTCCCTGGGAACGATTTCGATGCTGGCGGCCTCGGTCGGGCAGATCATCTCGCAGACGCCGCAGCCGACGCAGGGCTCGTGCACCACCGGCGACTTGCGCTGGCTGCCGTCCGGGGCGTAGACCGTCTCGATGGAAATGGCGCCCTTGATCGGGCATTCGCGCACGCAGAGGTCGCACTCGGCGACGTCGTAGGGATGCTCGGCGACGGGGATCGGCTTCCAGCGGTCGACCGCCATGTAGCGCATGCGGCCCTTGAAGTCGGCGCCGCGCGCCTGGCCCTTGAAGCCCTTGCCCTTGATCGCCAGGCACAGTTCCGGCCGCGTCAGGCGCGCCACGCCCATACGCTCGGTGAGGTTGATGGTCGGTTCGGGATCCTTTTCCTTGGCGAGCAGGACCGGCTTGGTCGCCAGCGCCGCGCCGGCCCGCACCTGGAAGAATTCCGGCTTCCTGTAGGTGAGCGAGCCGGTCGGGCAGGCGAGGACGCACTGCACGGCGTCGCAGGAGAAGTCGCAGGCCTGGTCGCGCGCGTCGATGTAGGGCACGCCGACGCCGAAGCCGTCCACCAGGTCGGCCAGCTTGATGGCTTCCACCGGGCAGACCTGCACGCACTGGCCGCACTTGATGCAGGAGGCGAGGAAGTCCTTCTCGTCCAGCGCCCCGGGCGGACGCAGGCGCTGCCTTCGTGCATAGAGCATCGGCAGAAAGCCCGAGAGGCCGGCGCCGAGCACGCCGCCGGTGAGCAGCACGGTGCGCAGGAACTTGCGCCGCAGCTCCTGCCGCTTGCTGCGGGACAGCGGCGGCGGCTTGACCTTGCCGCCGGGCTTGGCGGCCGGGGCGGCGGGTCCCTCGGGTTTGTCAGCTTCGCTCATGGCCATTCCTTTCGGACTTCTTGAAGCGCGGTGCCTCGTCGCGCAGCATCAGCTCGGGCGAGGAGAAGGGCGCCAGGCGCTCGAGAAAGTCGAGCAGTTCCAGGGCGGGCGAGGTCTTGAAGAAGCGCGCCTGGGGGATTTCCATCCAGATGCGGTCGGCGAAGGCGTACAGCTCGTAGGGCGTGTCGCCCGTGCCGTCGCCGTCGCGGTCAAAGCCCTGGTAGTCGTCCCAGTGGTTGCCGCGCCACAGGTTCAGTCCGCCGGTGTTGCGGCCGGCCTGGGCGACGTGGGTGAGGTTGCCCTCGAAGGCGTTCCCCGTCGCGACGTTGCCGCCCAGCTCGGAGGTGAACAGCATGCCGATGCCGTTGTAGGCGATGCGGTTGCCGCGGAACTCGATTTTCGTGCCGGGCTGGAAGGGCGACAGGTCGGACTGCACGCCGACCGCGCAGTAGATGATTTCGTTGCCCTCGATGACGGCGTCGGAGGCTTCCTTGAAGCCAATGCCCATGCCGGTGGCGCCGGTGGCGTGGGAGATCACGTTGTTGCGCACGCGCACGCCCTCGGTGTACATCAGGTACACGCCGACGGCGTTGTCGTAGAAGCGGTTGCCCTCCACGGTGTTGTTGTCGGCGAACATGAAATGGATCGAATAGCGGCTGCGGCGGCCGAGGTTGTTCCTGAACAGGTTGCCGTTGGAGTACCACACCACCATGTCGCGCGAGTCGATGACTTCGTTGCCCTCGATGCGGTTGTCGCGGCTGTACCACAGGCGCAGCGCGTCGCCGCGCACGCCAAGCGGGAGGGGCTTGGAGGAGATGCGGTTGTTGCGCACGAGATTGGCGTTCGATTGCTTGAGGTCGATGCCGAACAGGCAGTCGGCGATGACCAGCGACTCGAGGGTGTTGCGATGGCCGCGCACGTCGAGACAGGAATCGTCGGTGTCGTGCGAGTCGCCGGAACCCTGCAAAGTCAGTCCGCGCAGCACGGCGTCGCTGGTTTGCAGCAGGAACACCGTGCCCTTGCCGCCGGCGTCGATGGTCACCTGCCCGCCGCCGTCGATGACGAGCGGCTTGTCGAGGTGCACCGGGCCGGCATAGCTGCCGGCGGGCGGCTTCAGGGTCGAGCCGGCCGGGGCGGCGTCGACCAGTTCCTGGAAGGGCTTGAGGCCGTGCACGCGCTTGTCGCGCTCGTGCAGCATGAAGACCGGCTTCGGCCGGTCGACGTCGGCGCGCACGCCGCCATGGGCGGCGGCGTCGACCTTGCGTTCGGGTTCCTCGCCGTTGCCGAGGGCCGTGGCGGCCACGGCCATCGTCAGCAGCGCGAACAGGCGCCGCATGGGCCCTACTCTACCGCGCCTTCGCGCAGCTGCTTGCGGCGGATGAGCAGCGCCAGCATCAGCGCGGCGAACACCACCAGCAGGAGGGCGTAGCCCCAGTAGGGATAGGAATAGGTGGAGAACTGCGCCACCTTGCCTTCGCCGAAGACGGTCGGCATGAAGGGTTTCACGGTGAAGGCGCCCCAGGGGTGCAGGTTGTGGCCGAAGAACCACAGCCAGCCGGCGTAGGTTACGACGAAATACACCGGCAGCAGCGCCGGCACCAGGGCCAGCAGCAGCTGGAAGCCGCGGACCTTCGCCACGCCGGCGACGACCACCGCCATGACGGCGACGAGACCGGCGATGACGATGTGGGTGATCAGGGTCACGTTGTCGCCCCAGGCCTTGATCCGCTCGGGCTCCTTGAAGAAGGTGCCGGCCTCGCGCACGTATTCCTCGACGTGCGTGGCCAGGTGGCCCAGCACATACTGGTCGACGATCATCCAGGCGGCGGTGGCGGCGAAGCCCGCGCCCAGCACGACCAGGCGCAGCTTCTTCTGCGCCACGGCGAAGGCCAGCATCATGGTGGCGAAGAAGGCGAAGAAGAACTTCGCCAGCGGCTTCTCCACCGGCGCGCCGGTGGCGATGGGAAACATGCCGACGTAGTGGTTGATGGTGTTCATCTCGTGCACGCAGTCGAGGCCTTGGGCGCCCTTGTCGTGGGCCTTGCCCTTGTCGAGGATCGGGTTGTAGCGTTCATCCTCGTGGGAAAGATCCTTCTGGATGATCTCTTCCGCCATGCGGCTGCCCTTGCCGGCGGCCTTGCAGCCGTTGTAGACGCCGTCGAAATGGAAGTGGATGCGGATGCCGTCGGGGAAGGCGTCCTTCGGGTAGTTCGGCGCGGTGAGCGACACCCACCAGATCGGCGCGAAGTAGGCGGCGATCATTGCCACGAGGGCGATGCCCGTCAGTGCGGCGACGATGAGGTTCGGATTTTTCTGGGCTGGCATGATCGGTTCTCTGTCAGGTAATGCCGCCCGGGGCCGGGGCGTTCCCGGCCGCGCGGCTTTGTAGACCTGCCGCCCGAGCGAGCGGGCGGCAGGAATGCAGCGTTACTTCTTCTTGGCGGCGCCCTTCGGCTTGCACATGGCGCCGGGCATGGAGAGGCTGGACTGATAGGCGGAGATCGCCACCAACTGGTCGTTGGTGTAGGGCTTGATGACCTTCACCATGTCCGGGTTGGCGTTGCGGCGGTGGCCGTCGCGGATTTCGGTCATCTGGCGCAGCAGGTACTTGTAGTGCTGCCCGGCGATGACGGGATAGAACTTCTCCTTGTTGCCTTCGCCGTTCTTGCCGTGGCACTCGACGCACTGCTTCTCGTAGAGGGCCTTGCCGGCGGCGATCTGCTTGGCGGCGTCGGCGCCTTCATACTTGCCGTGGTCGATCGGGATGCACAGGCTCTGGATGTAGGCCGAGGTGTCGGCCAGGTCCTGCGGGTCGGTCATTTCCTTGGCGAAGGGATACATGGTCGGGTTGTCGCGCAGGCCCATGCGGATGTCGGCCATCTGCTTGATCAGCACCGTGGTGTGCTGGCCGGCGAGCTGCGGGAAGGTGCCGTCGGGGCGGCCGGCGCCGGTCGGCAGGTGGCAGGCGCCGCAGATTTCGTAGGTGTCCTGGCCGCGCTTGACGTCGCCCTTCTTGGACAGCGCTTCCTTGAATTCGCCTTCCATCTTCGCCCACTGGTAATCCTTGGACTCGATGCCGGCGGCTTTTGGCGCGGGCGGACCGGCTAGTGCCAGCGCCGAAGACAAGGCAAGCGACAAGGCCAATGCGATTTTCTTCATCACGATCTCCTACAATGGAATATTAGGAATGCCTGAATTATCGCCGAACTGGGGAATGGGACATTGACTTGAGTCAATGGAAGACGGCCGCTCACAGGCGGCCGTCTAGGTCGGGCGGGCGGCGAATTACTTCAGCTTTGAAAGATACTCGGCGAGCGCCTTGATCTCTTCGTCGCTGACCAGATGCATGACGCCCTTCATGGCGGCGCTCTGGCCGTTGGCGCGGGCGCCGCTCTTGATGTCCTTCATCTGCTGTTCGGCATAGGCGGCGTTCTGGCCGGCCAGCTTCGGATAGTTCGGCGTCAGCGGCTTCTTGGCATCCTTGCCGTGGCAGGCGACGCAGGTCTTTTCCTGGTAGAGCTTGGCGCCGTCGAGGGCGAAGGCGTTGCCGGCACCGAAAGTCAGTCCCGCCAGCACGGCGAGCACGGTCGATCGTTTCATGTGGTATCTCCTGATTCGAATGTGAAGAAAACGGGGAGCATGTTGCCATGCTCCCCGTAACGGGTCTACCCGAAGATCGGTTTACTTGACCTTCTTGGCGCCGGCCTGCTCGAGGTAGGTCTTGGCGCGCAGGCCGAGGTCGGCCGCTTTCACCTGGTACTGCCAGACCTGCTCGGCCCAGAGGTTGGCCTGTTCCCAGTCCTTCTTCTTGGCGGCGTCCTCATGCTTGGCCTTGGCGTCCTTGATCTTGTTCAGCTGATCGGTGGCGTCCTCGACCATGGCCACGACATCCGGGAAGTCCTTGTAGTTCACCGAAGTGATGTAGCCGACCACGGAGTCGATCACCGCCTGGGTGTCGGCGATCTTCTTCAGCTGCTTCTTGTAGTCGTCCTCGGTGTAGGACTGCTTGGCGAGCGTCGTCTTGGTCGGCTTCCAGCCCTTCGGCTTGACCAGGAGGTAGCCCTGCATCTCGAGGTGCAGCGCCGAGCAGAACTCCGTGCAGTAGTACGGATAGACGCCTTCCTTGTCCGCCTTGAACTTCACCGTCACGGTCTTGCCCGGCTCGACCGAGGCGTGCGTGTTGTAGGTCGACACCGTGAAGCCGTGGGTTTCGTCCTGGGCGCGCTCGAGGTTGGTCAGGTGGATGGTGATCTCGTCGCCCACTTCCGCCTCGATGGTCTCGGGCGTGATGTGCGAGCGGATCAGCGTGCCCCAGACCGTGACCTTGTTGCCCTTCTTCTCGGTCTTCTCCTCGCCGGCGCGGACGGCGCCCGGGTGCGGCTTGTCGGTGCGGCTGTCGGTGCCGACCTTGTAGCGCACGCCCGGCTTCAGCTTGGTGGCGGCGATGGAGACGGCATAGTGCGGCTCGCCCAGCGGCAGCGGCATGTCGTAGAGGAGCTGCATCTTGTCGTTGCTGATGTCGATCAGCTGGTGGTTCTGCGGATGCAGGGGCCCGACCGGCACGAAGCGATCGATCGCCAGCTTGTTCAGCGCGACGAGGTACTTGCCGGCCGGCTTGGCGGAATCGCCTTCCATGGTCATCAGGTGGCCGATGTTGTAGTGCACGCTGATCTTGTCGAGCACCTTGCCTTCGCAGTAGTTCCACTTGGCGACCTGCGAGTCGACATACAACGAGGTGTAGGCGACGCAGGCTTTGGAGTCGTACTGCGTGTGCAGCGGGCCGAGGCCGAGCGGCACCTGTACGTGCACCGCATCCTTGAGGCCGATCACCGGAATGCCATACGGGTCCTTCGACTCGAACTTGCCGGCCTTGATGGCCGCCTGGATCTTCTCGAAGCTGTACACCGAGACATGGGTGTCGAGCTTGCCGGAGACGACCATGAACTTGCCGTCCGGGGTGACGTCGACGCCGTGCGGGGACTTCGGCTCGGGCACCAGGAAGAGGATGCCTTCCTTGACGGCCGTGTCCATCATGATCACGTTGTGGCCGTTGATCTTCTTGGCCTTGCCGGCCTTGACGATCTCGGCGGCCTTCTTCCAGTTGATCACGTGCAGGTAGTCGGTATCCTTCGCCGAGCAGCCGGCCTCATAGGGCGGACGGCCCTTCTCGATGCCGCCGACGTAGCGCTCCGAGCAGAAGGAGTTGGTGAACGACCAGCCGTCCGACGGGCCCTTGCCGAAGTCGGAAAGGTCCTGCGAGTAGGGCGGCAGCTCGAGGGAGAAGGACTCCTTCGCGTCGATGCGGCCTTCCTTGCGGTCGAACTTCCAGTAGGTGACGCCGCCGCGGTACTTCTCGTTGAACTCCTCGAGCGGGAAGAACTTCTTGTTCTCCAGCGGGGCGGCATATTGGGCGGCCTCGATGACGTAGTCGGTGTTCGGGCTGACGAAGGCGCCGCCGTGCTCGGACTTGAAGATCGGGTTGACCACGATCTGCTTGGTCTCGAAGTCGCGCAGGTCGATCACCGCCAGGCGCGGGTTGGCCTTGTCGTTGATGAAGAGGAACTGGCCGTCGTATTCGCCGTTGGTCTCGGAGATCGCCGGGTGGTGGGTGTCGCCCCAGGTGATGTCCTTGCCGTCGATCCTGCCCTGCGCCAGCACCGCTTTCGAGTTCTCGTCGTAGCCATAGCCCTGCCAGGGCTCGGGGGTGAACACGCCGATGTACTTGAGGATGCGCATCGACGGCACGCCGTAGACGATGATCTGGCCGCTTTGGCCGCCCGAACTGAAGGTCACGAATTCGTCGCGCTTGCCGGTCGGTACGTAGGTTTTGGCCGCAGCCAGCAGGTCCTGCTGCGACAGGTTGCGACGCTTCAGGACGTCCTGCAGCGTTTCCGCCGACCACGCGGCATTGGCGGTCATGCCGACGCCGGCCGCGAGCAGCAGCGATATCGCCCGCTTACTCATCTTTTTCATAGAGATTCTCCCTAGAGGACAACAACTTGATAATTTCTTACACTGCAACCAAGGCACTGGGCCGACGGGCACTTTAGCAGACATGTGCGACAAATCGACGCTGCGACACTTTGCCGCATCACTTTATTCCAGTAGCGTGCCAAATCCTTGACGAATGTCAAATAAGTTCCGAGTGCCGGGCAATGACAATGTCCCCATGGCAGGCATAGTTCTCGCTGTGAGCGACAAAAGAAATTTTTATCCACCCGTGGTGGTCATCGTGGCGATGCTGGTCGCTGCGGCGGCGGGCCTTTTATGGCTGCCGCGCGCCGACGTGCCCTTGCCGCTCGTGGAAGACTGCCGCCTGGATCGGCAGGCATGTTCGGCCGCCTTGCCCGGCGGCGGGCGCGTCGGGATGGCGCTGGAGCCGAGGCCGGTGCCGACATCGAGCCCGATGCGCGTCATCGTGACGGTCGAGGGTGCGCAGGCCGAGCGCGTGACCGTCGACTTCGAAGGCGTGGACATGAACATGGGCCTGCACCGCCTGCCTCTGGCTGCCAGCGAAGGCCGCCATGTCGGCGAAACCACCCTGCCCGTGTGCGTGACCGGCAGGATGGTGTGGCAGGCCACCGTGATGCTGGAGGTCGGGCGTAAGAACATCACCGTGCCGTTTCGTTTCGAAAGCGGCCATTGACCCCAATCAAGTCAACCCGAATCGGGTTTGAGCAGAATGACAGCCCTTCGGAAAACTCCACGAGTTCCCTGACATCATGCGCAGCCCGGCAGTCCGTTTCCTCGTTTTGCTTTTTGGGCTGAGTGTCGCCGCCAGCCATGCGCCTGCCGCCGAAGAGGACAAGGGCAAGGAGATCAATGGCGTCTGTGCCGCCTGCCACGGCGAGTTCGGCCAGGGCGGCAAGCGTGGCGAATATCCGCGCATCGCCGGCCAGCGGGCGGCCTACCTGAAGGACCAGCTGAAGTCCTTCCGCGCGCGCAAGCGCATCAACCTGCCGATGTATCCCTACACGCAGGAGCGCGAACTGCCCGACGAGGACATCGAGGCCGTTTCGGAATACCTGGCAAGGATCCAGCTGCCGACCAGGCCGCCGGCTTTCAAGGACAGCGACGATGCGCTGACCCGCCTGCTGGCGATGGAAAAGGTGATGATCGTGCCGCGTGCCGAAGGGGACATCGAAAACGGCAAGGCCATCTACCAGAAGGATTGCGCGTCCTGCCATGCACGGGACGGCCGTGGCCGCGGCAAGTTTCCCATGCTCGTCGGCCAGTACACCAATTACCTGAAGAAACAGGTCGACAGCTACCTCAAGGGCGAACGCCCGCACGACGAGGATGGTCCGGCGGGCATCCTCAACACGCTCAAGGAAAAGGATATCCAGGACGTCCTGGCCTATCTGACGAGCATTCAGGACCCCGGGAAGGAATAAGCGCTTCAGGCGATGCGGATCGCCTGCGCCGGACACGGCGCATGGCAGGCGCCGCAGCCCGTGCACAGTGCGTTATCCACCTCCGGCTGCGCGGCCGCCATCACAGCCGGGCGAAAGCGGATGGCCTGCACCGGGCAGACGTCCCCGCAGACGCGGCACACCACGTTGGTCCTGGCCAGGCAGTTGCTCTGAATCAGCGCCTTGAGCCGCCAGGGCGGCGTGCCTTCGCGTTTTTCGAGCGCCTGCGGCTGGCAGGCTTCCGCGCATTTGCCGCAGAAGGTGCACTCGCCGCGGCCGAAATCCACCGTCGGCCGCGCCTCCCGGTCGAGTGTCAGAATATGTTGCGGGCAGACATTGACGCAGTCGCAGCAGCGCGTGCAGGCGGCGACGAACGCCGCCTCGGGCCGCGCCCAGGGCGGGCGCGGCGGCGCGGTTTTTCTTCCGGAGAAATCGCCGCGCAGGAACTGGCGGCGGCTGATGTCGGCCATTTGCAAATTTTAAATAAAAAGGCGGAACCGGAGTTCCGCCTTTTTTATACCGGAGGAGAGCGCTTACTCCTCGTCGTCTTCCTTCATGCCCTTGGGCTTCTGGTGGGCGATGCCCTTGTGGCAGTCGATGCAGGTCTCGCCGTCGCGCTGCGCCAGCTCGTGCTGCTTCCTCGCCCGCGGCTTCTGCACCTCGCTGTTCATGCCCTCGAAGCCGTGGCAGTTGCGGCACTCGCGCGAGTCCGACGCCTTCATGCGCCGCCATTCGTTCTGCGCCAGCTCCAGGCGCTTGGCCTCGAACTTCTCCGGCGTGTCGATGGTGCCCATCGCCTTGCCGTAGAGCTCCTTCGTGGCCTGGATCTTGCGCGCCACCTTGTGCACCCAGTCCTTCGGCACGTGGCAGTCGGAGCAGATGGCGCGCACGCCGGTGCGGTTCTGGTAATGGATGGTCTTCTTGTATTCCTGATAGACCGTGTCGCGCATCTCGTGGCAGGAGATGCAGAACTCCAGCGTATTGGTCGCCTCCATCGCGGTGTTGAAACCGCCCCAGAAGACGATGCCGGAGAAAAAGCCGACCACCAGCAGGGTCAGCAGGGAGTATTTGGCGCTGGGGCGCTTCAACGCGTTCCAGCAACGTCCGATCATGCCTTGGTCTTCGGCCATGCTTGCTCCTTGTTCGTCGCTCCGCTTGTGGTGCGAGCTAACTGTAGGACTTTATTGGAAAAGCTGGCCGAATGATGGTTTATATGCTGCGCTGCGGCATTGATTTAGCGCAAACTTTCACCCAATTCCTGAAAAATTCTGGGGTTATGGGGCCTTGCCCGTCGCCGGCTTTTTCCTGGATTGCTTCTGTGCCAGGGCGCGGGCCTTCTTGATGCTGTCCGACAGGGATTGGGCGTCCTCCGAATCCGGCGGCAACTGCTTGAGCAGGCGTTCCCAGTAGGCCGCGGCCGCGGCATAGTCCTCGCGCTCGTAGGCGGCGGTGCCGGCGAGGACGAGGCCATCCGGGAACTCCGGATCGAGTTTGAGGGCGCGCGCGATCAGTTCGCTGGGGCGCCCACGCAGTGAGCCGCCGGTCGACAGGGCGAGCGCTTCCGCATAATCGGTCAGCAGATTGGGATCTTCGTTCACAAGCTTTTCGGCCTTGCCGAAGGCGCGCGCCGACTCCTCGTAGCGCCCCATCGCCTTGTAGGAACGGGCCAGCATGACCCAGCCCTTCGGATCGCTGTCCGGGTTCTGCTCCATGCGGGCGGCCAGGCGGGCGACCATGTCCTCGATCTCCTTGGCCGTGACCTTCGGCGGCTGCGCACTCTCGGGCGACAGCCCCGCCACGTTGCCCAGCGCGAAATAGATCAGGGCGCCGGCAAGCGGCAGCGCCAGGCCGATCAGCAGGGCGCTCTTGCGGGCCGGCTGCGCCTTGGCGCCGGCCGTATCGCCGCCGCCCGCGTCCTCGAGCAGGCGGCGCTGGAGCTCGCGCCGGCTCTCCTCGTAGTCGGCCTGGGTCAGGCTGCCGGAAGCGAAATCACCCTCCAGTTCCGACAGTTCGTCCCGATAGATGCCGGCATTGATGGCGGCGCGCGAAGCTTCCGCGCCGGGCGCGCGCTGCCTGAGCAGGGGCGGCAGCAGCAGCAACAGGGTGACGGCGACGAGGATCGCCGCGGCGATGAGGAATACGGTCATGGCCGGTTCTCGCTTTCGCCGAGCTTGAGCAGCGCCTCGGCTTTTTTCTGCTCATCGGCGCTCAGGCTGGCCTCGACGACGCGCTTGCCGCGCCGGCGCAGGTAGAGCACCAGGCCGATGACGCCGGCGACCAGCAGCAGGAACGGCCCGAACCAGAGCAGCAGCGTGGTGCCCTTCAGCGGCGGCCGGTAGCGCACGAAGTCGCCGTAACGTCCGACCATGAAGTCGAGGATTTCCTTGTCCGACTTGCCCTGGCCGATCTGCTCGCGGATCTCGCGGCGCAGGTCCTGCGCCAGATCGGCGCGCGAGGCGGCGAGGGATTCGTTCTGGCAGACCAGGCAGCGCAGTTCTTCGGAGATCGCCACCATGCGCTTTTCCACCGCCTCGTCCTGCGCCAGCGGCGCGGCTTCCTTGGCGAAACCCAGGCTGCTGGCAGCCAGGCAAATCAGGGCGAATGCGAGACGCTTCATTTCTGCAGTTCCTTCACCAGCGGCAGGATGGTCTTTTCCAGCACGTCCTGGGTGACCGGGCCGATCTGCTTGTAGCGGATGACGCCGGCCTTGTCGATGACGTAAGTCTCCGGCACGCCGTAGACGCCGTAGTCGATGCCGACGCGGCCCTCGACGTCGGCGATCGACAGCACGTAGGGATCGCCGAACTGCTTCAGCCACTTCAGCGCGTCGTCGCGCGGATCCTTGTAGTTGAGCCCGTAGATCGGCACGATGCCGGACTTGGCGAGCTCGACCAGGATCGGATGCTCCTGCCGGCAGGAAACGCACCAGGAAGCCCAGACGTTGAGCAGCCAGACCTTGCCCTGCATGTCCTTCGGCGCGAACTTCGCCTCCGGCTGGTGCAGCTGCGGGAGCTCGAAGGCCGGCGCCGACTTGCCCACCAGGGGCGAAGGCACTTCGCGCGGGTTGAGGTTGAGGCCGACGGCAAGGAAGGCCACCAGCACGACGAAGATGCCCAGGGGCAGCATGTAGCGCATCATGCCGGTGCTCCTTGCGCGGCGACCTTGCTCGCCGCAGCCTTCTTCAGTCGGTAGCGCCGGTCGCTGAGGGCGAGAAAGCCGCCCAGCGCCATCAGCAGGCAGCCGCCCCAGATCCAGTCGACGAAGGGCTTGTAATACACGCGCACGCTCCAGGCGCGCTCGTCGATCGGCTCGCCGAGCGAGACGTACACGTCGCGCAGGATCCCCGCGTCGATGGCGGCCTCGGTCATCGGCATGGCCGAGGAGAAGTAGCTGCGCTTCTCGGGGTGCAGGATCTTCAGCGCCTTGCCGTCCTTCAGGAGCTCCACTTCGCCGATCATGGCGCGGTAGTTCGGCCCCATGTCCGGGCGCACGCCGACGAAGCGGAAGGTGTAGCCGCCCACCGTCACCGTGTCGTCCGGCTCCATGCGCACGTCCTTTTCCTCCTGGTAGGCCGACACCAGGGTCACGCCGATGACGAAGGCGGCCACGCCGACATGCGCGAGGTGCATGCCCCACCAGCTGCGCGGCTGCGCGAAGGGCCCGCCCTGGCTGCCGCGCAGGCGGGCGACGATGCCGGCGACGCTGGCGCCGACGATCCAGGCGGCGAGCGCCAGGCCCAGCGCCACCAGCGGCGACCAGCGGCCGTAGGCGAAGGGCACGGCAACGGCAAAAGTCAGTGCCGCCAGCGCGGCGGGCCACAGCTGCTTCATGACGTCGCCGGCATTGCCGTGCTTCCAGCGCATCAGCGGCCCCGGCGCCATGAGCAGCAGTGCCGGCACCATCAGCGGCACGAAGACGGCGTTGAAGTAGGGCGGGCCGACGGAGAGCTTGCCCATGCCCAGCGCGTCGATGAAGAGCGGGTAGAGCGTGCCGAGCAGCACGCTGCCGGCGGCGACGACCAGCAGCACGTTGTTCATCAGCAGCAACGATTCGCGCGAGACGAGGCCGAAGGCGCCGCCGAGGCCGACCTTCGGCGCGCGCAGGGCGAAGAGGAACAGCGAGCCGCCGATGACCACGACGAGGAACAGCAGGATGAAGATGCCGCGGCGCGGATCGGTGGCGAAGGCATGCACGGAAGAGAGCACGCCGGAGCGCACGAGGAAGGTGCCGAGCAGCGAGAGCGAGAAGGCGGCGATGGCGAGCAGCACCGTCCAGTTCTTGAAGCCGCCGCGTTTTTCGGTGACGGCCAGCGAGTGGATCAGCGCCGTGCCGACCAGCCAGGGCATGAAGGAGGCGTTCTCCACCGGATCCCAGAACCACCAGCCGCCCCAGCCCAGCTCGTAGTAGGCCCACCAGGAGCCGAGCGCGATGCCGAGCGTGAGGAAGACCCAGGCCGCCGTGGTCCACGGCCGCGACCAGCGCGCCCAGGCCGCGTCGAGCTGGCCCGACAGCAGGGCGGCGATGGCGAAGGCGAAGGCCACCGAGAAGCCGACGTAGCCCATGTAGAGCATCGGCGGATGGAAGACCAGGCCGGGGTCCTGCAGCAGGGGATTCAGGTCGCGGCCGTCCTCGGCCGCCGGCAGCAGGCGATCGAAGGGGCTGGACGTCAGCAGGATGAAGAGCAGGAAGCCGGCGGCGACCAGGCCGAGCACGCCGAGCACGCGCGCCACCATGGCGTCGGGCAGGTGGCGCGAGAGGAAGGACACCGCCACCGTCCAGCCCGAGAGCATCAGCATCCACAGCAACAGCGAGCCCTCGTGGCCGCCCCAGACGCCGGAGATGCGGTACATCAGGGGCAGGTGGGAGTTGGAATGCTGGGCGACGTATTCAACGGAGAAATCGTTGGCGACGAAGGCCCAGGTGAGGCAGCCGAAACTGAACGCGACGAGCAGGAACTGCGCGCGCGCCGCCGGCCGCGCCAGGGCGATCCACGGCAGGCTGCCGCGCGCGGCTCCGGCCAGTGGCAGCGTGCCTTGGAACAGCGTGACGACGAGCGCCAGGATCAGGGCGAAGTGGCCGAGTTCGGGGATCATGGCTTTACCGTCTTCTGCGCCTTCTGCGCCTGGTCGACTGCATGCTGGGCCTCGGGCGGCATGTAATTTTCGTCGTGCTTGGCCAGAACCTCGCTGGCCGTGAACAGGCCGTCGGCGCCGAGCTTGCCCTGCGCCACGACGCCTTTGCCCTCGCGGAACAGGTCGGGCAGGATGCCCTGGTAGGCGACGGGGAACTCCTTCGCCGTGTCGGTGACGATGAAGCGCACCGTCAGGCCGTCGGGCTGGCGCTGCAGGCTGCCCTCCTTGACCATGCCGCCGATGCGGAAGGTCTTGCCGGTGGGCGCCTCGCCCGCTGCCACCTGGGTCGGCGTGAAGAAGAATACCAGGTTGCTCTGGAAGGCATTGAGCACCAGCACGGCGGCAATGCCGAGCACGGCGAGGCCGCCGCCGATGAGGGCGAAGCGTTTATGACGTGGTTTCATCTTGGGATTCGTTTCGGGCGCGGATCTCGCGCCGCAGTTCGTTGATGGCCTGGCTTCGACGCATCCTGGCGAGGATAGGTTCCACGATCATCAGGGCCGCGCAGGCGCCGAAGGAACCCCAGACGTAGAGGGCGTGGCCGCCCATGGCGAAGAATTCGGAAGCGCTGCCCCAGTTCATGGCTGTTTGATCTCCGTCAATTCCTCGACCCAGCCGGCGTGGCGCTCCCGTTCCAGGATGATGGCGCGCACGCGGGTGAGCGACACGGCGATCGAATACATCCAGAAGGCCAGCGCCATCAGCAGCATGCCCCACAGCATGGTCTGCGCCATCGAGGGCGACCGGGTCAGGCTCACCGAGGCGCCCTGGTGCAGGGTGTTCCACCACTTCACCGAGAAGTAGATGATGGGGATGTTGACGACGCCGACCAGCGCCAGCACGGCGCCGGCCTTGTCGGCGCGGCGCGCATCGTCGATGGCCGACTGCAGGGCGATGAAGCCGAGGTAGAGGAAGAACAGGATCAACTCGGAAGTGAGCCGCGCGTCCCACACCCACCAGGTGCCCCACATCGGCTTGCCCCACAGAGCCCCGGTCCACAGCGAGAGGAAGGCCATCAGCGCGCCGGTCGGCGCCAGCGCCGAAGCCATCATGCCGGAGAGCCGCGTGTTGAAGCCGAGGCCGAGCGCCGCCCAGAAGGCCATGACGAGGTAGATGAACATCGACATCCACGAGGCCGGCACGTGGATGAAGATGATGCGGTAGCCCTCGCCCTGCTGGGCGTCGGTGGGCGCGACGAAGAAGCCGATGTACAGGCCGGCAATGCCGAAGACCGCCGTCAGCGCCCAGAACCAGGGAATCATCTTCCCCGCCAGCGGATAGAAGGTCTGCGGCGAGGCGAACTTGAACCAGTTGATGAGGCGATTGTTCATTCCAGTGCGATTCTCAAAGCCACCGTCGTTGCCCACGGTCCGAAAAACGCCGCCAGCGCCAGGAAGGCCGCCAGCAGCGACAGGTGCGCCGTCGCGCCCAGCCCGCCGATGTGCGATTCCACCGCGCCGGCGCCGAAGATCAGCACCGGCACGTAGAGCGGCAGCACCAGCAGCGACACCAGCACGCCGCCGCCGCGCACGCCCAAAGTCAGTCCCGCCCCTACGGCGCCGATCAGCGACAGCACCGGCGTGCCGATCAGCAGCGCCAACACCATCACGCCGAGCGCGTCGGCGGGCAGGTCGAACTGCAGGCCCAGCACCGGCGCCAGCAGCGCCAGCGGCAGGCCCGACAGCAGCCAGTGGGCGAGGATCTTCCCCGTCACCAGCACGCCGAGCGGCACGGCGGAGAGCGCCATCTGTTCCAGCGTGCCGTCGGCATGGTCCGCCGCGAACAGCCGCGGCAGCGACAGCATGGTCGCCAGCAGCGCCGCCACCCACAGCACGCCGGGGGCGATCTGCCGCAGCATCGCCATCTCCGGCCCGATGCCGAGCGGGAACAGGCTGACGACGATGACGAAGAAGAACAGCGTCGTCAGCACATCCGACTTGCGCCGCAGGGCGAGCAGCAGGTCGCGCCGGATCACGGCGGCGAGGGCGGAAGAAAGGCTCGCCTCGGCCATCAGTCCAGCCGCAGATGCTCGACCCGCCCGGCGAGCGGAAGGTCCTGGTGGCTGGTCAGCACCGCCATGCCGCCGCCGGCAAGGTGCGCGTCGATGACGCCGCACAAATTCGCCACCGCCGCCTTGTCCAGCGCCGTGAGCGGCTCGTCGAGCACCCACAGCCTGCGTTTCTCCAGCAGCAGGCGGGTGAGCGCCACGCGCCGCTTCTGCCCGGCGGAGAGCACGCGCGCCGGCAGGTCCTCGCGGCCCTTCAGGCCCAGTTGCCGCAAGGCGGCCCGGGCGGCCTCCTCGTCGACCGGCGCTCCGGCCAGCGTGGCGCCGATGCGGGCGTTCTCCAGCGCCGTCAGTTCGTCCTTCACCGCGCCGGCGTGGCCGCAATACAGCAGTTTGCCGCGGTAATCCTCCGCCAGCCTGCGGATCGGCTCGCCGTTCCAGCGGATTTCGCCGGTTGCCGGCGGCGACAGGCCGCAGAGCATGCGCAGCAGGCTGGTCTTGCCGCTGCCGTTGGCGCCCTGCACCATCAGGCAGGCGCCGGCCTCGAGGCGGAACGACAAGCCGCGAAACAGGCTTTTCTCGCCGCGTACGCACTCCAGGTTGCTGGCTTCAAGCATGGGGAATTGTGCCTGTCCCCGCGCATGCGGGGCTTGCGAAAGATCAAAAACGCGATTTTATCTGCCGGACGGCCCCAGTCGCAGCCTGAGCAGGGCCAGCAGGCGGGCGGGGTGCAGAGAATCGGGGTCGAGGCGCGGCCAGTCGATGGCGTCCAGCGTGTTCTTCACCAGCAGGCCGAGGTCGGTATCGCCTTCCATGAGCAGGCGGCGGCTGAAGAACAGGGTGTCGGGGTCCTCCTCCCGCAGGGCGAGGGCAATGAAGTCGCGCGCCTTGGCGGAGATCATCAAATCCGGCTTGGCGCTGCTGACGGCTGGGCGAAATCCCTTTTCGGTCAAGGTGAAATTCAGGGTCAAGCCGCCGTCGGTGACGCGCAGGCAGACCAGCTTGCCGGTCAGCGGCTCGAGGGTCGCGCGCGGCAGGATGCGGTCTAGGGCAAGGTTTAGCGCCGTGGTCAGCCCCAGTGTGGGCGGCAGCTGCGGCAGGCGGGCGTTGATTGCGCCGATCGGCTTGGGCAGTTCGAACTGCGGCAACTTCAAGCCGCCCTTGAAAACGGCGCGGATTTTGTCGAGTGGAGTCATCAAATAATTTTAACACCTTGCCGTATCGCCGGCCCGCAGCCGGTGGCAGACGTAAAAACGCCCGCCAGGGCGGAAAGCCGTAGCGGGCGAGGAGAGGGATTACTGGAAGCGGTAGGAAGCGGATACGCCGATGAAATGCACCCTGTAGTCCGGACTCTCCTGGTTGGTGCCGATCACGTTGGCCATGCTGTTCGTCAGCACATTGTCGTAGGCCCAGTCCTTGGAGCGGAAGCGCTCGTAGATGTACTTCACGTTGACCGACACGTCCTTCTTCACCCAGTAGCGGCCGAACAAGTCTACCCGGTTGAGGCGGGAGGTGACGTCCGGCAGGGGCATCGCAGCGGGTACGGCCGCTGTACCTGACGTTGTGACCTTGATTTCCCCGTTCGAGTGGGAGTGCGAGAAGTCGCCGCCGAACTCGTAGCGTCCGCCCGGCTTGACGCGGAAGCCGAGGCCGACGGTGAGGGTCTGGTCGGAGATATCGGCTGTCCAGCGCCTCGCCGGGTCCGTATATTGTGTTCTGTCGGCGGCCAGCTGTACCGAGCGCTGGTCGCTCCCGTAATTTTCGAACGAGGCGAAGGCGTGGCCGGTGACGGCGTCGGTGGCCTGCAGGTTGGCGTCGATGTTGGCCGCCCAGCCCTTGGCGTGCCTCAGGCCCAACTCCGAGTCGTGATAGTTGTCGTCGTTGTAGTCGACGCCGAACTGCAGGTCCAGGCGCTCGTTTGGCGAGACGTTGGCGTGGGCGCGCAGCTTGTCGCGTTTGCGCGGGGCCAGGAAGAATTTCTTCTGGGTCGGCACGTTGTCCCAGCGCTGGTTTACTGGGAGTGTGGCGATATAGGCGGCGCTGGTATAGCTGGCAAGGAAAGGAGAGCCAGCGTTGTAGTTGGAGGTGTTACGGTCGGAATAGGCGTAGCTGACGCCAGCCGAAGCCATCTCGTTGAAGCGGTGGTCCACGCCGGCTTTGACCGTGTGTTCACGCTCCCAGTCGATGGCCTCGTAGGTCTTCTTGACCCAGTCGTACTCGTAGCCGAGCTTCAGCTTGGTGTGCGCGGCGAGCTTGTAATCCAGCTCGGCATGGGCCTGCTGCTTGGTGCTGCTGCCCGGCAGGTTGGTGCGAACCTTGCTGGTGCCGGCGGCGGCCTGGGTCTGCGAATCGCCGCCGATGTACCAGTACTGCGCCTGCGGCGTGTTGTTGTCGCGGTCGTCGTAGCGGTAAGCCGCCGTGAAGTGCAACTTCGGCATCAGCTTCGAGGTGAGCTTGAGGTCGGCGTGGGTGGTGTTGATCTTGCCGTTGAGCGAGGAGCGCGGCATCGGCGTGCCGATGGCCAGGGCCGGATTCACCGAGTAGGGCAGGAAAGTGTCGTCCTGGGTCATGCGGCCGAAGCTCAGGTTGCCGGCGATGCGCGTGTCCTTGCTGTAGTTGTAGCCGCCCGAGGCGTGGATCTGGTGGAACTGGTTGTCCGGCGGCAGCCCGATCTGTCCGAACCCACCTCCTGCATAGCCAACTGCGGCATTGCCCCATGTGGTACCTGCTGCATTGGCATAGGGGTTCTGCCAGGCCAAGGCGGCGTTGTCGTTCCGGAAGAAGGAGCCGTAGTAGCCGAACTGCAGCTGCAGCTTGGGCGTGGTGTAGCGGGCGATGGCCTCGAACTGGTCGGTCGTGTAGTCGACCGGCTCGGGCAGGATCGCTGCGCGCGGGTTGCCGCCGGAGTTGCCGATGACCGCGCCGATGAAACGGTTGCCGTCTTTCTTCTCGCGCTTGAAATTGACCGAGACGTCCCAGCCGGCCGGCAGCAGCTTGGTCAGGCCGAGGCCGATCGACTTGCGCATGGTCTCGACGTCGAAGGAGCGCATGCTGCTGTTGAGCCGGGCCATGCCCGGTGTCGTGTTCGACGCGACCCAGCCGGCCGGCAAGACCAGTCTGTTATCGCCGGGGTTTACAAAAGGCGTCTGGTAGCTGTCGGAGAACAGCTTGGGCAGCTGGTCGTACTCGAAGCGCAGGCCGAAGTTGCCCTGCTGGCCGCCCTCGACCTTGATGCTGCGCGAATCCAGGCCGAGATTGCGTGCATCGATTTCAAGATAGCCGGGATCGTTCTCGCCGCGGCGGGTGACGCGGACGTTGCCGATCAGATTGGTGCCGGTGTGGTCGAGGCCGGTGAAGTCGCCGAACTTGTTGTTGCCGTCGGAGGAAAGGTGGCCGACGCCCAGCTCGATTTCGCTGTCCGGGCGGATCAGGCGGCGTACCTCTTCCTCGCCCTCGTCAGCCCAGGCGGCATTCATTCCGGCATTCATTCCGATGGCCGCGATGGAGACGGCCAGGACATTGCGCGCGAAACGCTTTTCGATATTACGTGTCATGTCGGTTCTCCCTTGCGGTTAGCGGGTGTAGCGCGCACCGGACGGATGGTTCGTCCCGTGGACCTGGGTGTGGCAGTTCAGGCAGGCCCGCAGCAACTGCTGCTGGGCCGGCGCGACGCCGCCCTCGCTGATCGGCAGGCCGCGCCCGCTGTAGGCAGTGCTCGGATGGTGCGTGAAGTCGTGGCACTGCTGGCACAGGTAGGGCGGCTTCGTCTTCAGCAGCGAGTTGTGGTTGGAGCCGTGCGGCGTGTGGCAGTTGAGGCAGTTGTCGCTGGCCGGCGGGTGCTCCCACAGGAAGGGGCCGCGCTTCTCGGCGTGGCAGGTGTAGCAGGTCTCGACCACGGTGTTCTTCTGCAGCAGCTTCGGGCCGGTCGAGCCGTGCGGGTTGTGGCAGTCGGCGCAACCGACCTTGCCTTCCTTGATCGGATGGTGCGAGGCGCGGAAGGACTGGGCGCGCTGCTCCTTGTGGCAGGTGTAGCAGACTTCGCCCTGGGTCTTCTTGTCGCGCACCTTGTCGTGCTGGGTGTGCATCTGGTGGCAGGAGGTGCAGGCGACGTCGCCGCTGGCGTGCTGGCTGCCCGCCCAGTGCATGCGCTTGCCGCCCTGGTGGCAGCTCATGCAGGCCTCGTTCTGGACTTCGACAGGTGTGGTCGTGCCCTTCTTGAAGTTGCGGTCGACCTTGGGTCGATCCTTCAGTCCCTGCGGGTTTTCCTCGTGGGCCTTGCTCTCGCCGTGGCAGCTGGTGCAGGTCGGCGTGCGTCCGTCGGCCTTGACCCCATGCTTGGTCTTGCCGATCGACAGTACCGGATAGGCTTCGGTCTCGTCATGGCAGCGCGTGCACTTGGCATCGCCCTTGAGAACCATGTCAACGGGCGCGGCTTTCTTCTCGTCCGTCTTGTCCGCAGCGTGGGCGGCCGCTGAAATGCCGAACGCCAGGACCACGGCCTGGAGTGCGGCGACGAGCGGATGTCGCAGCTTTATGTTCATTTATTTACCCCCCAAGAATTGCCTTTTTCCACTACACCAAAAAAGTCCGCACGCTCTGGAACGCGCGGACAATCCCTTTTAAGTTCAAGTACAGAAACCGCTTACCTTTTTGCCAGTCTTTCTTGCTTCAATTCCTGCGGACCGGGGCCGCCCTCCGGCTCCTGGTGCGCGATGCCGAAGTGGCAGTCGATGCAGGTCAGGCCTTCCTTTTGTGCCTTCACATGGCGTGCCTTGGCCTTGTCGGACTGGCGATCCGGGTCCATCTTCTTGTCGTTGTGGCAGTAACGGCACTCGCGCGAGTCGTTATCCTGCATGTAGGTCCATACGCGCTTGGCCAGCTCGTAGCGCTTGGCCTCGAACTTTTCGGGCGTATTGATCGAGCCGGTGACGAAGTGGCCCCAGAGGTCGTTGACCGCGCCCATCTTGCGCACGTAGAGCGGAATCGGATCCTTCGGCACATGGCAGTCGCTGCAGGTGGCGCGCACGCCGGTGCGGTTCTTGTCGTGGATGGTGTCGCGGTGCTCGTTGGCGTTGTGGCTCATCTCGTGGCACGAGCTGGCGCAGAAGGACTCCGTATTGGTCCACCACAGGGCGGCCGAACCGGTGCTGAACAGCAGCATGCCGACACCGAGGCCGACGAGCAGCACCGTTATCGAGGCCTTGCCTGAGCACCAGCGACCGAGTGCGTTCCTGATCTTTCCTACCACCTGCCTCTCCTCCTTCGTGCAACCCGTCCCCTTGACCGGGGCGGATCAATATCTGATTGTTCGTTTTTCTCTCTGGAAGCTGGATCCGGCGCTTGGTCGTGGGCGGATCTGGCGGGCACGTTCCCGTGACGGACGCGCCTCTATTTATTGCTGCGTATCATCCGGCGGAGCCAGGCCGGAGCGATGCTGCCTGGGGCGGCCTCGGGGTCGCCCCAGGCGTTCTGCGTTCAGAGCGACAGGATCCAGCGCAGCGTGTTGCGGATATCCGCTTCACTGCCCTTGATGGCCTTGTGCTCTTCCTTCTTGCCGTCGATCTCGACCATCGGGCTGGTCGTCACGTGCTTGAACAGCTTTTCCTCGGCGTCGGCCTTGCCCTTGTGTTTTTCGGCCACCTTCTTGTAGGCGGGGCCGTCCTTCTTCTTGTCCATGGCGTGGCACTTGAAGCAGTCGTTCTTTTTCAGCATTGCCTTGGCGGCGTCGGCATCCACATCGGCGGCAAGCACCGGGGTGGACAGAAGGGCTACCGAGAAAATCAGGCTCAGTTTTTTCATGGGCTTGGATTCCATTCGTCGTGGTAATTTGGCTTTGCCGCAAGCAGCAAGCCCAAAACATCGCTTTATGGGCAGACAGTGGTTCTTGATGGGCGAAGATTAACTGCCGCCAGATGCGACGTCTTGTCGCGGAGTGCACGGGGCTTTGTCTGAAAATGCTCGCAACCTAAATGAAATGGCGCAAATTTTCAGGGTGCTGACGGCGGGAAGGCAGCCGGCGTCGGGGCGCTTGCGTCGGTCAGGCCGTCAGGCGCAAGGCATGTCCTGCGGAGGGAGTGCTACTGCTCGGCAGGGCGGGTGTCGGAGGGCCGGACTTCCCGTGGAGACAGGCCGAACTGCTTGCGGAAGCTGCGGGTGAAATGGGCGTGGTCGCTGAAGCCCCAGGCGTAGGCGACGTTGGAAACGGACTGGCGCGGATTTCCCTTGAGTTGGGCGTAGGCGCGCTCCAAGCGCTCCTTCATGATCCAGCGCATGAGCGGCTGTGGCTCGTCCTCGAAGAGGCGGTGCACGTAGCGAGGCGACAAGCCGACGCCGGCGGCAATGTAATCCACGTCGAGCGACGGCAGGTGCAGGTGGGCCAGGGCAAAACGTTTGACGCGTCCCAGATGGTAGGCCCTGAGGCCAAGGGACATGCCGGCTTCGCCGCCCTTCAGGGTTTGCAGGGTGGCGCGGACCAGGCCGATGGTGAAGGAAGTCAGTTCGTTGGCGCCGGGCTGGACGAGCACCTCGGAGTGGCCGGCGAGGGAACGCAGGTGGTCGGCGAGCACCGCCGCGGTCCCCGAATCCGTGGGAATGGCCGCTCCGGCAAGGCGCGACCAGTCCTTGAATTCGGATTCGAGCGACGCTTCGGGCAGCACGGCACAAATCTGCCGGTAATCGTCGTGGAAG
Organism: Denitratisoma sp.; assembly: GCA_032027165.1. Taxonomy (NCBI): domain Bacteria; kingdom Pseudomonadati; phylum Pseudomonadota; class Betaproteobacteria; order Nitrosomonadales; family Sterolibacteriaceae; genus Denitratisoma; species Denitratisoma sp. The sequence goes on along the minus strand of JAVSMO010000001.1, from coordinate 2,586,693 downwards.
TGCAGGTCGTTCGATTTGCTGACCCGGTGCAGGGTCATGTCCCCCGGCTTGAGCAGGGCCTCGCGCCCTTCCGCGCGGACGGTGCAGTGGCCTTCGATCTGGAGATGGACGACGACCTTGGCGTTGCCGTCGCTGTCGCTGCGACGTTCTGCACGATGTGCGCTGCCCTGTCCCTTGAACAAGACCAGCGGTTCGGCGTACTCGAGGGACAGCTCCATGTTGAACGGCGCCTGCCGGTCGGGCTCGATCCGGTACTGGGCGCCGAACAGCTCGGTGGCGCGCTCGTGCCACCATTCCACGCGCTCGTCGGGCGCGATCGATTCCGTCGTCAGCAACGCCGCCATTGCCGATCCTTCCTCCAAGGAAAAGATTTGCTACACCTACCCGTGTGGCCCTATCCGCTTGTCGCCCCGCTTACGCGGGAACTTTCTCTATGTGCGCCGTTCGCTGACCTGATACGGATAATTATGGAGCGCGGGAGATTCTGTCAAGGAATTTCCGGCGTTGCTGTATGCCGGAATGATTTAAGCTTCAAGCGGCGATCAGGTCGAGACCGGGTTTGCCGTACCAGAAGCCGTTGCAGGGCGCCGCCACTTCCAGCGCGGCCATGCGGCTGCGCGCCGCCGGCACGTCGAGCGTGCCGGTGAGGCGGGCGCGGAAGATGTCGATCAGCTCGGCGGTGTGGCTCGACTGCGGGCTGATGCGCAGCACATCGACGCCCAGCTCACGCAGGGCGCCTACTTCGCCGATCAGGCTGTACACCTTCGATGACTGCGTCTGGATGCCGTTCAGCGTGAGGAACTCTTCGCCCTCGCGCGTCTTGATGAGCAGGCCGTCGGGGAACTCCAGGCACTTGAACTGGCAGTCGTCCTTCTGCAGGTTGAAGTGGCGGGCGGTGAAGCAGCGTGCCGAGAAGGCCAGCGGCAGGCGGCCGTAGGCGAACACCTCGGTTTCCAGGCCGGCGGGACGGTTCGCCTGCAGGTCGCGCAGGGCCTCGGCCGACATTTCCACCGGCATCACCCAGCGCGTGGCGCCCAGTTTCGCCATCAGGCCCAGCGTGGCGCTGTTGAAGATATTGAGGAAGGGGCCGGCGACGAAGGGTCGCTTTTCGGCCGACAGCAGGCGCACGGCGCCCATGTCGTTGGCTTCGGTGAGGTAGCCGGTTTCGTCGATGACGCGGCGCAGGGTCTTCAGGTCGGACTCGGACTCGATCAGCGTCTGCGTGCCGAGGACGGCCTGCTTGCCGGCGGCGACGAGTTTTTTCGCGATGTCGGCCCAGTCCTGCACGCGCAGTTCGTGGCGGCGGGCGCAGACTGTCTCGCCGAGGTAGACGATGTCGACCGGAGCGCTCGCGATGGCCTCGTAGAAATCGAAGACCTGCTGGCGCGGCCAGTAGTACAGCAGGGGGCCGAGAGCTAGTTTCATTTCCAGGGCCGGTAGTAGGCGCCCAAGGTGTGCATGTTGCCTTCAGAGACCTTGTTCAACTCCGCCATCCAGGCGTCCCGCACGGCGTAGCCCTGGCGGTTGCGCAGCGCCGAGTCGATCGCCTCGCGCCACACTTTCGTCACCTGCGCGACGTAAGCGGGGCTGCGCTGGCGGCCCTCGATCTTGACGGCCTTGACGCCGATCTCCATCAGCTTCGGCAGCAGCTCGATGGTGTTGAGGCTGGTCGGCTCCTCGATGGCGTAGTAGGTCTCGTCGTTTACCTCGAAGCGGCCCTTGCACAGCGTCGGGTAGCCTGTCTTCTCGCCCTCGGCGAAGCGGTCGATGAGCACGCCGTTGAGGCGCGTCTCCATGCCGCGCTCGGTCTGCTCGTAGCGCACCGCCTTGCCCGGCGAGCAGACGCCGACGGTGTTGGGCGAGTCGCCGGTGACGTAGGCGGACAGCGCGCAGCGGCCTTCCACCATGACGCAGAGGCCGCCGAAGCCGAACACCTCGATCTCGACGGGCGTGCTCTTCACCACATGCTCGACCTGGGCCATCGCCAGCACGCGCGGCAGCACGGCGCGCTGGATGCCGAACTGCTCGTGATAGAAATTGATCGCCTCGTAGCTGGTGGCCGATCCCTGCACGGAGAGGTGCAGGCGCAATTGCGGATGCTTCGTCTTCGCGTATTCCATCAGGCCGGGGTCGGCGAGGATGATGGCGTCGACGCCGAAGTCGGCGGCCTTGTCGACGGCGGCGGTCCAGCGGGACCAGGTGGCGGTCTGCGGGTAGGTGTTCAACGCCAGCAGCACCTTGGCGCGGCGGTCGTGGGCGTAGCGGATGCCCTCGCGCAATTGCGCGTCGTCGAAATTCAGTCCCGTGAAGTTGCGCGCGTTGGTGTTGTCCTTGAGGCCGGTGTAGACGCAGTCGGCGCCGTTGTCCACGGCGGCTTTCAGGGCGGGCAGGGCGCCGGCCGGGCAGACGAGTTCGAAGGGTTTGCCGGTGAGCATGGGGGCGTGCGCTTTCGGAGAGTTGGAAGTCTATGGGCGGCCGGGCCGAACCGGCTTGACGTGGATCAACCCCTGTCGGCAAGTGGACTTGCCCCCTCATTGGACAGGGTTAAAGTCCCGCCGCCTTATGCCGATAAACCATGCTCAAAGGCCGGCACGCGTGTTGCCGATGTAGTTGAAGACAAAAGGAACAACAATCATGTTTGCGCTGATTCGCAGGACGGGCGTGGGTTTCCGGCTGTGGCTGCTGTTGGGCGTGCTGGTCGGTTTCTGGGTCATCGGGTTTACCCTGGGCATGTACGGCATGGCCCGCATCGAGGACAGCCTGAAGACGGTATTCGAGGATGACACGGCGCCTGCGGCCGATCTGGCACGGATTCTGGAACTGCGCAGCGACAACGCGGCACAACTGCTGCTCGCCTTCCAGCACAATCCGGCCCATGGCTATGCCAAGCTGCACGACCATCCGGTGAGCGAGCACCTCGATCGCATTGACGCGAACGTGCAGGAGATCGATCGCCTGTGGAAGAAGTTCGTGTCCCACGGCCTGGATGGCGAGGAGAAGCAGCTGGCGGACGAATTCGAACGGTCGCGCGCGGAATTTGTCGGCGGCGCCCTGCTGCCTGCAGCGAAGGCGGTGCGGGGCGGGGACTATTCGGATGCGAACATCGCGAGCTTCCTGAAAGCGGCGCGGGGGCCGGGCAAGGAGATGCTGGACAAGCTGCGAGCCCTGTTTGATCAGCAGGTAAAAATGGCCGGGGAGGAATATGCCGACGCACGCTCTTCGCAGGCGCTGGTGCGCAACCTTGCCCTGGTCGGCATGGCCTGCGCACTGGGCATCGGCTTGTTCCTCGCCTTCATCATCGTCCGTTCCGTCGCCCTGCCGCTGGCCGAACTGCGCAAGACCATGCTGGAGATCGCCGACCAGGGAGACCTGACGCGGCGCGCCGGAACCGACGGCAACGACGAGGTCGCCCAGACGGCGACCGGCTTCAACACCCTGGTGGAGTCGCTGCAGCGCGCGGTCAACAATGTGCGCGGCAGCGCCGAGCAGCTGACGACCGCCGCGACGCACCTGGTGACGAACTCGGACGAGGTGGCGCGTGCCTCCGCCGAGCAGAGCGACACCGCCTCCGGCATGGCCGCCTCGGTCGAGCAGATGACGGTCAGCATCACGCACATCTCGGACGGCGCCAAGGACGCCAACGCCATCTCGCAGAAGGCGGGCGACGATGCGCGCCAGGGCGGCGAAGTGATCGGCCAGGCGGCCGGCGAGATGGAGCAGCTGGCCCTGACGGTGAACAAGGCGGCGCGGACCATCGAGCAGCTCGGCGTGCAATCCGACCAGATCTCGGCCATCGTCCAGGTCATCAAGGATGTCGCCGATCAGACCAACCTGCTGGCGCTGAATGCCGCCATCGAGGCGGCGCGCGCCGGCGAGCAGGGACGCGGCTTCGCCGTGGTGGCCGACGAAGTGCGCAAGCTGGCCGAGCGCACCGGTTCCAGCGCCGGCGAGATCACGCGCATGGTCGAGGCGATCCAGAACAACGCCCGCCAGGCCGTCGCCGAAATGGAGACCTCGGTGGAGCGCGTGAACGAGGGCGCGCGCCTGTCGCAGGAAGCCGGTCAGTCGGTGACCCAGATCAAGGAGGGCGCCGCCCACGTCGTCGCGGTGGTCAATGATATTTCCAGCGCCCTCGTCGAGCAGAGTTCGGCCGCCACCGACATCGCCCAGCGCGTCGAGCGCATCGCCCAGATGTCGGAGACGAACAGCTCGGCCGCCAGCGAGGCGGCGGGCGAAGCCCGCAAGGTCGAGGAACTGGCGGTCGGCCTGCGCAACTCGGTGTCGCGCTTCCGCTGCTGAGCCGGCAGCCGCCCGATGAAAAAAGGCCCGGCAACCGCCGGGCCTTTTTATTGAAAAGTCAGTCCCTGCGGGACGGCGATTTATTTGCCCGCGACCGCGTCCTTCACCATCTGGATGCCGACCGGATCGTCCAGCGTGGTCAGGTCGCCGGGGTCGCGGCCCTCGGCGATGGCCTGGATCGAGCGGCGCAGCACCTTGCCGGAGCGCGTCTTCGGCAGCTGGTTGATGAAGTGCACGTTCTTCGGCCGGGCGATGGGGCCGAGCAGGCCGTCCACCGTGCCCATGACTTCCTTCTCCAGGGCGGCGCGCAGTTCCGGCGTGGCGATCTTCGCCGGGTCCTTGACGACGGCGAAGGCCATCGGCATCTGGCCCTTGAGCGGGTCGGCGACGCCGACCACGGCGACTTCGGCGACGGCGGCATGGGCGCTGATGGCCTCCTCGATCTCGCGCGTGCCGAGGCGGTGGCCGGCGACGTTGATGACGTCGTCGGTGCGGCCGAGGATGAAGTAGTAGCCGTCCTTGTCGCGGATGCCCCAGTCGAAGGTGGTGTAGATCTGCTTGCCGGGGAAGGAGGTGAAATACGTCTGCACGAAGCGCTCGTCCTGGCCCCACACCGTCGTCATGCAGCCGGGCGGCAGCGGCGGGATGACGGCGACGACGCCCTTCTCGTCGGCGCCGACCTCCTGGCCGGTGGCCTCGTGCAGCAGGCGCACGTCGTAGCCGTAGGCCGGGAAGGAGGGGCTGCCGAACTTGGTCGGATGCGCCTCGATGCCGGGCAGGCCGGTGAGCAGGGCCCAGCCGGTCTCGGTCTGCCAGTAATGGTCGTAGATGGGTTTGCCGAGCGCCTCGGCGATCCACTTCGCCGTCGGCTCGTCGAGCGGTTCGCCGGCGAGGAAGAGGTGGCGCAGCGACGAGAGGTCGTACTTCTTGAGGAAGGCCGGGTCCTGCTTCTTCAGCACGCGGATGGCGGTCGGCGCCGAGAACATCACCGTGACCTTGTGGTCCTGCACGATCTTCCACCAGATGCCGGCGTCGGGACGGATCGGCGTGCCCTCGTACACCACCGTGGCCATGCCGTTGATGAGCGGGCCGTAGACGATGTAGCTGTGACCGACCACCCAGCCGATGTCGGAGGTGGCGAAGTAGGTCTCGCCCGGGTTGGCCTGGTACACATGGCGCATCGAGGCGGCCAGCGCCACGGCGTAGCCGCCGGTGTCGCGCTGCACGCCCTTCGGCTTGCCGGTGGTGCCGGAGGTGTACAGGATGTAGGACGGATGCGAGGACTCGACGAAGGTGCACGGCACCTGCGCGTTCATGTGCTGCGCGCGCAGCTCGGCGTAATCGAGGTCGCGTCCGGCGACGCGCGGCATCTCCTTGTCGAGGCCGCGGTTGACGATCAGCACCTTCAGCGGCGGCGTCGCCGCCAGGCGCAGCGACTCGTCGACCAGGTGCTTGTAGGGCACCGCCTTGCCGCCGCGCATGCCGGCGTCGGCCGTGACCATCACCTTCGGCTGGGCGTCGTCGATGCGGGTGGCGAGCGAGTTGGCGGCGAAGCCGCCGAACACCACGGAATGGATGGCGCCGATGCGCACGGTGGCGAGCATGGCGAAGATCGCCTCGGCGATCATCGGCATGTAGATCAGCACGCGGTCGCCCTTGCCGACGCCGAGGCTCTGCAGGACGGCGGCCATGCGCTGCACCTCGGCGTGCAGTTCGGCGTAGGTGTAGGTTTTCTCCTCGCCGGTCTCGGTCGAGAGGTAGATCAGCGCCGGCTGGCCGGCGCGGTCCTTCAGGTGCCGGTCGACGGCGTTGTGGCAGAGGTTGGTCTCGCCGCCGACGAACCACTTGGCGAAAGGCGGCTTGCCATAATCCAGCACCTGGCCGAACGGCTTGTGCCAGTCGATCAGCCTGGCCTGCTCGCTCCAGAAGGCGTCGCGGTCCTCGATCGAGCGGCGGTGAAATTCCTGGTATTTCGTCCCCATCATCCCCTCCTTCTAGCAACTGGCTGCCAACGGCCGCTTATGCGCGGAAAAGCGTCAATTATAGGGGGACTGCCGCATGGAAGAATGCCGTTTAAGCGACACAGACCGGGATGCGAGGGTGAAACGGGTCTTATAGAGGAGTCGGCGGGTTCAGAGGAATCTCATCGGATCGATCTGCCACTTTTCCGGCAGCTCATGGCCGGTGATGCGGTCGGCGCCGCCCCGGCCCATCGGTTTCGACAGGTCTACGTCCTCGGGCTTCAGGTAGTAGTTGCGCCTGGCGTCGAACACGACCCGCACCAGCGGCTGCAGCATGCTTGCTTCGCGCTGCTCGACCACCACCGCCAGCCGTTCGCTTTCCAGGCGGACCAGGACGCCCACCGGGTAGATGCCGACCGCCTTGGCGAAGGCGTGCACCAGCTCCGGGTTGAAATGGAACTTGCTCCATTCGAACAGCTTGCGCAGGGCCTCGGTGGGGGCCATGCCCTTGTGGTACACCCGATCCGAGGTGATGGCATCGTAGACGTCGATGATTGAAGCCATCTGGCCGATGCGCGAGATCTCGTCGCCCTTGAGCCGGTTCGGGTAGCCGCTGCCGTCGTAGCGCTCGTGGTGCTGCGCCGCCACCTGCAGCGCCGTCTGCGAGATGTTCGGCGTGATCTCGAGGATTTCCCGGCTCGCCACGACATGGTGGCGCATGACGACGAACTCCTCGTCGGTGAGCTTGCCCGGCTTGTTGAGGATGCCGTCGGGCGTCCGCATCTTGCCGACGTCGTGCACCATGCCGCCGATGCCGGCCTGGTGCAGCGTCTCCTCGTCGAGGCCAAGCCCGCGGCAGAAAGCGATCAGCAGGGCGGCGACGCCGACGGAGTGCTGGAAGGTGTATTCGTCCTTGTTCTTGATGCGCGTGAGGGAAAGCAGCGCACCGCTGTTGCGCAGGATGGAGCTGGCCATCTTGTCCACCAGCGGCGCCATCTGCTCGACGTGCACCTGCCTGCCCAGGCGCACGTCGTGCATGACGCTGCGCATGATGAGGTTCGCCTCCGAGTGCACCTTGTGGGCGCGGCCCAGTTCCTCGCGGGTGGAGGCGCGCGGTGTCGCCGCCGATTCTTCGGCGATCTGCTGCAGCTTGCCGTCGAGTTCGCCGCGCACGTCGGCCGTCGTCGGCGCATCGGAAACGTCCGGTCCGAGGCCGGTGTCGATATACACCTCGCGGATGCCGGCCTCGACGATTTTCCGGAGGTCCTTGCCCGACTCCAGCTTGAAGCGGGTGGTGAGGAAAGGATGGTCCATCCAGCCGCAGTTGAGGTCGTGGATGAACATGCCCGGCTCGAGGCGGGCGACGGCAATTTTCTTGATGGGCATGGTTAACCGCTTGTGTCTCAAGCGGTTAACGGCTTGCCCGGAGGAAGCTTAAATGGTTTCCGGTTCGGTCCGGATGGCTCCGCAGGGGCACTCGGCGACGCAGATGCCGCAGCCCTTGCAGTAGTCGTAGTTGAAGCGGAAGCGCTTGCCCGGGCCGAGCTTGATGACGGCGTTGTCGGGGCAGACGCCGTAGCAGTTGTCGCATTCGAAGCAGTTGCCGCAGGAGAGACACCTTCTGGCCTCGAACAGGGCGTTGCCCTCGTCGAGCCCGCCCAGCACCTCCTCGAAGGTGCCCTGGCGGCGGATGATGTCCAGCACCGGCTGCACGGTCTTCGGCGCGTCCGCGTAGTACCAGGTGTTGAGCTTATCGAAGGTGGCGACCTCGTGCCTGGGCGGCGGAGCATAGGTTTCACCGCGCAGCCAGGCGTCGATGTTGCGAGCCGCCTTCTTGCCGTGGCCGATGGCCACCGTCACGGTGCGATCGCCCGGCACCATGTCGCCGCCGGCAAAAATCCCTGCATGGCCGGTCATCATGCCGGCGTCGACCACGACCGAACCGCTGTCGAAAGTCAGTCCCGGTACCACGGCGAGGAGCCCCAGGTCGACGTCCTGCCCCAGCGCCAGCACCAGCGAATCGGCCTCGATGGTCTCGAATTCGCCGGTCGGCTGCGGAAAGCCGTTCTCGTCGAGCGCCATCTTCTCCACGGTGAAACTGGCTTCGCCGGCTTCCTTGATGGTGGACAGCCACTTCATCATGACGCCTTCGTCGAGCGCTTCCTGCACCTCGAAATCATGTGCCGGCATTTTCTCGCGTGTGCGGCGGTAGACGATTATGGCCTCCTCGGCGCCCATGCGCTTGGCCGTGCGTGCCACGTCGATGGCGGTGTTGCCGCCGCCATAGACCACCACGCGGCGGCCGAGCAGCGGCTTCTCTTCGCCTTCCATGCCGCGCAGCACCGAGACCGCATCGAGGATCTTGTCGGCATCGCCGGCCGGGATGTAGGCGCGCTTGGCGAGGTGTGCGCCGACGGCGAGGAAGCAGGCATCGAAGCCCCCCGTTTCCATCGTCGCCAGCAGGTCGTCGACCTTGCTGTTCAGCTTCAGCTCGATGCCCAGGTCGAGGATGCGCTGGACTTCGGCGTCGAGCACCTTGCGCGGCAGCCGGTACTTGGGGATGCCGAAGCGCATCATGCCGCCGCTTTGCGCGTTGGCTTCGAAGATCGTCACGGCGTGTCCGGCGAGACGCAGGTGCCAGGCGGCGGCAAGTCCGGCCGGGCCGGCGCCGACCACCAGCACGCGCTTGCCGGTGTCGGGGCCGGGCGCGACGGTCCAGCCGCGCTTCAGCGCCTCGTCGCCGAGGAAGCGCTCGACGGCGTGGATGCTCACCGACTCGTCGAGCTGGCCGCGGTTGCAGGCGGTCTCGCAGGGGTGGTAGCAGACGCGGCCCATGACCGCCGGCATCGGGTTGTTCTTCACCAGCTCGCGCCAGGCCGCCTCGTAGTCGCCCGACTCGGCATGGAACAGCCAGCCCTGGATGTTCTCGCCGGCCGGACAGGCGTGGTTGCAGGGCGGCAGGCGGTCGACATACACCGGCCGCACGGTGCGCCAGGAGCCGGTGCGGTTGGCGAGCGAGGAGCCGGGATCGAGGGTGATGGCGAAGGGTTTATCCATGGCGGCGTTCATCCACCAAGCGATATTTGCGGATGTTGCGATCGGCCATGGCCTGGATGCGGGCGATGGTGTCGACAGCCTCGGTCTTGCCGAAGAGGTGGGCGAAGCGCTTCTGCGGCTTCAGGTATTCCTCCACCGGCACACGGCGGCGGATCGGCGTCGAGTGGGTGACTTCGCCGTGCTCGGCCTCGAAGAGCGGGAAGAGGCCGGTCTCCACGGCGAGCCGCGCCAGCCTGATGGTGTCGTGGGGCGCGGCGCCCCAGCCGAGCGGGCAGGGCACCAGGATGTGGATGTAGCGCGCACCCCGCGCCGTCATGGCGCGACTGACTTTCTCCTCGAGGTCGCGCAGGTAGGCGACCGAGGCGGTGGCGACGTAGGGAATGCCGTGCGCCATGGCGATCTCCGGCACGTTCTTGCCCTGGCCGAAGGCATTGCCCGGCGCGGCGCCGACCGCCATGGTGGTGGCGGTGCGCGCCGCCGGCGGCGTCGCCGAGGAGCGCTGCACGCCGGTGTTCATGTAGGCCTGGTTGTCGTAGCAGATGTAGAGCACGTCGTCGTTGCGCTCGAACATGCCGGAGAGGCAGCCGAAGCCGATGTCGGTGGTGCCGCCGTCGCCGCCCTGGGCGATGACGCGCACCTCCTTGCGGCCCTTGACCTTCATCGCCGCCGCCACGCCGGTGGCCACCGCCGCGGCATTGCCGAAGAGCGAATGGATCCAGGGGATCTGCCAGGAGGTTTCCGGGTAGGGCGTGGAGAACACCTCGAGGCAGCCGGTGGCGTTGCAGGCGATGACCTGGTTGTCCGCCGCGCGCATCGCCGCGTCGATGGCGTAGCGCGCGCCGAGCGCCTCGCCGCAGCCCTGGCAGGCGCGGTGGCCGGAGTTGAGCGAGTTGGTGCGCGCCATGTTGGCCTGCACGCTGCGCTGATCGGCGTCTAGCAGGCGGTTGCCGACGGTGAAGGTGCCGGTCTGGTAGAACTTGATCTGCTGCATTTCCATCGTGTTCTCCTCAGCGTATGCCCAGGTCGCGCAGGATGTTTTCCGCGGAAGGGCCGGAACGCCGCTGCGCCTTTTCGCGTGCCAGCTCGCGGTCGATGGCGGCCTGGTTGAGATCGAGGAAGGTGAGCGGTTCCAGCTCGTCGCGCAGCGCGCGCTCGAACAGGCTGCGCAGGCTGGCCTTGGTGATGGCGCGCCCGCCCAGCCCCGCCACCACCGTGTAGGCGTGCAGCGAGATGCCGGACAGCGCCATGCGCAGGTTGTGCGAGACGATGCCGCCGATGCCTACCGCCAGCGACTTCTCGATCACCACCAGGCGCTTGGCGTGCGAGAGCAGCTCGTGCAGCTCGTCGCTCGGGAAGGGGCGGAAGGAGACGATGGCGGCGGCGCCGATGGCGTAGCCTTCGTCGCGCAGCTCGTCGATGACGTCCTTGATGGTGCCGTTCACCGAGCCGAGGGCGACGACGATGGTCTTGGCGTCCTCGGCGCGGTAGGTGCGGATGAGGCCGCCGGAGTCACGGCCGAACACTTCCTTGAATTCCTGCGAGAGCCGCGGGATCAGCTCGAGGGCGCGCATCTGCTTGTGGTGGGCGAGGTAGCGCACCTCCATGAAGGCCTCCGGGCCGACCATGGCGCCGATCGAGACGGGTTCGCGCGTGTCGAGCACCTGGCGCGGCTCGAAGGGCGGCAGGTAGGCGTCGACCTGTTCCTGCGCCGGCACGTCGATGCGCTCGTAGGCGTGGGTCAGGATGAAGCCGTCGACGCACACCATGACCGGCATCGACAGCTCCTCGGCGAGGCGGAAGGCCTGGATGTGCAGGTCCGCCGCCTCCTGGTTGGTCTCGGCGTAGAGCTGGATCCAGCCGGCGTCGCGCATCGACATGGAATCGGTGTGGTCGTTCCAGATGTTGATCGGCGCGCCGATGGCGCGGTTGCCGATGGTCATGACGATGGGCAGGCCCAGCCCCGCCGCGTTGTACACCGCCTCGGCCATGAACAGCAGGCCCTGGCTGGCGGTGGCCGTGTAGGTGCGCGCGCCGGCGGCCGAGGCGCCGATGGCGACGGAGAGCGCGGCGAACTCCGACTCGACGTTGATGAACTCGCAGTTCTTGAGCTCGCCCGATTTCACCATCTCGCCGAGCCCCTCGACGATGTGGGTCTGCGGCGTGATCGGGTAGGCGCAGATCACCTCCGGCCGGCACAGGGCGACCGACTCGGCGATGGCGTGTGAGCCTTCCGTCTGTTTAAGCATGATGGCCGGCCTCTTCGCGTTCATGCATGACGATCTCGTAGGCCTCGCGTGCGGCGGCGACGTTGCCTTCTGCCACTTTGCCTGGAAATTTCTCGCGGATGGCGGCGAATACCGATTCCAGCCGGACCTGGCCGCACACCGCGGCGAAGCCGCCCAGCAGCGCCGCGTTCGGCAGCGGCCGGCCGACGTGTTTCAGCGCCAGCTCGGTGGCCGGCACGGTGCACAGCAGGTCGGGATGGAAGCCCTCGACGAACTCGCCGATGCCCAGTTCGGCGAAGCTGCGCGTGGAATTGATGAGGATCAGGCCCTCGGTGGTGACGCCGCTGAAGAGGTCGACCTGATGCAGCAGCGTCGGGTCCTGGATGATCAGCGCGTCGGGCGACATGACCGGCTCGCGCAGGCGGATCTCGCGGTCGGCAATGCGGCAGAAGGCCATCACCGGCGCGCCCATGCGCTCCGAGCCGAAGCTGGGGAAGGCCTGCGCGTGCTTGCCCTCGAGGAAGGCGGCGACCGAGAGCATTTCCGCGGCGGAAACGACGCCCTGCCCGCCGCGGCCGTGGATGCGCACCTGGAACATGTTGCCTCCTTGCCCGGAAGATACTGCGATTATGGGCGGGGAGCGCCCGAGGGGCAATTGCGGTTGACCGCCAGGCCCGGGATGTCAGGCGGCCTGCCGGGTGCGCAACGGGTCGCCGAAGAGGTTGAGGAGGTCGAGTCGGGTGATGATGCCGGCCAGGCGGCCGTCGGCATCGGTGACCGGGACATGGTTGATGCCGTGCGTGGCGAAAGTGCCGAAAAGCTCGGCGACGTGCGTCTCCTCGCCCAGCGAGATGACCGGCGCGGTCATGATGTCGGCGGCCGCGGCCGGATTCTTCCGCGCCGAGGCCAGCAGGCAGCGCAGGCGGCCGCGGCGGTTCCAGTCCCAGTCGGTGTTCTTGAGGAAGTCCGAGATGGCCACCATGCCGACGACGCGGCGCCCCTCATCCACCACCGGCACGCCGCGGATGTTGCGCTGGCGCAGGACGCCCCAGACCGCCGGCAACGGCGTCTCCGGCGATACCGAGGTGACGTTGCGGGTCATGATGTCGCGACAGAGGATGGAACCGAGGCTGCGCTTCTGACGGTTGATCGTCGCCAGAAGATAGATCCGCTCGAGGTCTTCCTCCGCCACGTCGATGAAGGCGTCCATGCTCTTCAGCGCGGCGACGATGTCATCGTGTTCCGGCCGCATGTCGCGCCCGGCCGGTGCACCGGCATCGGCCGGGGCCGGTCGCCGCATCGGATAGCGCCGGCCCGGCAGCAGGTTGTTGAGGACCATGGCGATGGCGATCAGCAGGGCGACATTGATGCCGACCACGGAGAAGACATAGCCCCAGCCGAGGGACTGGATGGGCTGGCCGCCGATGACGGCGAACACCGTCGTGGCGCCGGCCGGCGGGTGCAGGCAGCGCAGCCAGTGCATGGCCAACATGGACAGCCCCAGTGCGGCTGCCGCGGCCATGACGGGGTTGGGGATAGCCTGGGCGCAGGCTACGCCGATCGCCGCCGATATCAGGTGCCCGCCCACGACTGCCCAGGGTTGGGAGAGCGGGCTGTGGAAGACGGCGAACAGCAGGACCGCGGAGGAGCCCATGGAGGCGATCACGAACGGGCGGTGTTCCGCATGCGCGAAGAGCTGGCTGACCCAGATGACCAGGCCGATGGCCGCGCAGGCGGCCAGGGCGGAAATGACTTTTTCCCGCCGGCTGATCGGGGCTTGTTCGGGAAACAGGAATGAAGCAAGGGGGTCGAACCGCATCACATTTTCCGGGCTTGGCGGGCTGCACATCCTAGCGGGAGGCTTCTGCCGGGAAAATAACCTGAAGGGAGTACCCCGATCTCCTGCAGCGGGAAAGGAAAAGGGCCTGAGATTGCTCCCAAGCCCTTGTATTCCTTGGTAGGCCGTGGCGGATTCGAACCGCCGACCAACGGATTAAAAGTCCGCTGCTCTACCAGCTGAGCTAACGACCCCCGAAAGAGCCGCGCATTATAGAAGCCGGTATGCGCGGTGTCAATTTTTCAGGCGCCTCAAGCCTCCCGCATCATGCGCCAGTACTGGAGCTTCATGGTCGCGGCTGCGCCGGCGACGATGGCGATGAAGGTCAGGAAGGAGCCCATGGCCAATGTCGATACGCCGGTGATGGCCTGGCCGACGGTGCAGCCCATCGATAGCACGCCGCCGATGCCCATCAGCACGGCGCCGATGGCATGGTTGAGGAAGTCGCCGCCGGAGACGAACCACTCGAAGCGGAAATTGCCGCTGAGAAGCGCATACAGGAAGGAACCGACGATGACCCCGAGCAGGGCCGTGATGCCGAAGTTGATGTTGGCGAAATCGCCCGGGCTCATCAGGTAGCGGACGCTGTCGCCCATCGGGCTGATGAAGGTGAAGGACTGCACCTCGACGCGGCTCGGCACGGTGTCGGCCATTTCCGCCCATTCCTTCCAGGCCGTGCCCGTCGGGCCGGCGGTCAGGTACCAGCCGATGACCACGGCCAGGCCGATGATCACGCCGGCGAGGATGTTGTCGAAGCTGCCGCGAAACTCCTTCGAGGCGAAGGCGAAGCCGGCCAGGACCAGGCCGAGCACGACCCCGGTGGCGACTTGGGGGGTTATGCCGGCGCCGAAGAATTCGCTGACCGCTTGGCTCTGCATGCCCGACTTGCCGAGGTCGACAGTGGTGGCGGCGATCCAGGAATTGAAGACCTGGGCGTAGAAGTCGGTCCACAGCATGAGATAGGCGCAGACCGAGGCGATGACCAGGACGACGAGCGACTTGAGGTTGCCGCCGCCGATGCGCACCAGAGTCTTGTTGCCGCAGCCGGAGGCCAGCGTCATGCCGATGCCGAACATCAGTCCGCCGAGGAGATAGCGCAGCCAAGCGAAATTCGGCGTGCGGTAGGGCGGGAAGGTGCTGTTGCCGATGCTGGCCAGGCCCATGCCGGCCATGGCGGCCACGCCGAGCATCGCCACGGCCATGGCCAGCAGCCAGGCGCGCAGGCGTCCGGTGTCGCCCATGTTGACCCAGTCGGAGACGGCACCCATGGTGCAGAAGTTGGTCTTGTTCGCCACGGCGCCCATGACGATGGCGATGACGAAGACGGCCGTCAGCACCTGGTTGTGAATCGTGAATTCCATGCTTCCTCCTCGGTGTGCGCCTGACTTTTTCCGGCACAGTCAGCGGATTCTAAAGAAACAGCCGTCGCAGTGGATTAGTCTTGTTTCACTGCATATAACCAGCGTGAATTTCAGCCCTCAAGCAGTCATGTAGCGGGTTGGATCGGGCAACCCGGCCGCCTCGAAGCCGGCACGCCGCAGGCGACAGGAGTCGCACAGGCCGCAGGCCGCCCCCGAAGCATCGGCCTGGTAGCAGGAGACGGTGAGGCCGTAGTCAACGCCGAGGCTGCTGCCGCGGCGGATGATCTCGGCCTTCGACAGGGCCATGAGGGGGGCGTGGATGGAAAGCCGCGCGCCTTCGACGGCTGCCTTGGTCGCGAGGTTGGCCATGGCTTCGAAGGCGGCGATGTATTCGGGGCGGCAGTCCGGGTAGCCCGAGTAGTCGACAGCGTTCACGCCGACGAAGATGTCGCGGGCACCCAGCACTTCGGCCCAGGCCAGCGACAGCGACAGCATGACGGTGTTGCGCGCCGGGACGTAGGTGGCAGGAATGCCCGGCTGGACGCCGTGCATCGGCACGTCGATATTGCGGTCGGTGAGCGCCGAGCCGCCGAATTGGCCGAGATCGACATCGACCACACGGTGTTCGCGTGCGCACAGTGCCGCGGCGATGTTGGCAGCCGCGGCCAGCTCCGCCGCATGGCGCTGGCCGTAGGCCACCGACAGGGCGTGGCAGGCATAGCCCTCGCTGCGGGCGATGGCCAGGGTAGTGGCGGAATCGAGACCGCCGGAGAGCAGCACTACTGCACGCTTTTCCTTGTCCGTCATCCGTTCATCGCCCTCTCTCCGCCCCCCAGATGAGCTTGTGCAGTTGCAATTGCACGCGTACCGGGAGGCGGTCGCGCAACACCCATTCGGCGAGCTGCTTCGGATCGAGTTTCCCCGCCACCGGCGAGAGCAGCACCGGGCAGATCGCCTCCAGATTGCGTTCGCGGATCGTTTGGCGCGCCCATGCGTAGTCCGCCTCGTCGGCCAGCACGATCTTCAGCTCGTCGCGCTCGGTGAGCCGGGCCAGGTTCTCCCAGTGGTTCTTGTCGGCCTCGCCGGAGGCCGGTGCCTTGAGGTCCATGATGCGCGAGACGCGCGGATCGACGGCGGCGATGTCCAGCGCGCCACTGGTTTCCAGGGAGACCGAGTAGCCGGCATCGCACAGCGCGGCGAGCAGGGCCAGGCAGGCCTTCTGCGCCAGCGGTTCGCCGCCGGTGACGCAGACCTGGCGGGCACCGTGCCTGGCCACCTCGATCAGCACGTCGCCGAGCGTCATGGTTTCGCCGCCGCTGAAGGCGTAGTCGGTGTCGCACCAGGTACAGCGCAGCGGACATCCGGTCAGCCGCACGAATACCGTCGGCAGGCCGGCGCGGGTGCTCTCGCCCTGCAGGGAATGGAAAATTTCGCTGACGCGCAGCTTGGCGGAATGGTCGGTCACGCTGCGGGGGCGGGGATCGTGGGAACAATGTCCCGGCCGAACGCGGCTTGCGCCTATCGCCTCTTCGCGAGGCGCTGCTTGGCGACCGTGGCAGCGGCGCTGGCGGGGTACTTGGCGACAAGGGCTTCCAGCGTCTTGCGCGCCCCCCTGGCGTCGCCGGATTCCTGCTGGCAGTTCGCCTGTCCGAGCAGCGCATCCGGTGCCTTGGCGTCGTCCGGCCAGGTGGCAGCCAGCCTTCCGAAGAGCTCCATGGCCTTCTTGTACTCGCCGAGCTGATAGTGCGCGCTGCCGGCCCAGTAGTGCGCCGAGGGCAGGAAGGGACTGGCCGGATAGGCCTTGATGAAGGCGAGGAAAGCAGCCAGCGCGTCCTTGTGCTTGCCGGCCTTGAAGAGATTCAGTGCGGCTTCGTAGTCGCGCGTTTCCGCCGCCGGGTCGGCCGCCGGCCTGGCTTCGGCGGGCTTGCCCTCGGCGCCGGCCTGCGGCTCCAGCTTGCGCAGCCGGTTGTCGAGATCGACGTAGAAGTCCTTCTGCCGCTTCTGCGCCGACTCAATCTCGTAGGTCAGCACTTCGACCTGGCCGCGCAGCTTGGCCACCTCCGCCTTGAGCGCCTCGATCTGGTTGGCCAGTTCGATTTGTCCGCGCGAAGCTGCTTCCAGTTTCTCCATCCTGGCGGAGACTTCCGCGCGCAGCGCCTCGACGCGCTTGCGCGCCTCTTCGTCGTCGAAGAGGGCGCCGCGCGCCGGCAAGGCGGCCACGAGGACCAGCAGGGGCAGCAGGCGTCGGATGCGCATTGCTCAGAACTCGCCGGTGTAGAGCATGTCGTCGCGGCGGTTCTGCGACCAGCAGGCCTCGTTCGCCTCGCTGCAGCGCGGCTTTTCCTCGCCCAGGCTGACGGCCTCGACCTGCTCCTCGCGGGCGCCGAGCAGGGTGAGCATCTTCTTCAGTGCTTCGGCGCGTTTCTGGCCGAGCGCCAGGTTGTACTCGCGGCTGCCGCGCTCGTCGGCATTGCCCTGGATGAGCATCTTCACCTTCGGGTTGGCGACGAGGAACCTGGCGTGCGCCTCGACCAGCGACTTGAACTCGTCCTTGATGACGTAGCTGTCATAGTCGAAGTACACGCTGCGCTTGGCCAGCTCGCCCTGCCGGGTGGCGGCCAGTGCCGTGCCCATCTGGTCGTCGGCCGTCACCGGCTTGACCTGGGCACCGTCGATTCTTTTCGCGCTGCGGTCTTCCACATCCGCGCCGGGCTGTTCCGGCCCGCCGGTGGTGCCGCAGCCGGCGATCAGGGCGGCGCCCAGGATAATCATCAGTTTTTTGCGCATCGTCATCTCCACTAGGCAATCAATGTTTCAAAAAAGGGCCCCAGGCCGGTTCGCGGACGTCGCCTGCCTGGACCGAAAGCTTCTGCTTGACGCGCCCGTCGCTGGAAACGGCCGCGAGCACGCCGCGCCCGCCGATCTCGGAGGCGTAGAGGATCATGCGGCCGTTGGGCGCGAAGCTGGGCGACTCGTCCTTGTCGGAATCGGTGAGGACCTGCGTCTGGCGCGTGGCGAGATCCATCAGGGCGAGCTGGAAGCGCCCGCCGTTGCGCGTGACGAAGGCCATGCTCTTGCCGTCCGGCGACAGGCGCGGCGTGACGTTGTAGCTGCCCTCGAAGGTGATGCGCTGGGCGGCACCGCCGCTGGCCGGCACGCGGTAGGCCTGCGGGCTGCCGCCGCGATCCGAGGTGAAATAGATGAACTGGCCGTCGGGCGAGAAGAAGGGTTCGGTATCGATGCCGCTCGAGGAGGCCAGGCGCACCACGCCGCTGCCGTCGGCATTCAGGGAATACAGCTGCGAACCGCCATCCTTGGTCAGCACCACGGCCAGCTTGCCGCCGTCGGGGGACCAGGCCGGCGCCGAGTTGGAGCCCTTGAAGTTGGCGGCGACGTGACGCTTGCCGGTGGCGAGCGAGTGCACGTAGACCACCGGCTTCTTCGACTCGAAGGAGACGTAGGCGAGGCGGCTGCCGTCGGGGGACCAGGCCGGCGAGATGATCGGTTCGCGCGAGGCCAGCGCGGTCTGGGCGTTCATGCCGTCGGCATCGGCAATCTGCAGCTCGAAACGGCCGGCGCTCTTCACGACGTAGGCGATGCGGGTCGAGAAGATGCCCGGCTCGCCGAGCAGCTTCTCGTAGACGTAATCGGCGATGCGGTGGCCGGTGGTGCGCCCCTGCTGGGCCGTCATCAGGTAGGCGAGGCCGCCGAGGGAAGCCTGCTTCTGCACGTCATGCAGGCGGAAGCGCACCTCGAAGCGGCCGTTGGCGGCAGGCTGAACGCTGCCGACGACGAGGGCGTCGGCGCCGCGTGCCTTCCAGTCGGCGAAATTGACCGCGGCATTCTCGGTCAGGGGGGTGCCGGCCTCGACCAGCTTGAACAGGCCGCTGCGCTCGAGGTCGGCACGCACCACCATGGCGACGGCGCGGGCGACGCCCGGCTCGCCGGCGAAGTCGGCGATGGCGACGGGGATGCGGTTGGCGCCGGCGCCGGTGATCTCGATGGTGAGCTGGGCGCGCGCGGCGAAGGACAGCGCGAATACGACAAGGGCAAATGCGGCGCGGGTGAAGACGGTCATCATCGCTAGTCCGGCAGAATAATCGTGAAATTATACATTTTCGCTACGGCTGCCACGCCTGGCCTGTCTGCGCACGGCCGGCCTGCCTGAAACTGCGCGCTCATTCTTCCTCCAGCGGCCGGAATTTCAGTTCCAGACTGCGGCTGAAGAGGTCGCCCTGCGCGGGCTTCGGCAGCGGGCTCGACTTGAGGATGGCGCGCTCGATGGCATTGTCGTAAGCGGCATGGCCGCTGGATTTTTTCAGTTTGACGCTGAGGATCTCGCCGCTCGGAAGCTGTACGACATCGAAGATCGCCTCGGGGTTCCCCCTGATGTCGGGCGGCAGCACGATGTTGCCCTTGATCTTGCCCTTGATCTTGCCGATGTAGTCGGCCGTCGCCTTGCTGCGCGCAACCGCGGCCTGATCCGACTTGAGCTGTTCCAGTTCGCGTGCGGCCATCTGCTTTTTTCGCTGCGCCTCAAGGTCTTTGAGCTCCCTGTCCAGCAGGGGGTCGACCTTGCGGGGCTTCGGTTCGGCCTTCGGCACGGGCTTGGGCTCCGGCTTCGGCTTCGGCTTCTCCTTTTCCTTGAGGGCGATGTCCGGCTTGGCCGGCGCCTCGGGTTTCGGCTCGGGCCTGGGTTCCGGTTTTGGCTCGATCTTCGGCGGCGGCGCCGGCTCGGGTTCCGGCGGCGCGACGGCGGCAGGTGCCGGAATGGCGCGCACCAGTTCCACCTCGATCGCCTCCGGCGAGCGCGTCTGCCAGCGGACGCCGTAGACCAGCAGGACGATCAGCGCGACATGCACGGCGGCGGCCAGCGCCGCCGAGGCCTTCTTGCCGGGGTCTTCCCTGTCCTCGAAAAAAACCGCGTTCATTTGCCCTGCTGCACCAATAGCCCGACGCGGGCGACCTGCTGCTTCTGCAGATCGTCCATCACCTGCATGACGGCCTCGTAGCGGACGCTTTTGTCGCCGGCGACGACCACCGGCTGCTGAGGATTCTTCTTCTGGGCTTCCGCCACCAGGCGCAGCAGCTCGTCGCGTGAGACGTCGCGCGGCGTGGCGTTCGGCGTGGCACGGAAGGCCAGCGTCTGGTCGGCCTTGACGATCACCTGGATGGGGTCGGCCGGCGCCTGGGCGGCCTTGCCCACCGTCGGCACGTCAACCGAGGCCACCTGGATCAGCGGCGCCGTCACCATGAAGATGACGAGCAGCACCAGCATCACGTCGATGTAGGGCACGACGTTGATCTGGTTCATGAGGCGGCGCTGCCTCATGGGCGTTCCCCCTGAGCGGCTTCGCGCCTTCTCATCTCAACTGCCTTTGAAGAATGTTCGAGAACTCCTCCATGAAGCTCTCGAAGCGGATGCTGACGCGGTCGATGTCGTGGGCGAAGCGGTTGTACGCGACGACCGCCGGAATCGCGGCGAAGAGGCCGATGGCGGTGGCGACCAGCGCCTCGGCGATGCCGGGGGCGACGTGCGCCAGCGTGGCGGAACTGACGTTGGCCAGGCCGCGAAAGGCGTTCATGATGCCCCACACCGTGCCGAACAGGCCGACGTAGGGGCTGACCGAGCCGACCGAGGCGAGGAAGGCGAGGTGCGCCTCGAGGTGGTCCATCTCGCGCTGGTAGGTAGCGCGCATGGCGCGGCGCGAACCGTCCACGATGCTGGCCGGATCGAGCGACTTCTGCCCGCGCAGCTTGGTGAATTCGCGATAGCCGGCCTCGAAGATGCGTTCGAGGGCGCCGGCGCTGTGGCGGTCGTTCACCGCGCTCTGGAAAAGGGCGTTGAGGTCGCCGCCGCTCCAGAAGTCGCGCTCGAACTGGTCGGTCTTGGCGCGCGCGTCGCGGATGGCGAACCACTTGCGGAAGATCCAGTACCAGGACATGAAGGACACCGCCGCCAGCAGCAGCATGACGCCCTTGACGAGCACGCTGGCGTTGGCGATGAGGGAAATGATGGACAGGTCGGTGGTGACGTTCATTGCGCTCCCATCTTTCTTCTGATTACTTCCGGCAGGGCGGCCGGCTTCATTTTCTTCGCGTCCAGGCAGGCGACGCGCACGGTGGCTTCGACCAGGGTCTCGCCGCCGCGTTCAATCCATTGCTTGAGCGTGACCTGGGCGCGGCCGGCCAAAGTCAGTTCCGTCAGCACGGCGAGTTGGTCGTCCAGGCGCGCTGGCTTGAGGTACTCGATGTTGAGCGAGCGCACAGCGAAGACGAGACCGGCCTCTTGTGACAGGCGCAACTGCTCGACGCCCAGCGCCCGCAGCCATTCGGTGCGCCCACGTTCGAGGTAGCGCAGGTAATTTGCGTAGTACACGACTCCGGCCGTGTCGGTGTCCTCGTAATACACGCGCACCGGAAAGGTGAACGGTCCGGGCGCTGATTGGCTGACAGGCGGCATGGCGGCATTTTACCCCAGAGGGTGGCTCATGCCCGGTAAACGCCGACGGAAATGAAAAGGGGTTACTGGCCCCAGAGTTCGCCGCTGCCGTTCTGGCCGGGCGCGGCCAGGCCGAAGTGTCGCCAGGTGGCGACAGTGGCCATGCGGCCGCGCGGCGTGCGCTGCAGATAGCCCTGCTGGATCAGGTAGGGCTCGAGCACGTCCTCGATGGTGTCGCGTGCCTCGCCGATGGCGGCCGCCAGGTTGTCGAGGCCGACCGGACCGCCGGCGAACTTCTCCAGCACGGCGCCGAGCAGCTTGCGGTCCATGATGTCGAGGCCGACGTGGTCGACGTCGAGCATGGTCAGCGCCGCGTCGGCGACCTTTTGCGTGATGGCGCCCTCGGCCTTCACTTCGGCGAAGTCGCGCACGCGGCGCAGCAGGCGGTTGGCGATGCGCGGCGTGCCGCGGGCGCGGCGGGCGATCTCGAAGGCGCCTTCCGCGGCGATCTCGACGTTGAGCAGTTGCGCCGAGCGCGTGACGATGCGGGCCAGCTCCTCCGGCGTGTAGAACTCCAGGCGCGAGACGATGCCGAAGCGGTCGCGCAGCGGGTTGGTCAGCATGCCGGCGCGGGTGGTGGCGCCGACCAGGGTGAACGGCGGCAGGTCGAGCTTGACCGAGCGCGCCGCCGGTCCCTCGCCGATCATGATGTCGATCTGGAAGTCCTCCAGTGCCGGGTAGAGGATTTCCTCCACCACCGGCGAGAGGCGATGGATCTCGTCGATGAAGAGGACATCGTGCGGCTCGAGGTTGGTCAGGATGGCGGCGAGGTCGCCGGCGCGCTCCAGCACCGGGCCGGAGGTGTGGCGGAGGTTCACGCCCATCTCGTGGGCGATGATGTGTGCCAGGGTGGTCTTGCCCAGGCCCGGCGGGCCGAACAGCAGGACGTGGTCGAGCGCCTCGCCGCGCTTCCTGGCCGCCTCGATGAAGATGGAGAGCTGGTCGCGAATTTTCTGCTGGCCGACGTATTCCTCCAGCTTGCGCGGCCGCAGCGCGCGCTCGATCTGCGCTTCCTGAGAGGATTCGGGCGCGGCGGAGATCAGGCGGTCGGTCTCGATCATTCGCGCTCCGCGAAGGCCGAGGGGGCCGTCGTCCATTTTTCCGCCAGCACGAGACCGAGCGCCAGGAGGACGGGACCGAGGAAGATGCCGATGAAGCCGAAGGCGAGCACGCCGCCGAAGACGCCCAGGGCGATGAGCAGGATCGGCAGGCTGGCGGTGCGGCTGATGAGCAGCGGCTTGACGAAGTTGTCCACGCTGCTGATGACGGCCAAGCCGTAGACCGCCATGAAGATCGCCCAGCCGGTCTGGCCCTGGTCGTAGAGCCAGAAGGCGGCGCCGCCCCAGATCAGCGGCGGGCCGACCGGGATCATGGAGAGGAAGAAGATCGCCGCAGCGAGCAGCATGGCGCCCGGCACGCCGGCGATGAGGAAGCCGACCAGGGCCACCAGGGATTGCGCGGCGGCGGTGCCGACGATGCCGACCATGACGCCCATCACCGTGCTGCGCGCCAGCGCCAGCATCTGCCCGCCCAGCTCGCCGCCCAGCCGGCTGCTGCTGTCCTCGAGGCGCTTGCCCAGCGCCGGCCCGTCGCGGTAGAGGAAGAAGGCGATGAACAGCACCAGGACGATCTGCAGCAAGCCCTCGCCGGTCAGGGCGACGGTCTTCAGCAGCACCGTGCGCGCCGGGTCGTAGAGCTGCTTGAGCAGCTTGTTGAACTCCTCACGGCTCTCGGCGAGGCTGTGCCAGTAGGCATCGAGCTGGCCGCCGACGAAGGGAATCTTGCCCAGCCACTCCGGCGGCCCCATGGCGGCGCGCTGGACCACCCCGCGCAGCTTCTCGACCAGCGCCGGCACCGCATCGGCCAGGCTGATGGCGAGAAAGACCATCGGCACCAGCACCACCAGCATCAGCAGCAGCGTGGTCAGCGCCGAGGCGAGTGCCGGCCGGCCGCCCAGGCGGGCGAGCAGCCAGGCATGCAGGGGCCAGGTGGTGACGCAGACGATGGCGGCGAACAGAATGGCGGCGATGAAGGGCTGCAGGATCAGGAAGCAGCCGAGCGCCAGCAGCGTGACGAGGGCGATGCGGGCGAGTCGTTTGTTGTCCATGCGGTGGAGATTGTATCCGTATCCGCCGTTCAGGCCTTGGACAGCGACTTCAGCGCCTGGCGGATGCCGTCGGAGACGGACACGTCCGCGGGCAGGGCCTTCAATGCCGCCTGCGCCTCGCGCTCGTTGTAGCCGAGCGCGAGCAGGGCGTTGAGGATGTCGCCGGAGGGCGAGGCGGCCGCGGCCGGGGCGACGGCGACGATGCCTTTCATCCTGTCGCGCAATTCCAGCAGCAGCCGTTCCGCCGTCTTCTTGCCGATGCCGGGGATTTTCGTCAGGCGGCCGGCTTCCTGCGCCGCCACCGCCTGGGAGAGCTCGGCCACCGAGAGGCCGGAGAGCACCGCCAGTGCCGTGCGCGCGCCGATGCCGGAAATTTTCAGCAGCTGGCGGAAGGCGGCGCGCTCGGCTTCCGTGGCGAAGCCGAAGAGCTGGTGCGCGTCCTCGCGCACCGCCAGGTGGGTATGCAGGGTCACCTTCTCGCCATTGGCGGGCAGGTGGTAGAAGGTGCTCATGGGCACATCGACCTCGTAGCCGACGCCGGCCACGTCCAGCGTGATTTGCGGCGGGTTCTTTTCGACGAGGATGCCGGTGAGGCGGCCGATCATTGCCGAACTCCGAATGGGAAGGGGGCCATTGTAGCCGCGGGGGCAAAAAAAAGCGCCCTTGCGGGCGCTTGGCACACGGACGGCGTGTGTGAAAACTTGCAGGGGAGGAAGTACTTTCCTGCAAGCGCATTAGACCCGAATCCGGGGGCGGCGCGCATCATCCATTCGGATGATGTCTAAGGTAATAGGACTGTAATTTCCGAAAGCTAGCGCAGACGGCCGCGGCGCACGCTCAGGCCGGCGGTGGACAGGGTGCCCAGTCCCTGGCCGCCATGGGCGTGGCAGATGGCGCAGGCCAGCGCATCGGCGGCATCCGGGCTGGGGTCGCCCGGCAGGGCGAGCAGACGCCGCACCATGTGCTGCACCTGTTCCTTGGCGGCATGGCCGTTGCCGACGACTGACTGCTTGACCTGCAGGGCGGTATATTCGGCCACCGGCAGGGCGGCGTCCACCGCCGCGCAGATGGCGGCGCCGCGCGCCTGGCCGAGCAGCAGCGTGGATTGCGGATTGACGTTCACGAAGACGATCTCGACGGCGACCTGCTGCGGTTGATGTACGGCGATCACCTCGCGCAGGCCGTCGAGGATGGTCTTCAGGCGCAGCGGCAGGCCGCCGTCCTCGGGCGTCTTCACGCAGCCGCTGCTGAGGTAGGCGAGCCGGCTGCCGGTTTTCTCGATGATGCCGAACCCCGTGATCCTGAGACCGGGGTCGATGCCGAGGATGCGGATGGGCGAAGCGGCGGACGTCTCGCCGGCCACGACTCAGCCTTCGTTCATGACGGCAGTCGTGTAGACCTCCTGCACGTCGTCGAGGGCGTCGAGGGCGTCGAGCAGCTTCTGCATCCTGGCGGCGTCCTCGCCGGCGAGTTCGGTCTCGTTGAGCGGCTTCAGGGTGATGTCGGCGACTTCCGCCTGGAGGCCGGCCTCCTCCAGTCCGGACTTGACGGCATGGAAGTCCTGCGGGGCGCAGATCACCTCGACGCTGCCGTCCTCGTTGGCGAGCACGTCCTCGGCGCCGGCCTCCAGCGCCGCCTCCATCACCTTGTCCTCGCCGGTGCCGGGGGCGAAGACGAACTGGCCGCAGTGCTTGAACTGGAAGGCCACCGAGCCTTCCGCGCCCATGTTGCCGCCGTTCTTGGAGAAGGCGTGGCGCACCTCGGCCACGGTGCGCGTCTTGTTGTCGGTGAGGCAGTCCACCATCACCGCGGCGCCGCCGATGCCGTAGCCCTCGTAGCGGATCTCCTCGTAGGTGACGCCCTCGAGCTGGCCGGTACCGCGCTTGATGGCGTTGTCCATGGTGTCCTTGGGCAGGCTCTGCGCCTTGGCCTTGTCGATGGCCAGGCGCAGGCGCGGGTTGCCGTTGGGGTCGCCGCCGCCCATCTTGGCGGCGACGGTGATTTCCTTGATGAGCTTGGTGAAGATCTTGCCGCGCTTGGCGTCCTGGCGCCCCTTGCGATGCTGGATGTTGGCCCATTTGGAGTGGCCGGCCATGATGAACCTCTCGTCGAATCGCTGCTGATAAAATGCGATTTTACACTTACGGAGAGCCTGCCGATGGTCCCGCCGCTCGTCATTGCGAAATCCGGCGAACTCGATCTGGCCCTGCTGCCGCAGATGGCCAACCGCCACGGCCTCATCACCGGCGCCACCGGCACCGGCAAGACCGTCAGCCTGCAGACGCTGGCCGAGCACTTCTCCGGCATCGGCGTGCCCTGCTTCATGTCGGACGTCAAGGGCGACCTTTCGGGCGTCTCGCAGCCCGGCGGCGGCAACGCCAAGGTGGAGGAGCGGGTGGCGATGCTGAAACTCGAAGGCTTCGAACACCGGGGCTACCCCGTCACGCTGTGGGACCCGTTCGGCGAGTCCGGCCATCCGGTGCGCGCCACCGTTTCCGACATGGGGCCGCTGCTGCTCGGCCGCATGCTCGAGCTCAATGAAACGCAAAGCGGCGTGCTCAACCTGGTGTTCAAGGTGGCCGACGACAACGGCCTCCTGCTGCTGGATCTCAAGGACCTGCGCGCGATGCTCGCCTTCGTCGGGGAAAACGCCAAGCAGTTCACCACCGAGTACGGCAACGTCTCCGCCGCCTCCATCGGCGCCATCCAGCGCGGCCTGCTCGCGCTCGAATCGCAGGGCGGCGAGCAGCTCTTCGGCGAACCGATGCTCGACATCGCCGACCTCATCCAGACCGACCGCGGCCGCGGCATCATCAACATCCTCTCCGCCGACCGCCTGATGCAGGCGCCGAAGATGTACGCGACCCTGCTCCTGTGGCTGCTCTCCGAACTGTTCGAGAACCTGCCCGAGGCGGGCGACCTCGACAAGCCGAAGCTGGTGTTCTTCTTCGACGAGGCGCACCTGCTGTTCGCCGACGCACCGGCGGCGCTGGTCGACAAGATCGAGCAGGTGGTGCGGCTGATCCGCTCCAAGGGCGTCGGCGTCTATTTCGTCACGCAGAACCCGGCCGACGTGCCGGACAAGGTGCTCTCCCAGCTCGGTAACCGCGTGCAGCATGCCCTGCGCGCCTTCTCCGCGCGCGACCAGAAGGCAGTCAAGGCGGCCGCCGAGACCATGCGCGACAACCCCAGCCTCGACGAAGTCGCCGCCATCACCGAACTCGGCGTCGGCGAGGCGCTGGTCTCCTGCCTCGACGAGAAGGGCCGTCCCGGCGTGGTCCAGCGCGCCTTTGTCGTGCCGCCGCAGGGCCAGATCGGCCCCATCACCGATGCGCAGCGTCGCCAGCTGATGCAGAACTCCCTCGTCGCCGGCGTCTACGAGAAAGCGGTGGATCGCGAATCCGCCTACGAGATCCTCAAGGCGCGCGCCGCGCAAGCCGCCGCCGCGCCGCCGCCCCAGGCGCCGCCGCAGCAGCCAGGCGGTGGCGGCCTCCTCGGCGGGCTGGGCGACCTGCTCGGCGGCGGCTCGGGCCGGCGCCGCCAGTCGGTGGCCGAGGCGGCGGTGACGAGCGCTGCCCGCGCCATCGGCTCCAACCTGGGCCGGCAGATCGTGCGCGGCGTGCTCGGCTCGATACTGGGCGGCACCCGGCGCTGATGACATTCGGCGCCGGCAATGCCGGCCTGCTGCTGGCGGTGCTGTCGGCCGTCGCGTTTTCCTTCAAGGCCATCTTCGTCAAGCTCGGCCTCGCCCACGGCGCCGACGCCGTGACGTTGCTGGCGCTGCGCATGGGCTTCGCGCTGCCGGTGTTCCTGGTCATGGCCTGGCGCAGCGGCGCCGCCGGCCTGACGCAGCGAGACTGGCTGTGGCTGGCGGCGCTGGGCCTTGTCGGCTACTACCTGTCGAGCCTGTTCGACTTCCTCGGCCTGCAGTACATCAGCGCCGGCCTCGAGCGGCTGATCCTGTTCACCTACCCGACGCTGGTGCTGCTGTTCTCGGCGCTGTTCCTCGGCCACAAGATTCGCCCGGCGGCCTGGGGCGCGCTGGTGCTGTGCTACGCCGGCATCGGCCTCGCCGTGTCGCACGACCTGACTTTTGCCGGCGCGTCGCGCAACCTGATTGTCGGCAGCCTGTGGGTGTTCGCCAGCGCGGTGAGCTATGCGCTGTTCTGGATGGGCTCGGGCCACGTCGTGGCGCGCATCGGCGCGATGCGCCTGTCGGCCTTCGCCTCGATCTTCGCCTGCCTGTTCGTGCTCGGCCACTTCGCGGCGACGCGCCCGCTCGCGGCGCTGTCGGTGCCGCCGCGCGCGTACCTCGACGGCCTGGCCCTGGCCCTGGTGTCCACCGTGCTGCCGATCTGGCTGCAGGCCGAGGCGCTGCGCCGCATCGGCGCGCCGACCGCGGCGCTGGTCGGCACGCTGGGGCCGGTCATCACCATCTTCCTCGGCTGGGCGATCCTCGGCGAGGCGATGTCGCCCAGCCAGCTCGCCGGCGCGGGGCTGGTGATCGCCGGCGTGCTGCTGGTAAGCGTGAGGAAGGGTTAGCGCCGTACTGCCGAGACTGACTTTTACAAACCGAGCCGCTGACAGATCGTCGACGTCAGGCCGGCCTGGTTCAGCGTGTAGAAATGAAGGCCCGGCGCCCCGCTGGCCAGCAGCCGCTCGCACAGCTCCGTCACCACGTCGAGACCGAAGGAGCGCACCGACGCGCTGTCGTCGCCGAAGCTCTCGAACTTTTTACGCATCCAGCGCGGGATCTCCGCGCCGCAGGCGTCCGAGAAGCGGGCGATCTTGCTGAAGTTGGCGATCGGCATGACGCCCGGCACGATCGGCACGCTGACCCCCAGCGCCTGTGCCGCCTCGACGAAGTGCGCGTAGGCATCGGCATTGAAGAAGTACTGCGTGATGGCCGAATCGGCGCCGGCGTCCACCTTGCGTTTGAAGTTGAGCAGGTCCTCGCGCGGACTCCTCGCCTGCGGGTGGTACTCCGGATAGGCCGCTACCTCGACGTGGAACCAGTCGCCGGTCTCCGCCCGGATGAATTCCACCAGTTCGTTGGCGTAGCGGAACTCGCCCGGGTCGGCCATGCCCGAGGGCAGGTCGCCGCGCAGGGCGACGATGCGGCGGATGCCGGCTTCCCTGTAGCGCGCCAGCACGGCGCGCACGTTCTCCCGCGTCGAGCCGATGCAGGAAAGGTGCGGCGCCGCCGGCAGGCCCTCGGCCTGGATCTCCAGCACCGTTTCCAGCGTGCGGTCGCGGGTGGAGCCGCCGGCGCCGAAGGTGCAGGAGAAGAAGGCCGGCTTCAGCTGGGCAAGCTGGCGCCACGCGGCGCGCAGCTTGTCCATGCCTTCCGGCGTCTGCGGCGGGAAGAACTCGAAGGAAAGCGTCCTTTCCATCTCAGTACCGGTAATGCTCCGGCTTGTACGGGCCGTCCTTGGCCAGGCCGAGGTAAGTGGCCTGCTCGTCGGAGAGCTCGGTCAGGTGCGCGCCGATCTTCTTCAGGTGCAGGCGCGCCACCTTCTCGTCGAGGTGCTTCGGCAGCACGTAGACATTCTTCTTGTATTCGCCGCCGCGCGTGAACAGTTCGATCTGCGCCAGTACCTGGTTGGTGAAGGAGTTGCTCATGACGAAGGAGGGATGGCCGGTGGCGCAGCCGAGGTTCACCAGGCGGCCCTCCGCCAGCACGATGATGCGCTTGCCGTCGGGGAAGATGACGTGGTCGACCTGCGGCTTGATGTTCTCCCACCGGTACTGGCGCAGCGAGGCGATGTCGATCTCGGAATCGAAGTGGCCTATGTTGCAGACGATGGCGTTGTTGCGCATCGCCTTCATGTGCTCGTGGTCGATCACGCGCAGATTGCCGGTGGCGGTGACGAAGATGTCGGCGTGCGCCGCGGCCTCGTCCATGGTGACGACGCGGTAGCCTTCCATCGCCGCCTGCAGGGCGCAGATCGGGTCGATCTCGGTGACCCACACCGTGGCGCCGAGGCCGCGCAGGCTTTGCGCGCAGCCCTTGCCGACGTCGCCGTAGCCGGCCACCACGGCCACCTTGCCGGCGACCATCACGTCGGTGGCGCGCTTGATGCCGTCCACCAGCGACTCGCGGCAGCCGTAGAGGTTGTCGAACTTCGACTTCGTCACCGAGTCGTTAACGTTGATGGCCGGGAAGGGCAGGCTGCCCTCGGCGGCCATCTGGTAGAGGCGCTTGACGCCGGTGGTGGTCTCCTCGGTCACGCCCTGGATGCCGGCGAGCTGCTTCGAATACCAGCCGGGATGCTTGGCGAGGCGCTGCCTGATGGAGGCGAACAGCGCCGTCTCTTCCTCGTTGGTCGGGTGGGCGATCACCGAGGGGTTCTGCTCGGCCTTGGCGCCGAGGATCAGGAGCAGCGTGGCGTCGCCGCCGTCGTCGAGGATCATGTTGGCGCCCTTGCCGGCCGTCTCGTGGCCGGGCCACTCGAAGATGCGGTGGGTGTAGTCCCAGTACTCCTCCAGCGTCTCGCCCTTGTAGGCGAACACCGGCGTGCCGCTGGCGGCGATGGCCGCCGCGGCGTGGTCCTGCGTCGAGAAGATGTTGCAGGAGGCCCAGCGCACCTCGGCGCCGAGCGCCTTCAGCGTCTCGATCAGCACCGCAGTCTGGATGGTCATGTGCAGACTGCCGGTGATGCGGGCGCCGCGCAGCGGCTGGGTGGCGGCGAATTCCTCGCGCACGGCCATCAGGCCGGGCATCTCGGTCTCGGCGATGGCGATTTCCTTGCGGCCCCATTCGGCCAGATCGATGTCGGCGACCTTGTAGTCGGTAAAGCCGGAAACGGCTTTGGCTGTTGCGGTCATGCTTGGCTCCTTGTCAAAGCAGCCGGGGGGGGAGATGGGGGAGGGGTTTCGCACTCACCTGCCATCCCGTGCCCGGCACGGGTTGAGGTGAGCGCCGTTGAAACATTACCGAGCCTGGGGGCCGACTGATGCGGCGCCTCGCAGCGCTCCTCGGAAGCGGCGCATTATACGCCCGTACCGGCTTGGACAAAACCCCGGCGCGGGCAAAAAAGAAGCCGCCCGAAGGCGGCTTCTGCATTCCATGAAATGGGCATTACAGTCCGGCGTCGGCCTTCAGCGCCGCCACCTTGTCCAGCGCTTCCCAGCTGAATTCCGGCTCGTCGCGGCCGAAGTGGCCGTAGGCGGCGGTCTTCAGGTAGATCGGGCGCAGCAGGTCGAGCGACTGGATGATGCCCTTCGGCCGCAGGTCGAAGTGCTTGCGGATCAGTTCCTCGATCTTTTCCTCGGCGATGCGGCCGGTGCCGTAGGTGTGCACCATCAGCGACACCGGCTTGGCGACGCCGATGGCGTAGGCGACCTGCACCTCGCAGCGGTCGGCCAGCCCCGCCGCGACGACGTTCTTGGCGACGTAGCGGCAGGCGTAGGCGGCCGAGCGGTCGACCTTCGAGGGATCCTTGCCGGAGAAGGCGCCGCCGCCGTGGTGGGCGGCGCCGCCGTAGGTGTCGACGATGATCTTGCGGCCGGTGAGGCCGCAGTCGCCGTGCGGGCCGCCGACGACGAAGCGGCCGGTCGGGTTGACCAGGTAGCGCACGTTGCCCTGGAGCATCTCCTTGGGCAGCACCGGCTTGATGATCTCCTCGATCACCGACTCGGAGAGCTGGGCGTGGGAGACGTCGGGGTCGTGCTGGGTGGACACCACCACGGTGTCGATGGACACCGGCTTGTCGTCGACGTATTTCACCGTCAGCTGGCTCTTGGCATCGGGCCGCAGCCAGGGCAGGCGGCCGTCGCGGCGCACCTCGGCCTGGCGCTGCATGATGCGGTGG
This sequence comes from Denitratisoma sp., assembly GCA_032027165.1. Classification (NCBI taxonomy): domain Bacteria; kingdom Pseudomonadati; phylum Pseudomonadota; class Betaproteobacteria; order Nitrosomonadales; family Sterolibacteriaceae; genus Denitratisoma; species Denitratisoma sp. The sequence continues at coordinate 2,555,530 of JAVSMO010000001.1, read as the reverse complement.
GCGTAGTAGATCGGCATCGGCATCAGCTGCGGCGTCTCGTTGCAGGCGTAGCCGAACATCAGGCCCTGGTCGCCGGCGCCCTGCTCGAGGTCGAGGCCCTGGCCTTCGTTGACGCCCTGGGCGATGTCGGGCGACTGGCGGTTGATGGCGGCGAGCACGGCGCAGGACTTGTAATCGAAGCCGATGTCGGAGTTGTCGTAGCCGATGCGCTTGATGGTTTCCTGGGCGATCTCGCGGTAGTTGATGTGCGCCGTGGTGGTGATCTCGCCGGAGATCACGACGAGGCCGGTGGATACCAGCGTCTCGCAGGCGACGCGGCCGTGCTTGTCGACGGCCAGGATGGCGTCGAGGACGGAATCGGAAATCTGGTCGGCGACCTTGTCGGGATGGCCTTCGGAAACCGATTCGGACGAAAAAAGAAACTCTCTGGACATGTGTCCTTCTCCTGGTGCGTTATTCCCGGTGCTCCGACGTTACCGGCCCCGGGAAAACGAGCAGGTGACGCTTTAGCAGAATTTGTTAACCGCCCTGCAAGTTGTCCTGGGGAACTCGTGAAGTCCCATTAACTCGGCGGAAACGCAATTATAATTTTCGATCCTTGCCGGGTCAAACCAAGGTATTTTGTCGAATGTCATTGCTTTTCCGTCTGCTGGGCCGCCTTCCCCTCCGCCTGCTGCATGCCCTCGGCGCCCTGTTCGGCTGGGCCGCCTGGCTCGCCTCGCCGACCTACCGGCGCCACACGAAGGAAAACCTGGCGCTGGCCTTTGGCCCCGCCGAGGCCGCGGCCATCCTGCCGGCGGCGGTGGCCCATGCCGGGCGCGGCGTGCTGGAACTGCCGTACTTGTGGACGCGGCCGAAAGCCGAGGTGCTCGGCCTGGTGAGGGAAGCCGCCGGCTGGGAACTGGTCGAGGCCGCCCTGCAGCGCGGCGACGGCCTTCTTTTCTTCACGCCCCATCTGGGCTGCTTCGAAATCACCGCCCAGTACATTGCCGTGCGCACGCCGATCACGGTGCTCTACCGCCGGCCGAAGCAGGCCTGGCTGCAGCCGTTCATCGAAAGCGGACGCGGCGGCGGCACCCATCTCCACCTGGCGCCGGCCGACCTGTCCGGCGTGCGCCTGCTGCTGAAGGCGCTCAAGCGCCACGAGGCGGTGGGCATGCTGCCCGACCAGGTGCCGGGCATGGGCGAGGGCCAGTGGGCGGACTTCTTCGGCCGGCCGGCCTACACCATGACCCTGGGGGCGCGCCTGAGCGAAACAGGCCGGACGACGGTGCTGCTGGTCTACGCCGAGCGCCTGCCGGGCGGCCGTGGCTACGACCTGCGCTTTTCCGCGCCGACGCAGCCGATCGCCGGCACGCAGGCGGAGCGCGTGGCGGCGATCAACCGGGCGCTGGAAGACCTCATCCGCAGCTGCCCGCAGCAATACCTCTGGGGCTACAACCGCTACAAGGCGCCGCGCGGCGCGGAGCCGCCGCCATGCTGACGAGAATCGGCCTCGGGCTGATCTGGCTGCTGCATTTCCTGCCGCTGAAGCGGCTGGCGCCGATGGGCGAGCTGTTCGGCGGCCTGCTCTTCGCCTTCGGCCGGGAGCGCCGCCACATCGCGCTGACCAACCTGCGCCTGTGCTATCCGCAGATGGCCGAGGCGGAACGCGAGCAACTCGCCCGCGCCCATTTCCGTGCCTTCGGCCGCAGCTTCCTCGAACGGGGCCTGCTGTGGTGGTCGCCGCCGGAGGATATCCGCCGCCTGGTGCGCGTGGACGGCCTGGAGCGGGTGCGCGGCCTGGCGGGCAGGCCGGTGATCCTCTTCGTGCCGCATTTCGTCGGCCTCGACATGGGCTGGACGCGGCTCACCCTGGAACTCGACATGGTGAGCATCTATGCCCAGCAGAAGAATTTCTACTTCAATGCCGCGCTGTACAAGGGCCGCCTGCGCTTCGGCCATTCGAAACTGCTGTCGCGCCAGGAGGGCGTGCGCCAGGCCATCCGCGGCATGAAGGCCGGGCAGCCCTTCTATTACCTGCCGGACATGGACTACGGCCAGCGCGACACCATCTTCGTGCCCTTCTTCAACGTTCCGGCGGCGACCATCACCGGCCTGTCGCGCCTGGCGCGCATGACCGGTGCCGCGGTGATCCCCTGCATCACGCGCATGCTGCCGGGCGAGGCGGGCTATGTCGTCGAGCTGGGCGAGCCGTGGCCGGACTATCCCGGCGAGAGCATCGAGGCCGACACGCTGCGCATGAATGCCTGGATCGAGCAGCGCATCGCCGAGATGCCGGAGCAGTACTACTGGGTGCACAAGCGCTTCAAGACGCGCCCCAAGGGCGAGAAGCGACCCTATTAAGGTAAGATTGCGGAATGTTCCGCAACCCCGATCCCGAGGCGATCTGCGCCCTGTTGCGCGAGGTGAAGACCATCGCCGTCGTCGGCCTGTCGCCGAATCCCGCCCGTCCCGCCTTCCGCATCGCCCGCGCCCTGCAGGGCTTCGGCTACCGCGTCATCCCGCTGCGGCCGAAGGTCGAGTCGGTGCTGGGCGAAAAGGCCTACGCCTCGCTCGCCGAGGTGCCCGAGAGCATCGACCTGGTGGACGTCTTTCGCGCGCCCGAGCATGTCGGCCGGATCGTCGACGAATGCCTGCAGCTCGGAATCAAGCGCCTCTGGCTGCAGGATGGCGTGATCAACGATGAAGCCGCCGCAAAGGCGGTCGCCGGCGGCATGACGGTGGTGATGGACCGCTGCATCTGGCGGGATTACACCAGCCTGTGCCCGGAGACGGCCGATGCGGATTAAGTTCACCAAGATGCACGGCCTCGGCAACGACTTTGTCGTGCTCGACGCCGTCACGCAGGCCATCGACCTGTCGCCCGGGCAGGCGCGCTTTCTTGCCGACCGCCACTTCGGCGTCGGCTGCGACCAGATCCTCGTCGTCGAAAAGTCGGCGCGGCCCGATGCCGACTTCCGCTACCGCATCTTCAACGCCGACGGCGGCGAAGTCGAGCAGTGCGGCAACGGTGCGCGCTGCTTCGTGCGCTTCGTGCACGAGAAGGGCCTGACGGCGAAGCGCGCCATCCGAGTCGAGACCCGGGGCGGCCTCATCGAGCCGCGCCTGGAGGACAACGGCCTCGTCACGGTGGACATGGGCGTGCCGCGCTTCGAGCCGACGCGCGTGCCCTTCGTCAGCGAAAGCGATGCGCTGGTGCAGCCATTGCAGCTCGACGGCGCCAGCGTCGACATCACCGCCCTTTCGATGGGCAATCCGCACGCGGTGCAGGTGGTGGCCAACGTCGATACCGCACCGGTCGCCGAGCAGGGCCCGCTCATCGAGAACCATCCGCGCTTCCCGCAGCGGGTGAACGCCGGCTTCATGCAGGTGGTCGACCGCCATGCGATCCGCCTGCGCGTCTTCGAGCGCGGCGCCGGCGAGACGCTGGCCTGCGGCACCGGCGCCTGCGCCGCCGTCGTGGCCGGCATCGCCCGCGGCCTGCTCGATTCGCCGGTGCGGGTGGCGACGCGCGGCGGCGAACTGGCGATTGCCTGGGGCGGGCCGGGACGGCCGGTGCTGATGACCGGCCCGGCGGTGACGGTGTTCGACAGCGAAATCGAAATTCAATAAGGGGAACACAAGAATGAAGGCCGACGAAATCGCCCGCTACCTGCAGGACCACCCGAAGTTCTTCGAGGAGTACGCCGACCTGCTGGCGCAGCTCTACATCCCGCATCCGCACGGCGGGCGCGCCATCTCCATCACCGAGCGGCAGATCCTCACGCTGCGCGAGAAGGCCAAGCTGCTGGAGGGCAAGCTGGGCGAACTGATCCGCTTCGGAGAGGAGAACGACGCCATCGGCGAGAAGGTGCACCGGCTGGCGACGGCACTCGCCGGCGCGGCCGACTTCGCCGCGGCGAAGCAGGCGTTGCTCACGCATCTGGGCGAGGACTTCGCCGTGCCGCACGTCGCCTTCCGCCTGTGGAATGTGCCGGCACAAGCCGGGGCGACGGAGTTCGCCGAGGTGAATGAACAGACGCGCATCTTCGCCGCCGGCCTGGCACATCCCTTCTGTGGCGCCAACGCCGGCTTCGAGGCGGCCGCCTGGTTCGGCGAGGCCGGCGAGCACGTGCGTTCGGTGGCGCTGGTGGCGTTGCGGCGCGATGCCGAGACGGTCGGCCTGCTGGCCCTCGGCTCGGAGGACGTGCAGCGCTTCTATCCCGAGATGGGCACGCTGTATCTCGGCCATATCGGCGATCTGGCGAGCGCGGCCTTGCTGAGAACGCTGGAGTAGCGATGTCCGGGCTGGCAGGCGAGGAAGCCAAGACCGCTGCGGCGGCCTGGCTCGACGAGCTGGCCCACCAGCGTCGCGTCAGCCGGCTGACCCTCGAAGGCTACGGCCACGACCTCGCCGCGCTGCTGGACCTGGCCGGCGCTGCCTCTCTCGACAAGCTGAAACACCACGACATCCGCCGCTTCGTCGCGCAGCTGCACGCGCGCGGGCTGTCGGGGCGCTCGCTGGCCCGCGTGCTGTCGGCCTGGCGCGGCTTCTTCAACTGGCTGGCGAAGCATCGCGGCCTGGAACAGAACCCCTGCCTCGCCGTGCGCGCGCCGAAGTCGAAGAAGGCCCTGCCATCGGTGCTCTCGGCCGATCAGGCGAATGCGCTCCTGGGAATGCAGGCCGACGGCCTGTTGGAACTGCGTGACAAGGCCATGTTCGAGCTGTGCTACTCGTCGGGCCTGCGCCTGGCCGAGCTGGCGGGCCTCGACTGCAACATGGCGCAGGACATGGCGGCGGGCGAGGTGACCGTCACCGGCAAGCGCGCCAAGACGCGCAGCGTGCCGGTCGGCAGCAAGGCGCGCGAGGCGCTGGCGGCCTGGCTGTCGCGCCGCGGCGAAATCGCCGCCGCCGACTGCCCGGCGCTGTTCGTCAGCCGGCGCGGCACGCGCCTGTCGATGCGCATGATCCAGCTGCGCCTCGAGCGCTGGGCGAAGAAGGCCGGCCTCGGCGCCCACGTCCATCCGCACATGCTGCGCCACTCCTTCGCCTCGCACGTGCTGCAATCCTCCGGCGACCTGCGCGCCGTGCAGGAGATGCTCGGCCACTCCAGCATCGGCACGACGCAGGTGTATACGCATCTGGACTTCATGCACCTGGCCAAGGTCTACGACGCCGCCCATCCGCGGGCCAGGAAAAAGTGAGCATGGCCCCCCCGGTACGCACATGGCTGCGCGAAGCCGCACGGCGCATCGATATGGCGCTGGGCCCGGCGCGCGTGAAGCACGTCGTGCTGCCGCCGCTGGTCGACCAGCCGGGCAAGGAGGGCGAGTTCTGCGCCGTGCAGCTCGACGACGGCAGCGTCGGCCTGGCGTTTACGCTGCTGGACGGCACGCTGGCGGCGCTGCATGCGCGCGGAGCGGATTCGGGCCGCGCGGCGATGGACCTGGTGCGCGGCTATGCGGAGGGCGACGGCGCCGCGCGCGCCTTGGGGCTGGCGACGATCAACGCCCTGACGCGCCGCCTCTTCGACCGCTCAGGCTTCGTGCCCGACGATTCCATCGACTCCTTCGGTTCGCTTGCCCTCCAGCCGGGCGACCGCCTCGGAATGGTCGGCCATTTCACGCCGCTCATCGCGCAGGCGCGGGCGCTCGGCATTCCGGTCACCGTGCTGGAGCTGAAGGCCGAGCTGGTGCGCGAGGAGCCGGGTCTGGTCGTGACGCTCGACGCGCAGCGCCTGGCCGGCTGCAACAAGGTCGTGTCGACCAGCACGCTGCTGCTCAACGACACCTTCGAGCGGGTGAGCGGGGCGTGGCGCGGGGCGGAGGCGGTGGCCATCGTCGGCCCCTCGGCCGGCTGTCCGCCCGATCCGCTCTTCGCCGCAGGCGTCTCGACGGTCGGCACCGCCTGGATCGCCGACGCCGACGCCTTCCTCGCGCGCGTCGCCGCCGGCGAGAAGTGGGGTGCGGCGTCGCGGAAAGTCACGCTGACGCCGCAACGCTATCCCGGGCTCGACGCCCTGCTCGCGAAAGTCAGTCGCCCGTGAGCGCCGCGGTCATCCTCAAGCCCGGCAAGGAGCGTTCCGTCATGCGCCGCCATCCCTGGATCTTCGAAGGTGCGGTGGCCCACCTGAAGGGCCGCGCCCGCGCCGGCGACACGGTGGACGTCTTCGCCGACGACGGCCGCCCGCTCGGGCGGGCGGCGTTCAGCCCGCACTCGCAGATCCGCGCGCGCATGTGGACCTTCGATAGCGAAGAAACGGTGGACCATGCCTTCTTCAAGCGCCGCATCAAAGCCGCCGTCGCCGCGCGCGCGGCGCTGCCGGAACTGCGCGATCAGCAGGGCCTGCGCCTCATCCACGGCGAGTCGGACGGCCTGCCCGGCGTCATCGCCGACCGCTATGGCGACACGGTGGTGGTGCAACTGAACAGCGCCGGCGCCGAGAAGTGGCGCGACGCCCTTGCCGCCGCGCTGGTCCAGGCGACCGGCTGCGCGAGCGTCTTCGAGCGCTCGGATGCGGACGTGCGCCGGCTCGAAGGGCTGGAAGCCCGCACCGGCTTCCTGCACGGCGCGGCACCTGCCGGCGGGCTTGTCATCGAGGAGCACGGCGTCCGCCTCGAAGTGGATATCGCAGGCGGCCACAAGACCGGCTTCTACCTTGACCAGCGCGAGAACCGCCTGCTGGCGCGCCAGCTCGCTGCCGGCCGCAGCGTGCTCAACTGCTTCTGCTACACCGGCGGCTTCAGCCTGCAGGCGCTGGCCGGCGGCGCGGCGAGCGTGCTCTCCATCGACAGCTCCGGCCCGGCGCTGGAGGGCGCGCGGCGCAACCTGGCGCTCAATCCGCAGCTCGACGCCGCGCGCGCCGAATGGCGCGACGCCGACGTCTTCGAGGCGCTGCGCGCGCTGAAGAAGGCCGGCGCGCGCTTCGACTTCATCATCCTCGATCCGCCCAAGTTCGCGCCCTCCGCGGCCCACGCCGAGCGCGCCGCGCGCGCCTACAAGGACATCAACCTGCTCGGCTTCCGCCTGCTCAATCCGGGCGGGCTGCTGATGAGCTATTCCTGCTCGGGCGGCATCGGCCTCGAGCTGTTCCAGAAGATAGTTTCCGGCGCGGCGGCCGATGCCGGCGCGGACGCGCGCATCCTGCGCCGGCTGGCGGCGGCGCCCGACCACCCCGTTTCGCTGGCCTTCCCGGAAGGCGAGTACCTGAAGGGCCTGCTCTGCCAGGCCGTATAATGCGCGTCCGATGTCCTTTTACCGCAGGCTGATTGCCGTCCTTGCCGTGCTGTGCCTTACCGGGGCGCAGCAGGCGGCGTTCGCCCATTGGGCGGCGCACCTCGGCGCGCCGGCCGAGGTCGGCCTCGAGTCGAGCGACGGCGAGCATGCCGCGGCAGCCGTCCTCGGCCAGTCCTGCACCAGTTGCGCCGCCTTCGCCGGCTTCGATGCGGCGCTGCCGGGCGCCAGGATCGGCCTCCCGGTTGCGACGACGACCGCCCCTTACGATGTGCCCGTACCGCCGGAAAAGTCAGTCCGCGCGATACGGCGCTACGATTCCCGCGCTCCCCCCGCCGTTCTCTGAAGCCTGGTTGTCGATCGTCCGCTGCGCCGTGCGCGGCGGCCGTTCCATTTGCTTTGGAGAATTCCATGTTACGCATTGGATTGCTTGTCGCCGCTGCATCGCTGGCCTTGCCGGCCGCCGCGGCAGATGAAGACCTGAAAGCCCTGCGCGAGGAAATCGCGCAGATGAAGAAAGCCTACGAATCACGCATCGAAGCGCTCGAGCAGCGGCTGGCCGCCGCCGAGCCGGCGCCCGACAAAAGTCAGTCGCCGCAGGACGGCGGTACGCGCGGTGCCGCCGCCGGCGGCTTCAATCCCGAAGTCTCGCTCATCCTGCAGGGCCAGTACCGCCGCTTGAAGGAGGTGCCCGAGCGCAACATCGCCGGCACCTGGCCGGCCGGTGGTCACGGTCACGGCGACCATGATCACGGCTCCGACGAGCGCGGCTTCTCGCTCGACCATTCCGAACTGGTCGTCTCCGCCAACATCAACCCGTATTTCCGCGGCCTGATGAACGTCGCCCTGAAGGATGGCGATGCCGAGGTCGAGGAGGCGTATTTTCAGACCCTGGGCCTGGGCCAGGGCTTCACCCTGAAGGGTGGCCGCTTCCTCTCCGGCATCGGCTATATCAACGAGCAGCATCCGCATGCCTGGGATTTCGCCGACGCGCCGCTGATGATGAAGGCGCTGTTCGGCGAGCACTACGGCCAGGACGGCCTGCAGTTGAAATGGGTGGCGCCGACGGACCTCTTCATGGAGTTCGGCGCCGAGATCGGCCGCGGCGCGGGATTTCCCGGCACCGACCGCAACAAGAACTCGGCGGGCGCTTCCGCGCTCTTCGCCCATGTCGGCGGAGACGTCGGCCGCTCGCACGCCTGGCGTGCGGGCCTGTCCTGGCTGACGACGCGGGCCAGGGAGCGCGAGGCGCACTTCGAGGACACCGACGCCGCCGGCCCGAACGAGGTGGAAGGCCTGTTCTCGGGCAGAAGCCGTACCGTGGTGGCTGACTTTGTCTGGAAGTGGGCGCCGGACGGCAACCCGAGAGAGCGCAACCTCAAGCTGCAGGCGGAAGTGTTCCGCCGCACCGAGCACGGGGACCTGGCCTGCGCCTCGGATGTCGCGACCTCGCCTTGCGTCGGCGGCCTCGGCCTGGGCAATCTGCGTTCCGCGCAGACCGGCGGCTATGCGCAGGCGGTGTGGCAGTTCATGCCGCGCTGGCGCGTCGGCTACCGCTACGACTGGCTGAACGCCGGCTCGAAGCGCTACGACCCGGCCACCGTGTTCGCTGCCCTCGACCCCGCCAATGCCTATTTCGCCCGCTACCGGCCGCAGCGCCACACGCTGATGGCCGACTGGTCGCAGGACGAGTTCTCGCGCCTGCGCCTGCAGTTCGCGCGCGACCGATCGATGCAGGGCGTCACCGACAACCAGGTGTCGCTGCAGTACATGATGAGCCTGGGCGCCCACGGCGCGCACAAGTTCTGAGGAGAATCCGATGATTCGAACCATCCTGTTTCTGGCGGGACTGGCGGCGGCCTGGCCGGCCGCCGCCGCCCTCAACGTCTTCGCCTGCGAGCCCGAATGGGCGGCCTTGGCGAAGGAGCTGGGCGGCGACAAGGTGAGCACCTACTCTGCCACCCATGCCCTGCAGGACCCGCATCGCGTCGAGGCGCGGCCTTCGCTGATCGCGAAAGCGCGCAGCGCCCGGCTGGTGGTGTGCACCGGCGCCGAACTGGAGGCGGGCTGGCTGCCGCCGGTGCTGCGCGAATCCGGGAACGCCGCCGTGCAGCCGGGCCGGCCGGGCTACTTCGAGGCGGCGCAGTTTGTGACCCGGCTGGAGATCCCGGCCAGGCTCGACCGCAGCGAAGGCGACGTGCATGCCGCCGGCAATCCGCACATCCAGCTCGATCCGCGCAACCTGCTGGCGGTGGCCGCGCCGCTGGCGAAGCGCCTGGGCGAACTGGACGCGGCGAACGCCGGCCACTACGCCGAAGGACACCAGGCCTTCGCTGAAAAAATGCGGCAGGCCATCGCACGCTGGGAGCAGGCGGCGGCGCCGCTGAAGGGCATGCGCGTGATCGCCCAGCACAGGAGCTTCAGCTATCTGTTCAACTGGCTCGGCCTGGTCGAGGCCGGCACGCTGGAGCCCAAGCCCGGCATCGAGCCGGGCAGCGCCCACCTGGCACAGCTGGTGGCGCAGGCGAAGACACAGCAGGTCCGGCTGATCGTGCGCACGCCCTTCGACTCGCCGCGGCCGGGCGAGTGGCTGGCCGAGCGCGCCGGGATTCCGCTGGTCATCCTGCCGTTCACCGTCGGCGGCAGCGAGCGGGCGCAGGATCTCTTCGGCCTCTTCGACGACACGCTGGTCAAGCTCAAGGGCGCGCCATGAACGAATTCGTCGCCCAGCTCGACCTGCTCTGGCCGGCCTTTGCCGCCGGCGTCATCGTCCTCGCCACCCATGTGCCGCTGGGCATGCAAGTGCTGTCGCGCGGCATCATCTTCATCGACCTGGCCGTGGCGCAAGTGGCCGGCCTCGGCGCCTTGGCGGCGCACCTGGCCGAGCGGGGGGACAACCCCTGGGTCGTGCAGGGCGCGGCGGTCGGCGCGGCACTGGCAGCGGCGCTGCTGCTGCAATGGAGCGAGCGGCGCTGGCCGCAGCTGCAGGAGGCGCTGATCGGCTTGCTCTTCGTGCTGGCGGCCAGCGGTACGGTGCTGCTGCTCTCGCACGATGCGCATGGAGGCGAGCACCTGCGTGACCTTCTGGTCGGCCAGATGCTGTGGGTGTCGCATGACCAACTGCTGGCCGCGGCTGCAGCCAGCGCCGTGCTCCTGCTGGTTTGGCGGGCATTGGGCCGGCAGGGCAGCGGCCTGGCGTTTTACGCGCTGTTCTCCGTGGCCGTAACGGTTTCGGTACAGCTGGTCGGGGTGTATCTGGTTTTCGCCAGCCTGATCGTTCCTGCGCTCGCCACTCATGGCATGCTGCGACGGCGGCTGGCGGCCGGCCTTGGCCTCGGCGTGGCGGGGTATACTGCGGGCCTGTCCCTGGCGGCGCTGGCGGATTTGCCGGCAGGGGCAACCAGTGTCTGGATGCTGGCTGCGGCGGGTCTCGTGTTCGTGTTCATCCGCTTCAGCGTTGCGCCTCCCCGGCCGATATGCTAAAAGCGATATCCGGTCCTGCCGCCTGGCCAAGCCGGGTTGGCACACTTAGACATTCCTGACAGAGATCGTGGCCTTTTCACTTTTCGGCAAGAAACCAGAGCCGCCGGCCAAGCCGGCAGCCAAGAAACCGGCGCCCGCCGCGCCGGCGCGCCCGGCTGCGCCCAAGCCGGCGCCCGAACCGCCGCCGCCACCGAAGGAAGAACTGGAATCCCTGGATTTCACCGCCCCCGGCGCGATCGAGGTGCATGAAGAGGACCATCCCGGCCACGTCGAGATTCGCGAAAGCTCGGCGACCATGCATCCGGTCGTCGAGGAGGCGGCCATCCTGTTCGCCAATGGCCAGGACGAGGTGGCCCTGGCAACGCTGGAAGCGGCGGCCGATGCCGGCGGCCTGGGTGCGGCAGCCGACCAGGTGTGGGCCATGCTGTTCGACCTCTACCAGATCGTCGGCAAGCGCGACCTGTTCGACAAGCGCGCCCTCGACTACTCGGTGAAATACGAGAAATCGCCGCCGACCTGGGTCGAACAGGCGAAGCAGTCGCTCGGGCCGGCGCTGACCACCGGCGGCACGGCCTTCGTGGCCTTTACCGGTGCGTTGGGCGAGAGCGCCGACAAGGCGGTCAGGCAATTGGAAAAGATCGTTGCCGGCAACCCGGTGGCACGCGTCGAATTCGGCAAGCTGCAGACTGTCGACCCGCTGGGTGCGGAGATGCTGCTGAAGGCGATGCAGGCGGCGCGCAAGGCCAAGTGCGAACTGGTGATGAGCGGCGCCGAAAAACTGGCCGAACTGCTGAAAGGCAAGCTCGAGGTCGGCAAGCGGGAGGACGAGCCGCTCTGGATGCTGCTGCTGGAACTCTATCAGCACATGGCGCAACAGGATCCCTTCGAGGAGTGGGCGGTGAATTACGCCATCACCTTCGAGGTATCCCCGCCGTCCTGGGAGAACCGGCCGCCGCCGAAGAAGCCGGCGGCGATGGCTGCGCCGGCGGCCTCGGCCGAGCCGGATGCCTTCCCCCTCGCGGGCGAGATGTACAGCGCCGGCTCCGACGCCTTCCGCCAGTTGGTGGATTTCGCGACCGGCCGCGAGCACGTGCTCATCGACTGCAGCGCGCTCAAGCGCATGGATTTCGTCAGCGCCGGGCTGTTCCTCAACACGCTGACCAACCTGCAGATCACCGGCTGCAGCGTGACGATCCGCAATCCCAACCAACTGCTGTACGCCCTCTTCGGCGTGCTCGGCATCAATCAGGTGGCCCACGTCGAACGGCGCAAGTTCTGACGTTTCCCCCGTTTTCCGCTTTTCTATCGGGCAGCCCCATGGAGCAATATCACGGCACCACCATTCTTTCCGTGCGCCGCGGCGCGTCGGTCGCCCTGGGCGGCGACGGCCAGGTGACGCTCGGCAACATCGTCGTCAAGGCGACGGCGCGCAAGGTGCGCCGCCTCTACCAGGAGAAGATCCTGGCCGGCTTCGCCGGCGGCACCGCCGACGCCTTCACGCTGTTCGAGCGCTTCGAGGCCAAGCTGGAGAAGCACCAGGGCAACCTGCTGAGGAGCGCAGTCGAGCTGGCCAAGGACTGGCGCACCGACCGCATCCTGCGCCGGCTCGAGGCCATGCTGGCGGTGGCCGACCGGCAGAGCTCGCTGATCATCACCGGCAACGGCGACGTGCTGGAGCCCGAGCAGGGCATCGTCGCCATCGGCAGCGGCGGACCCTACGCGCAGGCGGCGGCGCGCGCCCTGCTGGAGAACACCGACCTGGCGCCCGAGGAGATCGTCAAGAAGGCACTGACCGTGGCCGGCGACCTGTGCATCTACACCAACCAGAGCCACGTCATCGAGGTGCTCGAATGAGCACGATGACGCCGCAGGAAATCGTCCACGAGCTGGACAAGAACATCGTCGGCCAGGGGCGCGCCAAGCGCGCCGTCGCCATCGCCCTGCGCAACCGCTGGCGCCGCGCCCAGGTGGCCGAGCCGCTGCGCTCGGAGATCACGCCGAAGAACATCCTCATGATCGGCCCCACCGGCGTCGGCAAGACCGAGATCGCGCGCCGCCTGGCGCGGCTGGCCAACGCGCCCTTCATCAAGATCGAGGCGACCAAGTTCACCGAGGTCGGCTATGTCGGCCGCGACGTCGACACCATCGTGCGCGATCTCGTCGAGATCGCCATCAAGGACGGCCGCGAGGCGGCCATGCGCGCCGTGCGCGACCGCGCCATGGACGCCGCCGAGGATCGCGTGCTCGACGTGCTGCTGCCGCCGGCGCGCAGCGTCGGCTTCCATGGCGATGCCGAAGCCACGGAGGAGACTGCGACGCGGCAGAAGTTCCGCAAGAAGCTGCGCGAGGGCGAGCTTGACGCGCGCGAAGTCGAGATCGAGGTGGCGGCGCCCGCCGCGCAGATGGAGATCCTCGCCCCCCCCGGCATGGAAGAGCTGACTTCGCAGATCCAGGGCATGTTCCAGAACCTCGGCGGGGGCAAGCGCAAGACGCGGAAGATGAGCATCAGGGAGGCGCTGAGGGCCATTGCCGACGAGGAGGCTGCGCGCCTGGTGAACGACGACGAGATCAAGCTGGCCGCCGTGCAGGCGGTCGAGCAGAACGGCATCGTCTTCCTCGACGAAATAGACAAGATCGCGTCGCGGTCGGAGATGCACGGCGCCGACGTCTCGCGCCAGGGCGTGCAGCGCGACCTGCTGCCGCTGGTCGAGGGCACTACCATCGCTACCAAGTACGGCATGGTGAAGACCGACCACATCCTGTTCATCGGCAGCGGCGCCTTCCATCTGTCGAAGCCCTCCGACCTGATTCCCGAGCTGCAGGGCCGCTTCCCCATCCGTGTCGAGCTGGATTCGCTTTCCGTGGAGGATTTCGAGCAGATTCTCACCGGCACCGACGCCTGCCTGACGCGGCAGTACGAGGCGTTGCTCGCCACCGAGGACGTCGAGCTGGAATTCAAGACCGACGGCATTCGCCGACTCGCCGAGATCGCCTTCGCCGTGAACGAGAAGACCGAGAACATCGGTGCGCGCCGGCTGTATACGGTCATGGAGAAGCTGCTCGAGGAAGTCGCCTTCGATGCCGGCAGCCACGGCAAGGCGGCGTTGGTCGTCGACGCCGCCTACGTCGATGCGCGCCTGAAGGATCTGGCGCAGAGCGAGGACCTCGCCCGCTACGTCCTCTGAGCGGTTGCATGCTGCTCAGGATCGTCTCCATCATCTTTCCGCTGTTCGCCATCGTCATGGCGGGCTGGCTCTACGGCCGCGCGCGGCGGCCGGACATGTCCTTCGCCAACGAGATCAACATGGACGTCTTCGTGCCGGCGCTGGTGTTTGCCACGCTGGCCGGCAAGTCTTTCGACCTGGCGAGCTATCAGTCGCTGGCGTTGGGTGCGCTCGCCGTGGTGCTCGGCTCGGGGCTGCTGGCCTGGCCGCTGGCGCGGCTGATGGGGGTCGAGGCGAAGACCTTCGTGCCGCCGATGATGTTCAACAACTCCGGCAACATGGGCCTGCCGCTGGCCGTGCTGGCCTTCGGCGAGGCGGCGCTGCCGGCGGCGGTGGTGCTGTTCCTGGTCGAGAACCTGCTGCACTTCTCGCTCGGCATCTACATTCTCGACCATCGTGCCCGCCTGGCAAGCCTCTGGCGCATGCCGGTGGTGCTGGCCGCCCTGGCCGGCCTGGGCATCAGCGTTTCGGGTATCGAACTGTGGCCGCCGCTGCTGACGGCCATTCGCATGCTCGGCGAGATCTCGATTCCGCTGCTGCTGTTCTCGCTCGGCGTACGCCTGACCGACGCCAACTTCCACACCTGGCGCATCGGCGTCGCCGGGGCCGCGGCGCGCCCGCTGATCGGGATGGCCATCGCCTGGGTCGCGGCGCGCCTGCTCGGGCTCGATGCGCAGCACAGCGGCATGCTGCTGATCTTCGGCGCGCTGCCGCCGGCGGTGCTCAACTACGTCTTCGCCGAGCGCTACCGGCAGGAGCCGGAGAAGGTGGCCTCGATCGTCATGATCGGCAACGTCGCCGCGCTGCTCTTCATCTCGATGGCCTTGGCCATCGCACTGGGCTAACTCTTCACGGGGCGCTTCATCAGTTTGCGCTGCAGGGTGCGCCGGTGCATCTTCAGCGCCCGGGCAGTCGACGAGATGTTGCCGTCGTTTTCCTTGAGCACGCGCTGGATGTGCTCCCATTCCAGACGGTCTATCGAGAGCGGCTCGCTGGGCGGCGTGAAATCCGCCTGGGGCGCCTTCGCCTCGAAGCCGGCCAGGATGGCGTCCACATCGGTCGGCTTGGCGAGGTAGTGCGTGGCGCCGAGCTTGATCGCCTCGACGGCCGTGGCGATGCTGGCATAGCCGGTCAGCACGACGATGCGGCATTCCGGGTTGGCGGCCAGCAGCGGCGCGATCAGCGCCAGGCCGGAGGTGCCGCCGATGTTGAGGTCCAGCACGGCGCGCGCCGGGCGCGTCGCCGGGATGAGCGCGGCGGCTTCCTCCGCGCTGCTGGCACTGGCGACGTCAAAGCCGCGACTCTTCAGCGCGCGGCTGAGCACGCGGTTGAAGGCGGGATCGTCGTCGATGACGAGGATTTGCGGGGTTTCGGTCATGCTTTTTCTGCCCTGATTTTTTCCAAAGGAAGCTCGATGCGGGTGACGGCGCCGCCGCCCTCGCGGTTGGCCAGCACGATGCGGCCGCCCAGCCGCTCCACCGCGGCGTGGGCGAGGAACAGGCCAATGCCGGTGCCCTCCGCCCGTGTCGTGACGAAGGCGCGCCCGGCGGCGAGCAGGACGCTTTCGTCGAAGCCCGGGCCGCGGTCGCTGACCTCCAGCTGCAGCCGCCCGCCATCCCATTCCGCCTTGATGTCGATTTCACCGCCACCGGCGTCGGCGGCGTTGTTGAACAGGTTGAGGAGGGCCTGCTCGAGGGTGGCTTCGCCGACCACCCGCGGTGCCGGCGCCGTGCCATGGAGGCTGACTTTTGCCTCGGCGTGCGGCCGCAGCTGGCGCCAGCGGGCGATGACCTGCTCCAGCCAGCGGTCGAGGTCGATGGCGCCGCCGCCCTCGGCGCGCGTCTGTCCGGCGCGCGCAGCCAAGCCCGTGATGATGCCCTTGCAGTGCTCGACCTGCTCGCGCAGCAGGGCCAGGTCCTCCTGCGTCTCCGGGCCCAGGTCCGCATTGCGGCCCAGCTCGCCGGCGAGGATGGCCATGGTCGCCAGCGGCGTGCCCAGCTCGTGCGCGGCGCCGGCGGCCAAGCTGCCCAGCGCGATCACGCGTTCGTTGCGCAGGGCTTCCTCGCGTGCGGCGGCCAGTTCCAGGTCGCGGCTGCGGATGGCGGCGGCCATGCGCGCGACGAACCAGGCGATGAGGGCGGCGGAGGCGACGAAGATCAGCCACATGCCGGCCAGGTGCAGCCGCGTGGCGCGCTCGGCGTCCGGCACCGGCAGGGGAACGTTCCAGAACACCAGCAGCGAATAGGCGGCGACGCCGAGGAACACGACGCCCCAGGCGAAGCGCCCCGGCAACACCACCGCGGCGATGGCGATCGAGGGCAGGTAGAGGGAAACCAGCGGATTGGCGGCGCCGCCGCTGAAGAAAAGCAGCAGGGTGAGCGCCGTGATGTCCACGCAGAGCTGGGCGAACAGTTCGCTGTCGGCGACAGCCCCGCTCCGCGCCAGGCGCTGCCGCGTGGCGAGGTTGAATCCGGCGAGCAGGGCCACGATGGCCAGCATCGGCGCCAGCGGCAATTCGATGTCGAGCAGGGGCCGTGCCGCCGCGATGAGGGCAAGCTGCCCGGCGACGGCGAACCAGCGCATCAGCATCAGGCGCCGCAGGTGGTCGGCGCCCTTCTCGTGTGGGGTGGCGGCAGGGCTCATCGATTCGATCTTTCGCGGCCGATTCTAGCCGATGGCGCCCCCGTGCCGTGCGGCAATTTGCCGCAGGACGGCGAAAGGGACGCGCAATGGCAACCGGCGTAGAATCGACCCTGTGGAATTGGCTTAAATCTGGAGGCAACGAAAATGCGCAATACGACACTGGCCCTCTCCCTCATGCTCTTCGGCGCGATGGCGCAGGCCGAGGTGACCATCAAGGATTCATGGGTGCGCGGCACCACCCCGGCCCAGAAGGCGACGGGGGCGTTTTTTGAAATCACCAGCAGCGAGGCGGCTTCGCTGCTGTCGGCCAGCAGCCCTGTGGCCGGCGTGGTCGAGATCCACACCATGAAGATGGAAGAGGGCGTGATGAAGATGCGCGCCATCCAGAAGCTCGAGTTGCCGGCCGGCAAGGGCGTGAAACTGGCCCCCGGCGGCAACCACGTCATGCTGATGGACCTCAAGCAGCAGTTGAAGAAGGGCGACACGGTGCCCATCACGCTGAAGGTCGAGGGCAAGGACAAGAAAGTGCAGACCCTCGAGATCAAGGCCGAGGTGCGCGATCTTGCCGCGCCGGCGACGATGGACCACGGCCACAAGCACTGAGAGCATCTTCCGTTTCTCAAGACGGCGCCTGCGGGCGCCGTCGCCGTTTCTGCGACGATATGTCGCACGCTCGTCGCGCCGCATTTCGCTATTCTTCCCGGCTTTCCCGGGAGGCATTTCATGCGGTGGCGGACAGGTCGAATCGGTGTGCTGGCGATGGCGTTGCTGCCGCTTGTCGCGGCGGCCCAGCAGCACGCCGGCCACGCGTCGCAGGCCGACGATGCCGAGGCGCGCCGCCAGCGTGCCTGGGAAGCGCGCCTGGCGGAGGCCTCCCCGCTTTCCGTTGGCGCTACGCTCGATTCCCGTGGAAGACTCTGGCTGGCACGAGTGGAGAACCGCCACCTGCTGGTGTCGCACTCGGTCGATGGCGGCCGAAGCCATTCCGCTTCCGTCCCCGTCACGCCGCAGCCGGAAGCGGTGATGGCCGATGCCGAGAACCGGCCGAAGATTGCCGTCGGCGCCGACGGCACGGTGCATGTCTCGTGGACGCAAAGCCTCGGCAAGCCGATGTCGGCGCACATCCGCTACGCCCGGTCGACCGACGGCGGCCGCACCTTCACGCCGCCGATCATCCTCAACGACGACCGCCAGGTCATCAGCCACCGTTTCGATTCGCTCGCCGTCGATGGCCGCGGCCGCGTCGCCGTGGTTTGGCTCGATGCGCGCAGCCGGACCGACAAGACGGTCAAGAAATCCCCGCAGACCGACGTCGGCCTCTATGCGGCAGTCTCGGAGGATGACGGCGCGAGCTTCGGCCGCAATCGCAAGATCGCCGACCACAGCTGCCAGTGCTGCCGCACGGGCCTGACGTGGACGGCCGCCGGGCCGATCGCCTTTTGGCGCCACGTCTTCGGCAGGAACATCCGCGATTTCGCGATTGCCAACCTGAACGGCGGCCCCGTCCTGCGCGTCACCGACGATACATGGGAAATCGACGGTTGCCCGCACCACGGCGGCGGCATCGCCGTCGACGGCCGCGGCAACCTGCACATCGCCTGGTTCACCAACGGCGAGAAACGCAAGGGCATTTTCTATCGCCGCATTGCCGGGACTGACTTTTCGAAAGCGGATGCGCGCCTCGACATGAGCGCGCCGTTGCCGCTGGGCGATCCGGCGCGCCAGGCCGGACATCCCGCCGTGGCAGCGGCCGGCGACCGCATCCTTCTGACGTGGCGGGAATTCGACGGCCAGCGCTTTTCCGCCTGGGCCATGCTGTCGCGCGATGCCGGAACCAGCTGGAGCGCGCCGCAGAAGCTCGCCGAGGCGGCGCAGCAGGCCGACTACGCGCTGCCGCTCATCGACGCGCGGCAGGCGCTGGTGGTGTGGAACACGGCCGCCGAGGGCCTGCGCGTGCTGGAGGTCCGGCCGTGAGGCGCTTTGCCGCAGTACTGGCCGCGCTCTGGTTGGCGTTCGCCGCGGCCCCCGCCGCAGCCGGCGAACTGCACCCCTTCACCGGCGACAGCCTGCTGACGATCCAGAAGCAGTTCGCCGGGCGCCCCTTCATCCTGACCCTGTGGTCGCTGACCTGTCACCACTGCGTGAAGGAGCTGCAGACTTTGGGCAAGCTCGCCCGCAGCGAACGCAACCTGCCGCTGGTGATCGTCTCCACCGACACGCCTTCCGATGCGCGCGAAATCCGTGCCGCCCTGAAGCGCTTCGGGCTTGAGCGCTTCGACACCTGGGTGTTCGCCGACGGCGTGCCGGAACGCCTGCGCTACGCCATCGATCCGGCCTGGCGCGGCGAGCTGCCGCGCAGCTACCTGTTCGACCCAGCACACCGGCGCGAGGCGCATTCAGGAATGTTGAGCGAGGCACAGATCAGGAACTGGCTGCGGCAGAGCCGCCAGGCGAGGTAATCGGATTTCATTGCAATCACTGGGAAGCAACATGAGAAAGAAGAACAACGAGTTTCGGGGGAAGGGAAATGCCCGCGCCGACGGACGGCATGCTGCGACGGGCGGAATCGCGCTGGTTGTCGCACTCGCCTTGAACATTCCGCAATGCGCGCTGGCGGAAGAAGAGAAGCAACTCGACGAAATGCTCGTCAAGAGCGACAAGCCGGCGGTGCCGGCCCATGTGCCGTCGACCACCGAAAGCTTTACGGCCAGGCAGATCGCCGAGAGCGTCAACTCGGTCTCCTCGGCCGGCGCCCTGCAGTACGTGCCGAGCGTCCATGTCCGCGAGCGCTTCATCGGCGACGTGAACGGCGGCTTGGCGATGCGGATGTACGGCGTCAATTCCAGCGCGGAGACCATCGTCTACGCGGACGGCCTGCTGCTCTCGAACTTCCTGACCAACAGCTGCTGCCCCGGCCCGCGCTGGGGCATGGTGTCGCAGCACGCCATCGACCGCGTAGACGTCATGTACGGCCCGTTCTCGGCCCTGTATCCCGGGAACTCGGTGGGGGGCGTGGTGCTGATGACCACCCACATGCCGACCAGGTTCGAGGCGCATGCGCAGCTGGACGCCTTCACCGAGAACTTCAAGCTGTACGGCACTGACAAGAACTTCACCGGCGTGCACGGTGCCGCGACCGTGGGCAGCAAGGCCGGCGCCTGGTCGTTCTGGCTGAGCGCCGATCGCCTGGACAACCGCAGCCACCCGACGGACTTCACGTCGGCGACGGCCAAGACGGGCGCGCCTGCGGCGGCGGGGCAGTATACGGTCGTCAGCGGTGCGCATTTCGATCGGAACATCGCTGACCGGCCGAGGGTCATCACGGCCGCCACCAGCATGGACCATACGGTCAAGGACGACGCCACCCTGAAGATCGGCTACGACTTCACGCCGACCGTCCGCGCGGTCTACACCTTCAACGTCTGGCAGAACACGTCCGACAAGCGGGTCGAAAGCTATCTGAAGGATGCGGCCGGCAATCCAATCTACGGCACGAGCACGGCGGCGGGCCCCTACCGCTATGTCCGCATCAACGGCAGGGACTACTCCGTGACGGCGCCGAGCGCCAGCCACGCGGAGGCCGAGTATTTCATGCACGGATTGTCGGTGAAGTCGCAGACCGGCGGGACCTGGGATTGGGAACTGACCGGCAGCATCTTCAACCAGAACAAGGATGTCACCCGTGCGTCGTCGGGCAACTTCGGCACAACTCCGAGCTCGGCGGCGACGGCGGGGACGATTACGTTTGCGGACGGAACGGGCTGGCAGAACCTGGACCTGCGCGGCGAATGGCGTCCGGGCGGCAACCTGCGCAGCGAACACCAGGTCAGCTTCGGCTTCCACACCGACACGTATACGACGAAGACGGACCAGTACCGGCTGGGGGCGGGCAACTGGGAGACCAGCAGCCCCGCCACCTTGAACACGAATTCGAGGGGGGTCACCTCGACGGATGCGATCTACCTGCAGGACGCCTGGCAGATCTCGCCGAGCGTGAAGCTGGTCGTCGGGGGGCGGGAGGAGCGATGGGAGGCTTCCGATGGCAGCAACTATGCGAACGGGAGAAACGTCAGCTACCGGGACAAAACCCTGCGGGCCTTCTCCCCCAAGGGCTCGCTCTCCTATCAGGCGTCCGAGGTGCTGGCGCTGCGGGGCTCCGTCGGCCGCGGGGTCCGCTTCCCGACCGTCGGCGAGCTGTTCAAGAACGTCGGCATTACCCGTGTCGGCGGCGGCGCGCCGACTGCCGCGGAGATCGCTGCGTTTCCGGCACCCTACAACGTGGCGCTGACCAACAACCCGAACCTCAAGCCGGAGACCGCCGATTCCTGGGAACTCGTCGCCGAGCGGTTCCTGCCCAATGGCGTGTGGAGAACCTCGCTGTTCGGGGAGGAGAAAAAGGATGCGCTGGTTTCGCAGGCCGACATCACGACGCTGCCCGGGTTCAGCATCAGCAGCGTGCAGAATATCGACAAGGTTCGCACCTATGGCATCGAATCGTCGCTCCAGGTCAACGACCTGTTGGTGCGCGGCCTCGATGTCTATGGCAGCGTCGCCTACATTCATTCGAGAATCGCAAAAAACGTTGCGAACCCGGGGCTGGAGGGCACGCAGCTGCCGCTGATCCCGGTCTGGCGCGCCTCGCTGCTGGGCGTCTACCATGCGTCGGATGCGCTCTCGTACAGCCTGGGCTGGCGCTACAGCGGGCGGCAACACAGCGGGCTCTACGACACGGCAGCCGGGCGGTACCCGGACCCCAATCCGGACGTCTACGGCGGACGCAGCAATTTCAGTGTGTTCGACGCCAAGGTGCTCTACAAATTCTCGAAGCAGGGGACGGCTTCGGTCGGCATCGACAACATCGGCAACGTCAAGTACTTCACGCTGTACCCGTATTCGCAGCGGACCTTTTTCGCCGGTCTGAAGCTCGCCTTCTGACACGCGGTGGAAACGATCAGGAAACTCGGGGCGGAGCGCGCGGCGGGACTGCTGTTCGTCCTGGCCGCGCATGTCGTCGCCCTGTGGGGCCTGTGGAGCCACCGCATCCTGGTAGTGCCGGACGAGGTGGTGACGCTGTTCGTCGACACCATCACGCTGCCGCCGCCCCCGCCAAAGGAGGCGCCGAAACCGGCCCGACTGGAAAAGCCGCGGCCGATGGAGAAGCCGCAACCGCAGCAGCTGGTCGCCGAGGCGCCGGCCAACGCGCCGGGGGACGTGGTGGCGCCGCCGCCCCAGCCTCCGGCTGAGGCGGCGCCGGCGCGGCCGGCGGGACCGGTCTCGCTCGGCACCGAACTGGCCGTCGCCTGCCCGGAGCGCAGCGCGCCAGCCTACCCGCCGCTGTCGCGACGCCAGGGCGAGGAAGGCAAAGTGGTGCTGCGCGTGGAGCTCGACGAGCAGGGCGGCGTCGCCGCCGCGCGCATTGTCACTTCCAGCGGCTTTGCGCGCCTCGACGAGGCGGCGCTGTCCGCCGTGAAGACCTGGCGCTGCAACCTGGCGCGGCGCGACGGCCAGCCGGTGCGCGCGGTGGCCTTGCAACCGTTCAAGTTCGTGCTCCAGTAAGGATCGCCGTGTCACGCAGACTGACTTTTTCGCATTGAGGATTTGCCATGAATGAAAGCCTCGGCTTCGCCCATTTTCTTTCGCAGACCGATGCCGTCGGACGCATCGTGCTGTTCCTGCTGCTCGCCCTCTCGGTGGCGAGCTGGTACCTGATCCTGACCAAGGGGCTGGCGAATGTCCTCGCCGGCCGCCGCGCGGCGGCCTTCCTGCGGCAGTTCTGGGCCGCCGGCTCGCTCGCCGAAGTGAGCGCCATGCTGGCGCAGCGGCCGCTCGACAGCGCCTTCGCCGAGCTGGCGCAGCAGGCGCTGGGCGCCGCCGACGACAACAGCCAGCAGGGACTGCAGCGGCTCGCCGCCGCCGGCGGGCCGGGGGAGTTCCTCACGCGCGTGCTGCGCAACGGCATCGACCAGGAGGCGGCGCGCGTCGAGCAGGGCCTGACGCTGATGGCCTCGGCCGGCTCGGCGGCGCCCTACGTCGGCCTGTTCGGCACGGTGTGGGGCATCTACCATGCCCTGGTGCAAATCGGCATGAGCGGGCAGGGCACGCTGGACAAGGTGGCCGGCCCGGTCGGCGAGGCGCTGATCATGACGGCGCTCGGTCTTGCCGTGGCGATCCCGGCGGTGCTCGCCTACAACGCCTTCAACCGGCGCAACCGCATCTGGCTGGCGAAGCTGGATGCCTTCGCCCACGACCTGTATGCGCTGATGACCGTCGGCGCCAAGCGCAACAGCTCGGCGGGCGAAGTGCGCGCATTGCGCGCCGTGGCGCCGCGCTGAACGGAGGAAACGCGATGGCAATCGGAAGCTTCGACGGGCGCGGCCAGCAGGGACCGATGGCGGAGATCAACGTGGTGCCGCTGGTAGACGTGATGCTGGTGCTGCTGGTGATCTTCATCGTCACGGCGCCGCTGCTCACGCACTCGGTGAAGATCGACCTGCCGAAGGCTTCCAGCAGCCCCAACCTGACGCGCCCCGAGCATGTCCAGCTCGGCATCCGCGAGGACGGCAGCCTGCATTGGAACGGCGCGGTGGTCGCGCTGGAAGAGCTTGAATCGCACTTCTCTGCAGCGGCGATGCAGCAACCGCAGCCGGAACTGCACATTCGCGCCGACCGCCTGGTGCCTTATGAACGCGTCGCGCAGGTGATGAGCAAGGCCGCCAAGGCGGGCCTGGTGCGCATCGGCTTCGTCACCGATCCATCTCAGCGCTGACTGCGGCGCGATTCCACCAGGGAGTACACCGCCGGCACCACCACCAGCGTCAGCAGCGTCGAGGAGATCATGCCGCCGATGACGGCGATCGACAGCGGCTGGTTGGTCTCCGCGCCGGCGCCCAGGCCGAGGGCGGCGGGAAAGAGGGCGAGGATGACGGTGGCCGAGGTCATCAGCACCGGCCGCATGCGCGTCGGGCAGGCATCGCGCAGGGCCGCATCCACCTGCATGCCGCCCTCGCGGCGCTGGTTGGTGAGATCCACCAGGAGAATCGAGTTCTTCGCCACCAGGCCGATCAGCAGCACCAGGCCGATCATCGAGTAGATGTTGAGCGTCTGGCCGAACAGCCACAATGCCGCCACGCCGCCGATGATGGCGAGCGGCTGCGCCAGCATGATGATCGCCGGCTGCAGGAATGAGTTGAACTGGCTGGCGAGCACCATGTAGAGCAGCACCAGCGCCAGCGAGAAGGCGAAGGCCATGTATTTCTGCGTCTTGCCGAACTCCTCCGCCTGGCCGACGAGCTTGACCTGGTAGCCGGCCGGCAGGATCTCGGCGGCGACCTCCCGCAACTTGGCGACGGCCTCGCCGAGGGGGATGGTCGGCGAGGCGTAGAAGGTGGCCGCGTATTGCAGGTCGAAACGCCCGATCACCGCGGGGCCGAGGCGCTCGCCGAACGAGGCGACGCTGTCTAGGCGCACCAGCTTGCCATCCCTGGCCCGCAGCCAGATCTTCGACAGGTCGGACGGCTGCGTGAACTCGCCCTCGCGGGCCTTGACGCGGATGTCGTAGCGCTGGCCGTCGCCCGGCTCGTCGTTGAACTTGGCGATGTCCACGCCGCCGGTGAGCATGTTGACGGCGAGCGCCACGTCCTGCGAATTGAGCTGGGCGGCGGCGATGCGTGCGCGGTCGGGCTGGAAGACCAGCTGGGGCAGGTCGAGCTGCAGGTCGGTGTCGAGCCGGCCGATGCCGGCGACCTGCGACAGGCGCTGCTGCAGCTCGCGCGACAGGCGACCCACCTCCTGCAGGTTCTCGCCGGCCAGCACGAACTGCAGCGGTTCGCCGCGCTGGCCGCCGACGATCGGGTAGGGCGCTGCGAAGACGAAGGCGCCCGGCACGGTGGCCAGCTCCTTGCGCAGCTTCGGCAGCAGGTCCTGCTGCCGGACCCTGCGCTCCTGGCGCGGCGCCATGCGCACGACGACCAGTCCCTGGTTGACCTGGCCGGCCGAACCGAAGCCGATCAGCGCGAACTCGGTGACGATTTCCTTGTGGCGGTCGAGGATGGCCTCGACCATGCGCAGGCGCGAATCCGTGTACTCGATGCTCGAGCCGAGCGGCGCGCGCAGGCGCACCAGAAAGCGGCCCTCGTCCTGTTCGGGCGTGAAGGTCTTGCCGATGCTGGTGAAGAAAAAGGTGCTCGATGCGACTGCCATCGCAGTCAGCCCGACCACCTTCCAGCGATGGGCCAGTGAGGCATCGAGCAGGCGACGGTAGAACCGCTCCATGCCGCCGAGGATGCCGTCGAGCAGGTGGTAGATGCGGCCGTGGGACTTCTCCACCTTCAGGTAACGCGAGCACAGCATCGGCGTCAGCGTCAGCGAGACGAACAGCGACACCATCACGCCGAAGGTGACGACCACCGCGAAGGAGCGGAAGAACTGGCCGATGATGCCGGAGAGGAAGATCACCGGGGCGAAGATCGACACCAGCGACAGCGTTGCCGCGATGACGGCGAAGACCACTTCGCGGCTGCCGTTGACGGCGGCGGCGATCGGGTCGGGATCGATTTCCTCGCGATGGCGGAAGATGTTCTCCAGCACCACGATCGCGTCGTCCACGACGACGCCGATGAGCAGCAGCAGCGCCAGCATGGTGAGGGAGTTCAGCGTGTAGCCGAAAAAGTAGATGACGGCGATGGCGCCCATCAGCGAGACGGGAATCGCCAGGGCGATGATCAGGGTGGAACGCAGCGAGCGCAGGAAGAACCACACCACCAGCGAGGCGAGCAGCGTGCCCTCGATCAGGTGCTCCTTCAGCGAGCTGACGATCTCCTGGATGAAGACGGCGTCGTTGGAGACGATCGTGATGCGCATGCCCGGCGGCAACTGCGGGCGGATCTCGTTCTCCAGCCGTGCCAGCACTGCCTCGGTGATGGCGACCGTGTTGGTGTTGGCCACCTTGACGATGCCGAGGCCGACGGTGGTCTCGCCGTTGAAGCGGGCGAGCTGGCGGTTGTCGGCGAGTCCGTCCTCGACCTCGGCCACGTCGGCGAGCCGGATCGGATAGCCGCCCTTGTAGCCGAGGATCATGCCGGCGAGGTCCTCGATGCGGTGGAACTCCAGGTCGAGCTTGACCAGCGCCTCGGTGGCCTGGCCGACGACGAAGCCGCCGGCGAGCTGGACGTGCTCCTTGGCAAAGGCCTCGTTGATGTCCTGCGCCGTGATGCCGTGGGCGGCCATGCGCGCGGGCAGGAGGTTCACCCGGATGGTACGGTCGCGCCGCCCGCCGAGGCGCACCTCGCCGACACCGTCGATGCTCTCCAGACGCTTCTTGACGACGTTGGCGGCGTACTGGTTGAGCTGCTGCTGGGTGCGGTCGCCCTGAAGCGCCAGCCACATGATCGGCTGGGTATTGGTCTCCACCTTGGCCACCACCGGCGGGTCGGCGTCCTTCGGCAGCCGACGCAGCACCTGATTGAGCTTGGCCTGCACCTCGTTGAAGGCGATGTTGACGTCCTTCTCCAGCGCAAAGGTGATGTTCACCTGCGAGACGCCCGGCGACGAGGTGGACTGGATGTGCTCGATGCCCGGCACGGTGTTGGCGGCCGACTCGACGAGGTTGGTGACGCTGGCGTCGACGATGTCCGGGTTGGCGCCCTTCACCGTCGTCGTCACCGAGATGACGGGAAACTCGATGTAGGGAAAGCGGTCCATGCCGATGCGCTGGTAGGCGATGAGGCCGAACAGCACCAGCACGGCATTCAGCATCCACGCCAGGACGTGGCGCTTGATCGAAAGCTCCGGCAGCGTCATTTCTTGGCGTCGGCAGTTGCCTGGGCCGTGGCGGCGTGCTGCGGGGACTGACTTTCGGCAGGCTTGCCCGTGGCCGGCTTGTCGCGCTCCTGCACGGTGACCCGCGCGTCATGCGTCAGGAAGCCGGCGCCGTCCAGCGCGACGGTGGTGCCGGCCTGAAGGCCCTTGAGGACTTCCACCATGCCGGCGCGCCTGGCGCCGGCCTCGACGACCTGCTGGACCGCCTTGCCGTCCGCAATTGCGTAGACGACCTTGCCGGCAGGCCGCAGCACGATGCTCTGCTCGGGCACCTGCACGACATTCTCGCGGCTGTCGACGACGACGGCTGCATTCACCGTGCCGCCCGGGCGGAATTCCCCGGGGTTGTCGACGTCGACAATGACGTCGATCGCCCGGCCGGATTCGGAAACGCTGGGCTTGATGTCGCTGACGACGCTGCGGATTTCACGGCCGGTTTGCTGCGGCGAAGTGAGGATCGCAACCTGCCCTTTTCTCAGTCTCGCCGCAATCGACTCGGGAAAGGGCAGGTGGGCGCGCAGCTTCTGGCTGGAGACCAGCTGGAACAGCGGGTCGCCGACCTTGACGTAATCGCCGATCGAGGCGACCTGCGCCTCGACCACGCCGTCGAAGGGCGCGACGACACGCGCCTTGCCCCGGCTGCGCCGGCTCATGTCGCCGCGGGCGCGGGCGGCGGCGAGCTGCTCGCGCAGGGCGTCGCGCTGGGCGCGGGCATCGTCGGCGGCATTCTGCGAGATGAAGCCCTTCTGGACGAGCTGCTGCTGCCGCTCGACGACGCGCTCCTGTTGCGCCAGAAGCGCTTCGGTGCGCTTGTGGTCGGCTTCGTCGGCGCGATTCTGGATGGCGAAATCGGTGTCGTCGATGACCGCCAGCAACTCGCCCTTCCTGACGGCCTTGCCGGCGCCGGCAAGCACCTGGACGACCTTGCCCGCCACTTCGGCGCCGATCTTCGGGTCGATGACCGCTTCCAGGGTGCCGAGCGTCTCCTCGGTGATTTCCATCGCGCCGGCCCTGGCCTGGGTGACGGTGATCAGGGCGGGCGGCGGGCCGGAGGGTTTCTTTTCCTCGGCTTTCTGGCAGGCCGCAAGCGCGAGGGCGGCGGCCAGAACGGCAAGACGGCTTCTATGCATGAGATTGCGGAATGGGGTGCTCGGGTTCGATCAAGGAAGGACACGCTCGCCGGCGAAAAGTTGCTCGATCCGCTCGCGTTCGCGCACGAGGTAGGTTTGGCTTCCGTCGACGATCACCTCCGCGGCGCGCGGTCTCGTGTTGTAGTTCGAGCTCATCGCCATGCCATAGGCGCCGGCCGACATCACGGACAGCAGGTCCCCCTCGGTCACCGCCAGCGCGCGGGCGTGGCCGAGAAAGTCGCCCGACTCGCACACCGGCCCGACCACCTCGTATTCCGCCGTTGCCCCGGCAGCCTGCCGCACGGGCAGGATGTCGTGCCAGGCATCGTAGAGCGCCGGCCGCATCAGGTCGTTCATGGCGGCGTCGACGATGGCGAAGTTTTTTTCCTCGCCGTGTTTGAGGTGTTCGATGCGGGTGAGCAGGACGCCGGCATTGCCGACGAGGGCGCGGCCGGGCTCGAACAGGATTTTTTCCTTGCGCCCGGCCAGTTGCGCCAGGATCGGCGCCAGATAGCCGGCGACGGACAGCGGCGACTCGTCGCGATAGCGGATGCCGATGCCGCCGCCGAGGTCCAGGTGGCGCAGGACGATGCCTTCGGCGGCCAGCCGGTCGGCGAGGACGAGTATCTTTCCCGCCGCCTCGGCGGCCGGCGCCGGATCGAGCAGTTGCGAGCCGATGTGGCAGGCAATCCCGGCGATGTCGACGTTCGGCAGGGCGCGGGCGCGGCGGTACAGACCGAGTGCTTCGGCATAGGCGACGCCGAACTTGTTGCTGCGCAGGCCGGTGGAAATGTAGGGGTGCGTCTTCGGGTCGACGTCGGGGTTCACGCGCAGGGCAATCGACGCCCTCTTGCCGGCCTGGCCGGCGACTGCGTCGAGCCGATCCAGTTCCGCTGAGGATTCGACGTTGAAACAGAAGATGCCGGCCGCCAGGGCCTGAAGCATTTCGTCTTGCGTCTTGCCGACGCCGGAAAAAACCACTCTGGCCGGATCGCCGCCGGCGGCGATGACGCGCGCCAGTTCCCCGCCTGAAACGATGTCGAAGCCGGCGCCGGCGCGGGCGAACAGATTCAGGATGGCCAGATTCGAATTGGCCTTGACGGCATAGCAAAGCAGGGCGTCCCGCCCGGCCAGGGCCTGGCGGAACTCCTCGAAGCGCGACAGCAGCGCGGCGCGCGAATAGACATAGCAGGGCGTGCCGTGGGCGGCGGCAATCTGCGGCAACGGTACGTCCTCGGCATGGAGCATGCCGTCACGGTAGGCGAAATGGCTCATCGCGCAGCAGTGCCGCCGGCTTTGCTATCATCGGCAGCCGGTGTAGGTGTCGGTGCCGCTGGGGCGGCCTGCGTGGTGCCTGCCGGTGCCGGCCGGGGCGGAAGGGTAAGCGAGGTCCTGGTGCCGCAGGCGCCAATAAGCAGTAGAGCGAGTATTGTCCCGAAGGTACGCATGATGCCGGCAAAAATCATGATGTTAGCAGAAGGCCTGTAATGGAAGAAACCGAGTTCAACACCCTGGCCGGGGCGACGCTGGAAAGGATCGAGCAGGCGCTGGACGCCTGTGCGGCCGACATCGACTATGAGTTGCAGCCTGGCGGCGTACTGGAGTTGGAGTTCGGCGATGGCAGCAAGATCATCATCAATCGTCATGCGGCCGCACGCGAGATCTGGGTGGCGGCACGCTCTGGCGGCTTCCATTTTCGCCATGAGAATGGCCGCTGGATCGGCACGCGCGACGGAGCGGAACTTTTTGCTTGCCTCGAGCGCTTGGTTTCCGAGCAAGCGGGAGAACCCGTCTCCCTGTCAGGTTAGCCCGATGTGTTCATTGGAGGGTTGAAGAAATTTGGCGTTCCGCCGGACTCGCCGCTTTCAGGTGGGGCCGGTGGCAGGCTTTCCTTATAGATCAATTCCGAACCCTTGCCGGCGGTTTCTCCTGCGCCGCCCGCCGGAATCGTGACAGTGATCAGTCCCGGCGGGGTTGGCATGAAGGTTTCCGGCACATTCTTCAGGGCCTTGTCCATATAGCCGATCCAGATCGGCAGGGCGGCGGAACCGCCCGTTTCCCCGTTGCCCAGCTTCTTCGGCTGGTCGAAGCCGATCCAGGCGACGCCGACGATGGCGGGCTGGTAGCCGCAGAACCAGGCATCGACGAAGTCGTTGGTGGTGCCCGTCTTGCCGGCCAGGTCGCCGCGCTTGAGTTGCAGCGCGCGTGTTGCCGTACCGCGGCGGACCACATCATGCATCATGCTGTCCATCAGGAACGCGTTGCGCGGATCGATGACGCGCAGGCTCTCGTCGCCGGCCGCGACAGGCTGGGCCTCGGCCAGCACATTGCCCCTATCATCGAGTATCTGCTTCACGATGTAGGGCTGGATGCGATAGCCGCCGTTGGCGAAGACGGCATAGCCGGTCAGTTGCTGCCAGGGCGTCACTGAGCCGGCACCCAGGGCCATGGTGAGATAGGGAGGGTGCTTGTCGGCATCGAAGCCGAAGCGGGTGACGTAGTCCTGCGCGTACTGCGTGCCGATCGACTTGAGGATGCGGATGGAGACCAGGTTCTTCGATTTCGCCAGGCCCGTGCGCATGGTCATCGGCCCTTCGAACTTGCCGTCGTAGTTCTTCGGTTCCCACTCCTGGCTGCCGGTTTCGGCAGCGGAAACGATCAGCGGCGCGTCCTCGATGATGCTGGCCGGCGTGAAGCCCTTCTCCAGCGAAGCGGAATAGATGAAGGGTTTGAAGCTGGAACCCGGCTGGCGCCAGGCCTGGGTAACGTGGTTGAATTTGTTGCGGTTGAAGTCGAATCCGCCCACGAGAGCACGGATGGCGCCGTCCACGGGGCTGGCGGCGACGAAGGCGGCTTCGACCTCCGGCAGTTGCACGATCTGCCAGCTGTTGTTTTTGGTGTCCTTTTGCACATGGATGATGGCGCCCCGGCGCAGGCGCTTGTTGGCGGGCGCCTTTTCGTCAAGCATGCGCTGGGCAAACTTGAGGCCTTCGCCGGTAATTTGAACCGTTTCGCCGCCGCGCCGGTAGGCCTTCACCAGTTTCTGTCCGGCCTCGAGAATCACCGCAGCATAAATGTCGTCGGAATCGACTTCATCTTGCAGCGCCTCTTCCAGTGCCTCGTCCAGGGCCGTGCCCGACTGCCCAAGATCGACGTAACCCTTTGCGCCCCGATAGCCGTGCCGCCTATCGTAATCGAGCACACCGCGTCTCAGGCTGGCATAAGCCGCCTCCTGGTCCGCCTTGAGAATGGTGGTGACGACGCGCAGACCGCGCGTATAAGCCTCCTCCTGAAAGCGCTCGTAGGCCATCTGCCGGGCCATTTCGGCGACGTGGTCCGCCCTTACGGCGAACTCATTGACGTCGCGCTTGATGTGGAGATCCTGTTTCTGCGCCTGGGCCAATTGTGCGTCATTGATGAAATTCAGTTCATGCATCCGGCGCAGGACGTACAGCTGGCGCAGCTTGGCCCGCTTCGGATTGGCCACCGGGTTGAAGCTGGAGGGGGCTTTCGGCAGCCCCGCCAGCATGGCAGCCTCCGCCAGGCTGATGCTCTTCAGCGACTTGCCATAATAGATCTGCGCAGCCGCGGCGAAACCGTAGGCGCGCTGCCCGAGGTAGATCTGATTGATATAGAGCTCGAAGATCTCGTCCTTGGACAGGTTGCTCTCGATCTTGAAGGCGAGCAGCGCCTCATAGACCTTGCGCGAGAGGGTCTTTTCGCTCGACAGGAAGAAATTCCGTGCCACCTGCATGGTGATGGTGCTGGCACCCTGCCGCTTGCCGCCGCTGGTGAAATTGGCATAGGCGGCGCGCAGTACGCCAATCGTATCTACGCCGGGATGCTGGTAGAAGCGCTCGTCTTCTGCTGCCAGGATGGCCTGCTTCATGATGTCCGGCACGTCCTGGAAGCGCACCAGGGCTCGCCGCTCCTCGCCGAACTCGCCTATCAAATGGCCGTCTGCGGTATAGATGCGCAGCGGAATTTTCGGCTGGTAGTCGGTCAGCACCTCGAGCGAGGGCAACTGAGGGTAGGCCAGCACGACGATGATTGCCAGCAAGGCGATGCCTATGAGGGCAAGGCCTGCCAGAAAGAGAACCGGATAGGCGATCCAGCGCAGGGCGGTGGGCAAGGATGGGCTCGATGCAATTAGAGAAAGCGCGCAATTATATGCCTACCCAGTCGGCGATTGATTATCCAGAGAATTTGCCGTGACCTGCCCTGACAGGACCTCAGAATTACACGATTACAATCAAGTAGTTGGAGTCATCCCGGGAGGAGCCACGTGGCGTGTCGGGGAAAAGCGACACGCCACGGGAAAAAAAACTTTACACAGGCCATAGTTGTTGCTAGGATTTAATGTAAATTATCTGTATTGCGCCTAACTAACGAGAATTCAAAAGGATTTTCCTTGCAGATAGATCTCTCGATATTCAACCCGAAGGCCCGCCCGTTGTTTGGGCTCGATATCAGTTCGTCATCGGTCAAGATGGTCGAGCTGGCCGAGGCTGCGAAAGGGAGCTACCGGATCGAGCGCTACGCAATCGAGACGCTGCCACGCGACGCGGTGGTTGATGGGAACATCACCAATCTTGAGGCGGTGGCCGATGCGGTCAAGCGGGCGTGGAAGCGCATGGGCACGTCGACCAAGTTCGTCGCCATGGCCCTGCCGGCGGCTGCCGTGATCACAAAGAAGATTATCGTCCCGGCCGGATTGCGCGAGCGCGAACTGGAAGTCCAGGTCGAATCGGAAGCGAATCAATACATCCCGTTCGCGCTGGACGAGGTCAATCTGGATTTCCAGGTGGCTGGGCCGGCGCCGAGCAGTCCTGAGGAGGTGGAGGTTCTGATTGCGGCCTCGCGCAAGGAGAAGGTGGAGGATCGGGTGGCCGTGGCGGAGGCGGCGGGATTGAAGCCTTTGGTCATGGATGTCGAGTCTTATGCTGCGCAGGCGGCATTCGAACTGGTCGAGAGCCAGCTTCCCGGAGGGGGCAAGAACCAGACGATCGCGTTGGTTGATATCGGCGCGAATGTCATGAATGTCACGATCCTGCGCAACGACCAGCCTGTCTATGTGCGCGAACAGGCTTTCGGCGGCAGCCAACTCACGCAGGACATCGTCCGCCAGTACGGCATGAGCCAGGAGGAAGCCGAAACCGCGAAACGAACCGGCAACCTCCCCGAGAACTTCGAATCCGATTTGTTGCGGCCTTTCCTGGACAACCTTGCACTGGAAGTTTCGCGGGCACTGCAGTTCTTCTTTACCTCAACCCAATACAACCAGGTTGACCACATTGTTCTGGCGGGAGGATGCGCCGTGATTCCCGGCGTTGATGAAGCCGTGTCCGGGCGCACCCAGATCAGCACGGTCGTCGCCAATCCCTTTGCCAGCATGGCGCTTTCTCAACGAATCCGCCCGAAGAACCTGGCGACGGATGCGCCATCCCTGATTGTCGCCTGCGGGTTAGCGCTGCGGAGGTTCGACCAGTGATCCGCATCAATCTACTGCCTTACCGCGAGGAGAGGCGCAAGGCGCTGCGCCAGCAGTTTTTTGCGTTGTCCGGCCTGATTGCCATATTGGCGGTGGTGATCGTCATCATGGTGCATGGCGTGATTTCCGGCTATATCAGCCAGCAGGAGAGCAAAAACGCATTCCTCAAGAAAGAGATCGCCGCGCTGGACAAGGAAATAGACGAAATCAAGCGCCTGAAGGAACAGACCAGTGCCCTGCTGTCGCGCAAGGGGGTGATCGAAACTTTGCAGAGCAGCCGGGCCGAAACCGTCCAGCTGTTCAACGAGTTGGCGCGACAAATTCCTGCGGGCATATACCTGAAGGCGCTGAAACAGACTGGAGCCAGAGTCAACCTGACCGGCATCGCCCAATCGAATGCCCGGGTGTCCACTCTGATGCGCAATCTCGAGGCCTCTCCGCTGCTCGAAAGACCGGATCTCGTCGAGATCAAGGCAGTCAACCAAGGCAACCGACGCTATGCGGAATTCAGTTTGAATGTCGTTATTTCGAGGACTGCCCCAGCAGCCGACAAGAAACCGGCACCCGGTGCGCAGCCGCCCAAGCAGGACAAGAAAGCATGAAGAAGCCCAACATGCCCCAAATGCCCGCGGTACCGAAAATCGACTTCAAGGCGCTGGCCGAGGATTTCAAATCCCTAGACCCCAAGGACATCGGCACTTGGCCGCTCCTGCCGCGCGTGACCGTGCTTCTGGGTATTTTCGCCGCACTGCTGGTCGGCGGCTGGTGGTTTGACTGGAAGTCCCAATTGGAGGAACTGGAAGGCAAGCGGCAACAGGAAGCCAAGCTCAAGGATGAGTATCTCGACAAGAAGCGGCAGGCGGTCAACCTTGAAGAGCACCGCAAGCAGCTTGCCGAAATCGACAAGACGTTTGGAGCGTTGCTCAAGCAGTTGCCCAACAAGGCCGAAATGGAGGCATTGCTGATCGACATCAACCAGGCCGGGCTGGGGCGCGGCTTGCAGTTCGAACTGTTCAAGCCCGGCCGGGAAACGACCAGGGATTTCTATGCCGAATTGCCAATCACACTGAAGATCACCGGCACGTACCATGACCTGGGCGCCTTTTCCGCCGACGTCGCAAAACTGTCCCGCATCGTCTCCCTGACCAACATTGCCGTCGTGCCTGAGAAGGGGGGGCAACTCAAGATGGATGCCACTGCGATGACATACCGCTACCTCGACGAGGAAGAACTGGCAGTACAGCGCAGAGCCAAGTCCAAGGCCAAAGGAGCGAAGAAATGAGGCGGGCAGCCATCTTCCTGACTTGCCTCGGCCTGACTGCGTGCGGCGGCGAGGAACATCAGGACCTTCGGCAGTGGATGAAGGAGTCGACCAAGGATTTCAAGGGCAAGATCCCGCCACTTCCGGAAATCAAGAGCTTTCCGGTTGTCGCGTATGAACCGGGAGATCTGCTCGACCCCTACAATGCCGCGAAAATCGAACCCGAGCGGAAGGCTGGCGGGGGCGCTCTCAAACCTGACCTTGACCGCCGCAAGGAGCCGCTGGAGGCCTATCCGCTGGAGTCCCTCAAGATGGTGGGCGCGCTGATCAAAGGGAAAATGGTCCACGCCCTGATCCAGGCCGACAAGAATCTGCACCAGGTGAAGATCGGGAATTATTTGGGACAGAACTTCGGAATCATTACGGACATAACCGAAACCGAGGTCAAACTGAAAGAGCTGGTTCCCGATTCCCTGGGGGACTATATGGAACGCACGAGCACATTGCAATTGCAGGAAAAGCAGCAGCCGGAGGGCAGGAAATGAATACAGCCAAGACCATCATCAGACGATTGTTACTCCCGCTGTGCATGCTGCTGACGCAGTCAGCATGGGCACAGAATGCCATTGAGGCCCTGGGGGTAAGCCAGCAAGGCAGCGACCTCGTCCTGAAACTGACGACCACACAGCCGTTGGCCGCCGTGCCGGCGAGCTTCAGCGTGGCCAACCCGCCACGGATCGCTTTCGATTTCCCTGGTGTGAAGAATGCGTTGGGCCGGAATTCGCAGACCGTCAACGAGGGCGATTTGCGCAGCGTCAGTCTCGTGGAGGTGGGCGATCGCACGCGGGTCGTGCTGAATCTTAAGCAGGTACGCCAGGCGGATGCGCGCATCGAGGGGAAGGATCTGTTCATCACACTCGGTGGCGTCGCGGTCGGTACAGCGGCGAAGGCCGAGCAGGCCAGTACCCAGCACTTCGCAGAGGTCAAGCCGTCGGTAGAGCAAAGCAGTATTCGTGACATCAACTTCCGTCGCGGGACCAACGGCGAGGGGCGCGTCATCGTCGACCTGTCCGATAGCAATGTGGGCATCGACATTCGCCAGCAAGGCTCGAATCTGGTGGTCGAATTTCTGAAAACCACGCTCCCGGAAAGCTTGCGTCGACGCCTGGATGTGACCGATTTCGCGACGCCGATCACGACGGTGAATACGCAACCGCAGGGCGAGAATATCCGCATGGTGATTGCACCGAAAGGGCTGTGGGAACACAACGCCTATCAGAGCGACAACCAGTTCGTGGTCGAAGTGAAGCAGATGATTGAGGATCCGAACAAACTCGTACAGGGCGGACGCAAGGGCTACCAGGGAGAGAAATTGTCCCTGAATTTCCAGAACATCGACGTACGCGCCGTTCTGCAGGTGATCGCCGACTTCACGGACTTCAATATCATTACCAGCGACACCGTGGGTGGCAGCCTGACGCTGCGACTCAAGGATGTTCCGTGGGATCAAGCGCTTGACATCATTCTGCAGGCGAAGGGCCTGGACATGCGCAAGAACGGCAATGTCATCTGGATCGCTCCGCGCGACGAACTGGCCGCCAAGGAGAAGCTGCAACTCGAATCGCGTCAGCAGATCACGGACCTGGAGCCGGTGCGGACCGAGACCTTCCAGCTGAACTATCACAAGGCCAAATCGGTATTCGATTTCCTCAAGAACAAGGACCAGACAGCGCTCTCGAAGCGGGGATCGGTTATTGTCGATGAACGCACGAACAAGCTCTTCGTAACAGACTCGCCTTCCCGTCTGGATGATGTGCGCAGGCTGATTGCCGAAATCGACATCCCGGCTCGCCAGGTGATGATCGAGGCGCGCATCGTGGAGGCGGAGGACAACTTCACCAAGAACGTGGGAGCCAGGATCGGCTATCACGACATGAATCCTACAAGGTCGGCCAGCAGAATCGGCAACGTGGGATATACGCTGGGCGGCCGGGTAACTGTTCCAGGTTTCCATACCGGACAAATTGCCAGCCCGATACCGGATTTCACCACTGAATCTTTGGGGGTTAACCTCCCGGCAACCTCAATTGCAGGAAAGCAGGCCGGGCAGTTCTCTTTTGTCCTGTTCAATACTGCGGCCACGCGCTTCCTGAATCTGGAAATCAGTGCGCTTGAAGCCGACGGCAAGGGCAAGATCATTTCCAGTCCGCGCATCGTGACAGCCGATCAGGTCGAGGCACTTATCGAGCAGGGTGTTGAACTGCCATACCAGCAGGCGACCAGTTCCGGCGCTACGAGCGTTTCCTTCCGGAAAGCGAACTTGGCCCTGAAGGTCAAGCCGCAGATCACCCCGGACGGGCGGGTCAACCTGACCGTCGACGTCAACAAAGACTCGCCGAACACGCAGATTGCCACTGGCGCGGGCGTCGCCATCGACACCAAGCATGTCAAAACCGAGGTGCTGGTTGATAACGGCGGCACGGTCGTGATCGGGGGCATTTATACGCAGGATGAACGGAACATCACGACCAGAGTACCGGTTCTTGGAGACATCCCGTACGTTGGCTTCCTTTTCAAGCACAACGAGAAAAAGGACAACAAGACCGAGCTGCTGGTCTTCATCACCCCGAAGATCATCAGCGAATCGCTCAGCATGCGCTGAGCCTGCTGCAAAGCACTTCAGGGCCGGCTTTGCCGGCCCTTTCTTTTTTACGCCGGCACTGCCGCCTGATAAAATTCATTGGTGAAAACCTGCGACAACATCTATTTCGTGGGCATGATGGGCGCGGGCAAGACGACGATCGGCCGGCAGCTGGCGAGGCGCTTGAAGAAGCGCTTTGTCGATTGCGATCATGAAATCGAGGCGCGCACCGGTGTGCGTATTCCGGTGATCTTCGAGATCGAAGGGGAGGCCGGCTTTCGTCGTCGCGAGTCGCAGGTCCTGCATGCCCTGTCAGGAGAGCACGATCTGGTGCTGGCCACGGGTGGCGGGGTGGTGCTGGACCCGCAGAACCGCAAGCGTCTGGCAGAAACCGGACTGGTGATCTACTTATGCGTGCAACCGGATGAACTGTTTGCAAGAACGCGGCATGATCGTAACAGGCCCTTATTGCAGGTGGCGGACCCACTTTCGAAAATCCGGGAACTCCACGAACAGCGAGATCCGCTATATCGGGAAATAGCCGACATCGTGTTGGAGGGCGGAGGCCGGACGCCTCTGGCCGCATCGCGCCAGCTCGAACAGGAAATACGGAAACGATGCGAACCCTGAAGGTCGCGCTCGATGCGCGCAGTTACCCCATTCATATCGGAGACCGCCTGCTGGGGAGGGCCGACCTCATCCTGCCGCATCTGAAGGCGCCAATCGCAGCCATTGTCAGCAATGAGACAGTAGCCCCCCTCTACCTCCCTGCCCTGGCTGGTCCACTGCGGGCGGGTGGGGTGCGGGTCACCGAGATCGTCCTGCCGGACGGCGAAGAGCACAAGAACTGGCAGACACTCAATCGCATCTACGATGCGCTGCTGGAAAATCGCTGCGAACGCGCAACGACCATTATCGCCTTGGGTGGCGGCGTCATTGGCGATCTGGCCGGGTTTGCCGCAGCAACCTACCAGCGGGGGGTCCCCTTCATCCAGGTGCCGACCACCCTGCTGGCGCAGGTTGACTCGTCGGTTGGCGGCAAGACCGGGATCAATCAC
Organism: Denitratisoma sp.; assembly: GCA_032027165.1. NCBI lineage: Bacteria > Pseudomonadati > Pseudomonadota > Betaproteobacteria > Nitrosomonadales > Sterolibacteriaceae > Denitratisoma > Denitratisoma sp. The sequence continues at coordinate 2,517,567 of JAVSMO010000001.1, read as the reverse complement.
CCGCTCGGCAAAAACATGGTCGGTGCCTTCTACCAGCCGCGCCTGGTACTGGCCGATACGGCCACCCTGCAATCCCTTCCCGATCGGGAACTGTGCGCCGGACTGGCTGAGGTGATCAAGTATGGCCTGATCCGTGACTTGCCCTTCTTCGAGTGGCTGGAAGGGAACATGGAGCGCCTCCGCGCACGCGATCCCGAGGCATTGACCCACGCCATCGAGCGATCCTGCAGCAACAAGGCCGACCTAGTGGCGGCCGATGAAACCGAATCCGGCGTGCGTGCCCTGCTCAATCTCGGCCACACCTTCGGCCATGCCATAGAGGCCGGCCTTGGTTATGGGGAGTGGCTGCACGGGGAGGCAGTCGCTGCAGGAACAGTGATGGCAATGGAGCTTTCGCGCCGCCTGGGTTGGCTGAACGAAGCGGACCTTGCAAGAACCGTCTCGCTGCTCAAGCGGGCCGGATTGCCCGTGCAAGGCCCGAGCATGGGCGCAGCCCGCTACATGGAATTGATGGCGCTGGACAAGAAAGTGGCCGCGGGCAAGCTGCGCTTAATCCTGCTGGAAGCGATGGGTTGCGGCGTGGTCAGCGCCGATGCCCCAGAGTCGGAGATTTGCGCTGCCATCGAGGCTTGCTGCCGTGGCTGAACTGGCTCCTTATGCCGTATCAGAGGCACACTCGAAAGGGCGCCGCCATCCTGAGCCGACGCCTGCCGCGCGCAGTGAGTTCCAGCGGGACCGAGATCGCGTCGTGCACTCGACGGCGTTCCGCCGTCTCGAATACAAGACCCAGGTCTTCGTCAATCATGAAGGTGACCTGTTTCGCACACGCCTGACACACAGCATCGAGGTCGCGCAGATCGCGCGCACGCTGGCGCGTGCGATGAAGTTGAACGAGGATCTGGCGGAAGCCATTGCGCTGGCCCACGACCTGGGCCATACGCCGTTCGGCCACGCCGGCCAGGATGCGCTGAATGCCTGCATGCGGGACCATGGCGGCTTCGAGCACAACCTGCAGAGCCTGCGCACGGTCGATCTTTTGGAAGAGCGCTACGGCGCCTTCGACGGCCTCAACCTGACCTACGAGACGCGCGAAGGCATCCTCAAGCATTGCGCGCCGAAAAAGGCTCACGAGCTGGGTGAGCTTGGCCGACGCTTCATCGAGGGTACGCAGCCCTCGCTCGAGGCGCAGCTGTGCAACCTGGCCGACGAGATCGGCTACAACAACCACGATGTGGACGACGGCCTGCGCTCCGGCCTGATCACGCTGGAACAACTGGAAGAAGTGGGCATCTGGGTGCGTCACGCCGCCGAGGTGCGCCGCACTTACCCGCAGATCGGCGGCCGCCGGCTGATTCATGAGACGGTGCGCCGCATGATCAACTCCCTGGCGGTCGACCTGATCGAGGAGACAAGGCGCAACATCACGGCAGCGGGCGTTGAATCCGTCGAGGACGTGCGCAAGGCTGGGCCGCTGGCCGCCTTCAGCACCGCCATGCATGCCGAGCACAAGGAGCTGAAGCACTTCCTGCGCATGAATCTCTACCAGCACTACCAGGTGCTGCGCATGACCAACAAGGCGCGGCGCATCATCAGCGACCTGTTCGGGGCGTTCATGGAGGATCCGCGCCTGCTGCCACCCCAGTACCAGCAGATGGCCCGCACCGACAAGCCGCGGGCCATCGCCGACTACGTCGCCGGTATGACGGACCGCTACGCCATTCGCGAACACCGGCGGTTGTTCGCCGTGGGGGAAATCTAGCCGGCACCGTCGCACGTGAAGACCCCGCAATTTGCCCCGACCACCGGCCTGCCGGAACTCGATGCGGTCTTGTGCGGTGTGCAGCGCGGCGACAACATCGTCTGGCAGATCGAGTCGCTGGAGGACTACCTTGCCTTGGTAAGGCCCTATGCCGACGCCGCCCGGGCCACCGGCAGACGATTGATCTATTTTCGCTTCGCCGACCATCCGGCACTGCTGAATGATGCCGAGGCCCATTACCCCGATGCGGAATCCGGGTTCGACGTGTTTGTCGACCAGGTGCACTCGGTCATCGAAGCCGCGGGTCGGGAAACGTTCTATGTGTTCGACTGCCTCTCCCATCTGGCCGACGTCTGGCAGTCGGACCGCAAGATGGGCAATTTTTTCCGCCTGACCTGTCCGCGCCTGTTCGACCTCGACACGGTCACCTATTTCGGCGTCTATCGCAATCGCCACGCGAAGCCGGCCATGGGGGTGATCACCAACACCACCCAGTTCATGATCGACGTCTTCCGTTGCCGCGCGCGGCTCTATCTGCGCCCGATCAAGGTGCAGCATCGTTCGGCGGCCGCAATGAACCTGATTCATGCCTGGGAGCCGGAAGGCCGGTTCCGCCCGGTGCGGGACAGCGGCACGGTCGCCGAGATACTTGCCAACTCGCAGTGGCCGGGCCTGGAGGACAACCAGATCGCCAGCCACTGGCAGAAGCAGTTTGCCGCGGCGAAGCCGGTGGCGGCCGCGCGCCGGGCGGGATTTCCCGATCCGGCCGAATGGGAATGGTTTGCGCGCCTGAGCCGCCTGCTGTTCGTCGACGACCCGGCGATGTCGCGCCTGATCGACGAGTACCTGACGCTCGACGATCTGCTGACGGTGCGCAGCCGCATGATCGGCACCGGCACCATCGGCGGCAAGGCGCTGGGCATGCTGCTGGCGCGCGCGGTGCTGCGCCGCGACGCGCCGCAGCTCGACGCCCGACTCGAGGCGCACGACTCCTTCTACATCGGCACCGACGTGTTCGACACCTTCATGGTGCATAACGAGCTGTGGTGGATCCGACGCCGGCAGCGCGACCCGGCGGTTTTTCTCGAGGAGATCGACGAGGCGCGCCGGCGCGTTCTCGCCGGCACGTTCTCGCCGACGACGCTGCGCCAGTTCGAGGGCATGCTCGAGTACTTCGGGGAGTGGCCGTTCATCGTGCGCTCGAGTTCGCGCCTGGAGGACCGCTATGGCAACGCTTTTGCAGGCCAGTACGACAGCGTGTTCTGCGCCAACCGCGGCCCGTGGGAGGAGCGCATCGGCGACTTGCTCGCCGCCGTCCGCCAGGTCTATGCCAGCGCCATGAGCGAGCAGGCGCTGCGCTACCGCGAGCGGCGCGGCCTGCTGGGGGAAAACGAGAAGATGGCGGTGCTGATCATGCGCGTGTCGGGCACCGCCGGCGGGCGCTACTTCCATCCGCATGCGGCCGGTGTCGGACTGTCGGTGAATCCCTATCGCTGGAATCCGCGCATCGACATGAAGGCCGGCGTGATCCGGCTGGTGGCCGGGTTGGGCACGCGCGCGGTGGACCGCAACGACGATGACTATACCCGCCTGGTGGCGTTGAACGCGCCCGAGCTGCGCCCGGAAACCAGTTTCGGTGACATCGCCCGCCATGCCCAGCGACGCATGGATGCCATCGACCTGCAGGAGAACAAGATCATCAGCGGCCCTTTTGCCGAGATGGTGCATGACCACCCGGATTTTCCGCTCGACTTGTTCACCACGCGCGAAGACCTGGGCAAACCCGCTTTTCTGACCTTTGATCGCCTGATCAAGGAAACCCCATTCGTTGCCGACCTGCGTGCCATGCTGGCGCAACTGCATGCCGCCTATCGTTATCCGGTGGAGATCGAGTTCGCGCTGAATGTCCTGGCGGACGGCAGCTATCGGATCAACCTGCTCCAGTGCCGGCCCCTCCAGGTGCGCAGCCTGGACGGAACGGTCAGCGTCGAGCCGCCTGCGGATGCGCCGCACCTCTTCGATGCGCAGGGCGCGGTGATCGGCCCCAGCCGGGTTGTCCGGCCGGATCGGCTGATCTACGTCGTCCAATCCCGCTACGCTGCGTTGGGACAGGGAGAGCGCCTCGATGTCGCCCGCCTGATCGGCGCCCTCAATCGCATCAGCGCAGACCGGACCATGGTGGTGCTCGGTCCCGGCCGCTGGGGCACCCGCGATCCCTGGCTGGGCGTGCCCGTCAGCTTCAGCGAGATCAATCACGTTGCCGCTCTCTGCGAGATCGTCGCCATGAACGAAAACCTGGTGCCGGATGTCTCGCTGGGCACCCATTTCCTCAACGAGCTGATCGAGGCGGACATGCTCTACTTTGCGTTGTTTCCGGGCAGGGCCGGCAACCGCATCGACGAGGCCGGAATGCTGAGTCGCCACAACCGTCTCCTGGAACTGCTTCCCAACGCCCGGCAATTCGAGAATGTCGTGCGGGTGGTCGATTTCAATCAGGATTCCGTCACCCTTTTTGCGGATGCCGAAAGGCAGCGCGTGGTCATGACCGGTTCGTAGCCGAAACCGGAAATCACGCCCCAATTTGGTGCGTTCCCGTGGTCGAAATGGTTTCCTGTGCGACAATGGGAATGGGAGCCTTCCGCATTGTCCGGTAACCGGGCAAGTTGATCTTGAAAGAGGGGGTGTTTCTGGGTATATTTCCCGGTTCGCCCGAAAGGTTTCATGAGAAGGCCGGTGCGCATGACCCAGCACCGGCTTTTTATCGACCACGGCCCGCATGCCGACCCGGCATGGGCCGGGCGACCCGGCCGACATGCCGGTGCACTAGTGTCGAGGAAACTGAGATGGACCGCCCCCGGAAAGAAGGCCTCTACGACCCCCGCAACGAACACGACGCCTGTGGCGTCGGCTTCGTGGTCAACATCAAGAATCGAAAGAGCCATGCCATCGTCGAGCAGGGCCTGCAGATACTGAAAAACCTCGAGCACCGCGGTGCCACCGGCTACGATCCGCTGCTCGGCGACGGCGCCGGCATCCTGATCCAGACTCCGGACGCCTTCTTCCGCGAGGAGATGGCCAAGCAAGGCGTGACGCTGCCACCGGCGGGCGAGTACGGCGTCGGCATGGTGTTCCTGCCACGAGATGAAGCCAGTCGCCGCGCCTGCGAAGCGGCGATCGAGCGCACCATTCGCTATGAGGGACAGACGCTGCTCGGCTGGCGCGACGTCCCGCGCGACAACCGCGGACTGGCCCAGGCGGCGAAGGACATCGAACCGTCCGTGCGCCAGGTCTTCATCGGCCGCGGCCAGGGCGTCGCCGACGCCGATGCGCTGGAGCGCAAGCTCTACGTCATCCGCAAGGCGGCCGGCCATGCCGTGCAGGCGCTCAAGCTGCCCGAGGGGAAGATGTTCTACGTGCCGTCGATGTCGGCGCGCACCGTGGTCTACAAGGGCATGCTGCTGGCCAACCAGGTCGGCGAGTACTACCTCGACCTGCAGGATTCGCGCCTGGTGACGGCGCTGGCGCTGGTGCACCAGCGCTTCTCCACCAACACCTTCCCGACTTGGGATCTGGCCCATCCCTTCCGCATGATCGCCCACAACGGCGAGATCAACACCCTGCGCGGCAACGTCAACTGGATCCGCGCGCGGCAGAACGGCATTTCGTCGCGAGTGCTCGGCGAAGATCTCGAGAAGATCTGGCCGCTGATCTACGACGGCCAGTCCGATTCGGCCTCATTCGACAACGCGCTGGAATTGCTGGTGATGGGCGGCTACAGCCTGGCCCACGCCATGATGATGCTGATCCCCGAGGCCTGGGCGGGCAACCGCCTGATGGACGAGGAGCGGCGCGCCTTCTACGAATACCACATGGCTCTGATGGAGCCGTGGGACGGACCGGCGGCGGTGGCCTTCACCGACGGCCGCCAGATCGGCGCCACGCTCGACCGCAACGGCCTGCGCCCGGCGCGCTACCTGGTCACCGACGACGACCTGATGGTCATGTCCTCGGAAATCGGCGTGCTGCCGATCCCGGAGGAAAAGATCGTCAAGAAGTGGCGCCTGCAGCCCGGCAAGATGCTGCTGATCGACCTCGAGCAGGGCCGCGTCATCGACGATGCCGAACTCAAGCAGTCCCTCGCTTCCGCCAAGCCCTATCGCAAGTGGATCGAGCAGTCGCGCTATTTCGTGGACGACCTGCCCGAGGTCAAGCACAGTGAGCCGCTGTCGGGGCCGCTGCTGGACATCCAGCAGGCCTTCGGCTACTCGCAGGAAGACTTCAAGTTCATCCTCGAGCCGATGGCGACCCAGGGCGAAGAGGCAACCGGCTCGATGGGCACCGACACGCCGCTGCCGGTGCTGTCTGAAAAGAACAAGCCGCTGTTCAGCTACTTCAAGCAGCTGTTCGCCCAGGTGACCAACCCGCCGATCGACCCGATCCGCGAGGAAATCGTCATGTCCCTGATTTCCCTGGTCAGCCCCAACCCGAACCTGCTCGGCATCGACGACGAAGAGCCGACGCCGCGGCTGGAAGTCATGCAGCCGGTCGTCTCGCCGGCGGACATGGCCAAGCTGAAGCAGATCGACCGCCTGACCAAGGGGGCATTCCGCTCCATCGTGGTCGACATCACCACGCCTGCCGCCGAAGGAACCTCCGGCATGAGCCGCTCGCTCTACCGCGTGTGCACCCGCGTCGAGCGGGCGGTGCATGAGGGCTACAACGTGATCATCCTGTCCGACCGGGCCGTCGACAGGGGGCATGCGCCGATCCCGGCGCTGCTGGCCTGCTCGGCCGTGCATCAGCACCTGGTGCGGACAGGGCTGCGTACCTCGGTCGGCATGGTGGTGGAGACCGGTGCGGCGCGCGAAGTGCACCATTTCGCCACGCTCGCCGGCTACGGCGCCGAGGCGATCCATCCCTGGCTTGCCTTCGAGAGCATCGCCGCCATCGCCGACCGGTTGCCCGGCAAGCCGGGCGCCAAGGAGGCGCAGAAGCGCTTCATCAAGGCCATCGACAAGGGGCTGATGAAGGTCATGTCCAAGATGGGCATCTCCACCTACCAGTCCTATTGCGGCGCGCAAATCTTCGAGGCGGTCGGCCTGTCCTCCGATTTTGTCTCCCGCTATTTCACCGGAACCCCGACCCGCGTCGAGGGTATCGGCCTGAAGGAAGTGGCCGAGGAGGCGTTGCGCACGCATGCGGCGGCCTATGGCAACGACCCGGTGCTGGCCGGCGCGCTCGAGACCGGCGGCGAGTACGCCTGGCGCGTGCGCGGCGAGGACCACATGTGGACGCCGGACTCGATCGCCAAGCTGCAGCATGCGACCCGCTCCGGCAAGTACGAGACCTACAAGGAATACGCGCGCCTCATCAACGACCAGACGAAGCGCCACATGACGCTGCGCGGCCTCTTCGAGGTCCTGCCGGCCGGCGCGCCCGTGCCGCTGGAGGAGGTAGAGCCGGCCAAGGAGATCGTCAAGCGTTTCGCCACCGGTGCCATGTCGCTTGGCTCCATCTCGACGGAGGCGCACACCACGCTGGCCATCGCCATGAATCGCATCGGCGGAAAGTCGAACACCGGAGAGGGCGGCGAGGATGCGATGCGCTATCGCCCGGTGAAGGGCGGCGAAACGCTGTCGGGACTGATCGGCAAGAACCGCATCGCGCGCGACCTCACGTTGAAGGCGGGCGACTCGCTGCGCTCGAAAATCAAGCAGGTAGCCTCGGGGCGCTTCGGCGTCACCGCCGAGTATCTGGCTTCCGCCGACCAGATCCAGATCAAGATGGCGCAGGGCGCCAAGCCCGGCGAGGGCGGCCAGTTGCCCGGCCACAAGGTGTCCGAATACATCGGCTTCCTGCGCCATTCCGTGCCCGGCGTCGGCCTCATCTCGCCGCCGCCGCACCACGACATCTATTCGATCGAGGACCTGGCGCAACTCATCCATGACCTGAAGAACGCCAATCCGCAGGCCTCCGTCTCGGTGAAACTGGTATCGGAAACCGGCGTCGGTACGGTTGCCGCCGGCGTGTCGAAGGCCAAGGCCGATCATGTGGTGATCGCCGGCCACGACGGCGGCACCGGCGCCAGCCCGATCTCCTCGATCAAGCATGCCGGCACGCCGTGGGAACTCGGCCTCGCCGAGACCCAGCAGACGCTGGTGCTCAACCGCCTGCGCGGCCGCATCCGCGTGCAAGTCGACGGCCAGATGAAGACCGGCCGCGACGTGCTGATCGGCGCCCTGCTCGGCGCCGACGAGTTCGGCTTCGCCACGGCGCCGCTGGTCGTCGAGGGCTGCATCATGATGCGCAAGTGCCACCTCAACACCTGTCCGGTGGGCGTGGCCACGCAGGATCCCGCACTGCGCAAGAAGTTCACCGGCCAGCCCGAGCACGTCGTGAATTACTTCTTCTACGTCGCCGAGGAAGTGCGCGAACTGATGGCGCAGATGGGCATCCGCAGGTTCGACGACCTGATCGGCCGCGCCGACCTGCTCGACATGCGCGAGGGCATCGCGCACTGGAAGGCCCGCGGCCTCGACTTCACGCGCATCTTCCACATGCCGAAGGTACCGGCCGAGGTGGCGCGCCGCCACGCCGAGGCGCAGGATCACGGCCTCGCCGGCGCGCTCGACCACCAGTTCATCGCCAAGGCAAGAGCGGCGCTGGAGAAGCGGGATAAAGTCGTCATCGAAAGCGCCATCCGCAACGTCAACCGCACCTGCGGCACCATGCTCTCGCACGAAGTGGCGAAGCGGCACGGCCATGCCGGCCTGCCGGACGATACGATTCGCATCAAGCTGGCCGGCACCGCCGGCCAGAGCTTCGGCGCCTTCCTGGCGAAGGGCATCACGCTGGAGCTGACCGGCGAGGCCAACGACTACGTCGGCAAGGGCCTCTCCGGCGGACGCATCGTCGTCAAGCCTTCGCCCGCCTTCCGCGGCAAGCCGGAAGAGAACATCATCATCGGCAACACGGTGCTCTACGGCGCGATTTCCGGTGAGTGCTACTTCCGCGGCGTCGCCGGCGAGCGCTTCGCCGTGCGCAACTCGGGCGCCACGGCGGTGGTCGAGGGCCTGGGCGACCACGGCTGCGAATACATGACCGGCGGCACGGTGGTGGTGCTTGGCCAGACCGGCCGCAACTTCGCCGCCGGCATGTCCGGCGGGGTCGCCTACGTGCTGGACGAGGATGGCGGCTTCGCGAAGCGCTGCAATCTCTCCATGGTGGCGCTCGAGCCGGTTCCCGAGGAAGAGGCCGTCAGCGAGACCGGCGAACTGGAGTCGCACGGCAAGGTGGCGGTGCGCCACCTCGGCCGTGCCGATGACGAGCTGCTGCGCTCGCTCATCGAGAAGCATGCGCAGCTCACCGGCAGCGTCAGGGCGAGAACGGTCCTCGACAAGTGGGCTTCCTATCGCGGCAAGTTCGTCAAGGTGATGCCGCACGAGTACCGCCGCGCGCTCAAGGAAATGGCAGCGCAGAAGAAAGAGCTGGAGGCCGCGTAATGGGCAAGCCTACCGGATTCATGGAGTTCAAGCGCCTCTCGGAGGCCTACGAGGCGAAGGACGAGCGCGTGCAGAACTATCGGGAGTTCGTCCACCACCTGACCGACGAGCAGGCCGCCCAGCAGGGCGCGCGCTGCATGGACTGCGGCATTCCTTTCTGCTCGAACGGCTGCCCGGTGAACAACGTCATTCCCGACTGGAACGACCTGGTCTACCGTGGCAACTGGAAGCAGGCCATCGAGGCGCTGCATTCCACCAACAACTTCCCGGAAGTCACCAGCCGCGTCTGCCCGGCGCCCTGCGAGGCGGCGTGCACGCTGAACATCAACGACGACGCGGTCGGCATCAAGTCGATCGAGCGCGCCATCATCGACAAGGCGGGCGAGAACGGCTGGGTGCTGCCTCAGCCGCCGGCGAAGAAGACCGGCAGGAAAGTGGCGGTGGTCGGCTCCGGCCCCGCCGGCCTGGCGGCGGCGCAGCAGCTGGCGCGCGTCGGCCATGACGTCACCGTGTTCGAGAAGAGCAGCCGCATCGGCGGCCTGATGCGCTACGGCATCCCCGACTTCAAACTCGACAAGCGCCTGATCGACTGGCGCATGGCTCAGTTGGAAGCCGAGGGCGTGAAGTTCAGGACCGGCATGATGGTGACGAAGGCGGCATTGCCTCAGGGCGTCGCCAGCGACGCCGCCAAAACGATCGAGGCCGCCAGGCTGGTCAAGGATTTCGACGCGGTGGTGCTGGCCGGCGGCGCCGAGCATCCGCGCGACCTGCCGATTCCCGGCCGTGACCTGGCGGGCGTGCACTTCGCCCTGGAATTTCTCATCCCGCAGAACAAGGAAGTGGCCGGCGACCGCAAGAACCCGATTTCCGCTGCGGGCAAGCACGTCGTCGTCATCGGCGGCGGCGATACCGGTTCCGACTGCGTCGGCACTTCGAACCGCCACGGCGCCGCCTCGGTCACCCAGTTCGAGCTGCTGCCGCAGCCGCCGAAGCAGGAGAACGGCGAGCTGACCTGGCCCTACTGGCCGCTGAAGCTGCGCACCTCCTCCTCGCACGAAGAGGGCTGCAGCCGCGACTGGTCCATCGCCACCAAGGAGTTCATCGGGGAGAACGGCCGGCTGAAGGCACTGAAGGCCGTGCGCCTGGAGTGGAAGGACGGCAAGATGGCAGAGATCCCCGGCAGCGAGTTCATCGTCAAGGCCGATCTGGTCTTCCTTGCCATGGGCTTCGTTTCCCCCGTGGGCGGCGTGCTCGAGGCGTTCGGCGTGAGCAAGGACGCCCGCGGCAATGCCCAGGCGACAACCGATGGCGACGGCTGCTACCAGACCAACGTCGGCAAGGTCTTCGCCGCCGGCGACATGCGCCGCGGACAGTCGCTGATCGTCTGGGCGATCCGCGAGGGCAGGCAGTGCGCACGTGCTGTCGACGAGTACCTCATGGGCAGCTCGACCCTGCCGCGCTGATTCCCAGCAAGGCTGATTAGCGGACAAGGGCGGCTGCGGTCGCCCTTGCTTTTCCGGGCATCGACGGGCCGCGTGTTAAAATTTCCCATCGACATCCGGATTCCTGCGTCATGAACGTCGTCATACTCGCCGCCGGCCAGGGCAAGCGCATGCGCTCCGACCGGCCCAAGGTGCTGCACCGCCTGGGCGGCCGTCCGCTCCTGGCGCATGTCCTCGACACGGCGCGCGAGTTGGGCGCCGGAAAAATCTGCGTCGTCCATGGCCACGGCGGCGAATCCGTGCGCGAGGCCCTCGACGCCGCCGATCTCGTCTGGGTGAAGCAGGAGCCCCAGCTCGGTACTGGCCACGCCGTGCTGCAGACACTGACTTTCCTCGACGATGGCGTTCCCACGCTGGTGCTCTACGGCGACGTGCCCCTGATCGGCGCGGCCACCCTCGCACGGCTGGTCGAGGCGGCCGGCAGCGGGCTTGGCGTGCTGACCGAGGAGCTTGATAATCCGAGCGGCTATGGCCGCATCGTGCGCGACGGCGACGGCAACGTCCTGCGCATCGTCGAGGAGCGCGACGCTTCCGATGACGAGCGCGCCATCGGGGAGATCAACACCGGCTTCATCGCTGCGCCGACGGCGGCGCTCCGGCGCTGGCTGCCGGCGCTGGGCAACGACAACGCGCAAGGCGAGTACTACCTGACCGACATCGTCCGGCTGGCCATCGGCGAGGGCATGCCGGTGGCGACCGCCCAGCCCGACGAGGCCTGGGAAGTGCTCGGCGTGAACAGCAAGGTGCAGCTGGCTCAACTGGAACGCATCCACCAGCACCGCAATGCGCTGCTGCTGATGGAGCAGGGCGTCACCCTGCTCGACCCGGACCGAATCGACGTGCGCGGCGAGATCGACTGCGGGCGCGACGTGACGATCGACGTGAACTGCGTCTTCGAGGGCCGCGTCGTGCTCGGCGAAGGCGTCGAGGTCGGCGCCCACTGCGTGTTGAAGAACGCCGTCATCGGCGCCGGCACGCGCATCGCCCCCTTCAGCCATATCGAGGACGCCGAGGCCGGTCGCAACTGCCTCATCGGACCGTACGCGCGCCTGCGCCCCGGCACGAAACTCGGCGAGGATGTGCACATCGGCAACTTCGTCGAGGTGAAGAACAGCACGGTGTCCGACAAGTCGAAGGCCAACCACCTCGCCTACGTCGGCGATGCCACGGTGGGCAGGAACGTCAATGTCGGCGCCGGCACCATCACCTGCAACTACGACGGCGCCAACAAGCACCGCACGGTGATCGAGGACGACGTCTTCATCGGCTCCGACACCCAGCTGGTGGCGCCGGTCACCGTCGGGCGCGGCGCCACGCTCGGCGCCGGCACCACATTGACCGAGGATGCGCCGCCGGACAAGCTGACCATCACGCGCGTCAAGCAGCTCACCGTGCCGGGCTGGAAGCGCCCAATGAAAAAGAAATAACCATGTGCGGAATCGTCGCCGCGGTCGCCGACCGCAACATCGTCCCCATCCTGATCGAGGGTCTGCGCAAGCTCGAATACCGCGGTTACGACTCGGCCGGCCTCGCCGTGCATAATGGCGGCATGCATCGCCTGCGCGCCGTGGGGCGCGTGGCGGAACTGGCGACGCGGGCCGAGGGCCTTTCTGCCGGCACCGGCATCGCCCACACGCGCTGGGCCACCCACGGCGTGCCCTCCGAACGCAACGCCCACCCGCACGTCTCCGGCGGGCTGGCGGTGGTGCACAACGGCATCATCGAGAACTACGCCGAGATCAAGGCCCGCCTGGCCGGCCTCGGCTACGTCTTCACCTCGGAGACCGACACCGAGGTCATTGCCCATCTCATCGAGCACAAGCTGAAGTCGCAGGCCGATCTCCTCGCCGCCGTGCGCGCCGCCTGCGCCGAGCTGGTTGGCGCCTACGCCATCGCCGTGCTCTCCGAGAAGGAGCCGCAGCGCGTTGTCGTGGCGCGGCACGGCGCGCCCCTGCTTCTCGGGCTCGGCGAGGATGGCCATTACGCCGCCTCGGACACCGCAGCACTCCTGCAGGTGACGCGCACCCTGATCTACCTCGAGGACGGCGACATCGCCGAGATCGCCCGCGGCGGCGTGCGCATCGTGCGCGCCGACGGCTCGCCCGTCGAGCGGCCGAGCCACGAGAGCACGCTTGCGGCCGACGCCGTCGAGTTGGGGCATTTCCGCCACTACATGCAGAAGGAGATCTTCGAGCAGCCGCAGGCGCTCGCCAACACGCTGGAGATGATCGGCACGGCACAGTCGGCGGCGCCGCAGCTCTTCGGCGCCGGCGCAGAGGAAATGCTCGCCGACGCCAAGAGCGTGCTGATCCTTGCCTGCGGCACCAGCTTCCATGCGGGACTCACGGCGCGCTACTGGATCGAGCAGCTCGCCGGCCTGCCCTGCAGCGTCGAGATCGCCAGCGAGTACCGCTACCGCAGCTCTGTGCCGAATCCGGAGGCGCTGGTGGTCGCCATCTCGCAGTCGGGTGAAACCGCCGACACGCTGGCGGCGCTCAAGCACGCGCGCGTGCTCGGCCAGTCGCGCACCCTGGCCCTCTGCAACGTGCCGGAATCTGCCATCGTGCGCGAGGCTGCCCTGAAGTTCCTCACCCGCGCCGGACCGGAGATCGGCGTGGCGTCGACCAAGGCCTTCACCACCCAGCTGGCGGCGCTGTTCCTGCTGGCTGTCACGCTGGCGAAGGTAAATGGCCGCATCGACGCGCGCGAGGAGGCGGCGCACCTCACCGCCATGCGCCACCTGCCGCTGGCGGTGGGTCGCGTGCTCGAACTGGAAAAGGGCATCGCCGCCTGGGCGAAACAGTTCGCCGGCAAGCATCACGCGCTGTTCCTCGGCCGCGGCCTGCACTACCCGATCGCCCTCGAGGGCGCGCTGAAGCTGAAGGAGATCTCCTACATCCACGCCGAGGCCTATCCGGCCGGCGAACTCAAGCACGGCCCACTGGCGCTGGTCGACAAGGACATGCCGGTGGTTGCCGTGGCGCCCAACGACGCCTTGCTGGAGAAGCTCAAGTCCAACCTGCAGGAAGTGCGCGCCCGCGGCGGCGAGTTGTTCGTCCTCGCCGACGCCGGCAGCGAGATTGCCGAGTCGGAAGGCGTTCGCATCATCCGCATGCCCGAGCACTATGGGCTCCTGTCGCCCGTGCTACACGTCGTGCCCCTGCAGCTGCTGGCCTACCATGCCGCTCTGGTCAAGGGCACCGATGTAGACAAGCCGCGCAATCTGGCCAAGTCGGTCACGGTGGAGTGACGGCCGGGAACGCCATCTCGAATCGCGTCAGGCCATTTGCCGATGCCACGGCGATTGTTCCGCCGTGCGCTTCGACGATCGATCGGGTGATGGCCAGACCCAGGCCGGCGCCTTCATGCGATCTGTGCCGGGACGCGTCGGCCCGGTAGAAACGGTCGAACAGGCGCGGCAGGTGCTCGGGCGGAATCGTCTCACCGGGGTTTTCGATCGCCAGGCGGATTCTTCCCGGGGCCGGCCGGTCGATGCGAACTTCGATCGTGCCGCTGCGCGGCGTGTGGCGAAGAGCATTCGAAAGCAGGTTGCCGAGGGCGCGGCGAAGCATCAGCCGGTCGCCCTGCACCACCGCCTCGCCGGCTAGAGCCAGGCGAACTCCTTGCTCTTCCGACAGCGCCTCGTAAAACTCGAAAAGCTGCCGTACTTCCTCCGCCAGATCGATGGGCTCGCTGCGCGGCACGATCAGGCCGTTGTCCGCCTTGGCCAGGAACAACATGTCGCCGATCATGCGGGCGAGCCGGTCGTATTCCTCCAGGTTCGAATAGAGCACTTCACGATACTCTTCGGCCGATCTTGCCCTGGAGAGGGCCACTTCCGTCTGGGTCATCAGGTTGCTGATAGGAGTGCGCAGTTCGTGGGCCAGATCCGAGGAGAAATCCGACAGGCGCCGAAAGGAATCCTCCAGGCGGGCCAGCATGGCGTTGAAACCGGATGCCAGTTCGACCAGTTCCACCGGCACGCTATCGAGCGTCAGGCGGCTTTCAAGGCGGCTGGCCGAGATGCCGTGGGCCACCCGCGCCATGTCGCGCACCGGCACCAGCCCCCTGCGCGCGGCGACCCAGCCGAGCAGCCCTGTCAGCAGGATGCCGATGGCGACGGCCAGCCACAGGCTCTGGCGGAATGCCGCCAGAAATTCCAGGTGATGGCCGATGTTCAGGGCGAGGGCAACTGTGAAGAGGGGAGCCCCGGGAATTTCCGACGCCGCCGTGGCGACGATGCCGCGATAGGTCTGCCCGTCCTGCAACCACACCCTGGGCTTTGGCGATCCGGTTGCCTCGCGGTCGGCCCGGTCGTTCAGCAACGGAGCAAGAAGTGCCGCATCCGGCGTCGCGAACAGCATTCGCTTCCCCGGCCAGATGACCGAGACGGAAAGGCCGTGATGCCCGACGAGGGCGTCATCGAGCCGCTGGGTCGCGGCATCCAGATCGTTAGGCGAGTGCACCTTCGACAGAGTGTGACGGACCAGCGCCAGCTTGCCTTCGAATTCGTGCACATCCTGTTCCTCGAAGTGTGTTTCCACCGCCGCGCCGACCCAATAGCCGATCACCATCAGGACCAGGGTAGAGGCCGTGGAGAAGAACAGCGTGAGCCGGAAGGTGATCGACCGGGAGCGCTTCATTTCGCCTCGGGTTTTTCGAGGACGTAACCCATGCCGCGGACGGTGCGGACCAGCTTGGGCTCGAAATCGTCGTCGATCTTCGCCCGCAGCCGTCGCATGGCAACCTCGATGACGTTGGTGTCGCTGTCGAAATTCATGTCCCAGACCTGGGAAGCGATCAGCGAACGCGGCAGTACTTCGCCCTGGCGGCGCAACAGCAATTCGAGCAGGGCGAACTCCTTGGCGGTGAGATCGATGCGCCTGCCGCCGCGCGATACCCTCCGCCGCAGAAGGTCGAGTTCCAGGTCGGCCGCGCGCAGCGTTTCCGGTTCCTTCGATTTTCCGCGCCGCAGCAGCGTGCGCACCCGCGCCAGCAGTTCCGAGAAGGCGAAGGGCTTGACGAGATAGTCGTCGGCGCCCAGTTCCAGCCCCCTTACGCGATCTTCGACCTGGTCGCGTGCGGTCAGGAACAGGACAGGCATGTGTCGTCCGGCCTGGCGGATTTCGTGCAGTACGTGCCAGCCGTCGAGCCCCGGCAGCATGACGTCGAGCACCACAAGGTCGTAGTCTTCGGTCAGCGCCCGATGCTTGCCGTCGACGCCGTCGCGCACGAGATCCGCCACGAAGCCGGCTTCCGCCAGCCCCTGCCTGAGGTATTCGCCGGTCTTTTGCTCGTCCTCGACGATCAGAATTCTCATGTTCCTTCCTGTAGCCGACCCCGGATGCCGCCATTGTGCATGTCCGCCGCCGCCTTTTCCCGAAGATTACAAACTTGTAATGCCTCTGTCAGCTGTCTGTCGGGCGCCCGAAAGCATCATGGCAGCCATGTGGAAACGAGGACTGATCCCGATGAGCAAGCTGCCTATCCTGCTGGCCGGGCTGGCGGTGGTCCAGCCGGCTTTCGCCCAGACCCTTGGCGAAGCACTGGAGCAAGCCTGGGCGCGCCACCCCCAGGCCAGCGCGATTTCCGCGCGCGAGGACGAGGCGCGGGCACGCGCCGAACTGGCGGACAGCATCACGCCGGGACCGGCGGCGCTGTCCCTCTCCAGCCTGAACGACCGCCTCAATCGGAACCGCGGCAAGCAGGAATGGGAAGCCGAAATGGCCGTGCCCCTCTGGCTGCCCGGGCAGCAGACGGCACGCGAAGCCGAGGCGGAAAGTGCCTTGGCGGAAGTCGCTGCGCGAAGCAGGGCCCTGCGCCTGCAGCTTGCCGGCGAGGTGCGCGAGGCATGGTGGTCGGTGGCTGCCGCACGCCAGGCGCGAGACCTGGCAAGGCACCGGGCGGAAACCGCCCGCGCCCTGGATGCCGACGTGCAACGCCGCTACAAGGCCGGGGATCTGGCGCGCATCGATGCCAACCTTGCGCAAAGTGAGCGTCTCGCCGCCGAGGCGGAGGCCATCGAAGCGGAAGCCGCGCTGCTCGCCGTCGAGCAGGTCTGGCGCAATCTTACCGGCGCGCCGCCGCCGGCCCTGCTGCCCGAGGAGGGCACGGTCGCCTCGCATGAACCTTCGGACGACCATCCCCGGCTTGCCGCCGTGGCCGCCGCGGCCCGAACGGCCCGCAGCCATCTGCGCGTCGCCGAGGAAACCCGCCGCGACGCCCCGGAACTCGCCGTGCGCGTGGTGCGCGAACGGGGAGGGTTCTCGGAACCCTATGCGAATTCCGTCGGCGTTAAGCTGACGATTCCCTTCTCCTCCGGCCCGCGCGTGCGCCAGGAAAACGCGGCTGCCCGCGCAGAGAGCGCCCAGGCCGATGCGGAGCTGGTGCTGGCCCGGCACCGCCTGCAACTCGACGCGGGGAAGGCCCGGCTTGATCTCGCCGCGGCGCAACGTCAGCTCGCCATGGCACAGGAACGGCGGGCGCTCGCCGCCGACAACCTGCAGCTCACCGAGAAATCGTTCGCGCTGGGCGAGGCCGACCTGACCGTTCTGCTGCGCGTGCGCGCTGCGGCCTTCGAGGCCGAGACCTTTCTCAACCGTCAAAAGGTCGCGCATGCCGCGGCCCAGTCCCGTCTCAAGCAAACCCTTGGAGTCCTGCCGTGAAATACCTGATCCCGTTCATAGTGAGCGCTTTTCTTGCCTTCTCCGCCTGGGCGCATGGCGGCGAGGATCACGGCGACGGACCGGCGCCGGCGGCTGTCGCCGACATTGCGCCGCGCGCCGTGGCGCAAAGCGAAGACTTCGAACTGGTTGCCGTGCTGGCGGAGGAGAAGCTGACCCTTTATCTCGACCGCTACGCCGACAATGCGCCCGTGCCCGACGCCGAGCTCGAGGTCGAGAGCGGCGCCTTCAAGGCTGCCGCGGTCCAGATCGCGCCCGGCGTGTATTCGGTGCCGGGCCAGGCCTTCTCCCAGCCCGGCAAGCATCCGCTGACGATCTCCGTGCAGGCAGGCGATGCCGCCGATCTGCTCACAGCCACGCTCGACCTCGCTCCGCCGCTTGCCGGTGACGAACATGCCCGCGATTGGACCGAATGGACGGTATGGAGCGCCTCGGGCGTGCTTCTGCTGACCGGCGCGGGTCTCGTCGCCGTGCGCCGTCGCAAGATGAACAGAAAACAACACAACTAAGGGATGACATCGATGCCTCGAATGAATCTCGCGGCCGTCGTTACCGCCGCGTTATTGGGGCTTGCCGCCGGGCGCGCCATCGCACACGGAGGCGAGGATCACAGCCAGGACAAGAAGCCCGCCGCCAAGACCGCTGCGGCCGGGACGCTGCCCGCCGAAGCGACTGCGGCGCAGCGCCTGCCCGACGGCAGCCTGTTCGTGCCGAAGACCGTGCAGCGCCAGCTCGGCCTGCGCCATGTGCTGGCGGAAGTCGGCGAGCTGGCGGCCACCGTCGAGTTCAACGGCAGGGTCATCGCCGATCCGAGCGCCGGAGGCCGCATCCAGGCGACCCAGGCCGGTCGCATCGAGGCCGCCCCCGGCGGGCTGCCGACGCTGGGGCAGAAGGTGGCCAAGGGGCAGCTGCTGGCATACCTTCGTCCCGTGGCGAGCAGCATCGAACGCGGCAACCAGCAGGCGCAGCTTGCCGAGATCGACGCACAGCTCGCGATCGCCGAACGCAAGCTGGCCCGCTACGAGCAGCTCGAGGGCGCCGTCGCCAGATCCGCCATCGAGACGGCACGCTTCGAGGCCGAGGCACTGAGGAAGCGCCGCGCCGCCGTCGGCGCCAGTATCGGGGCGCCTGAAGCCTTGCGCGCGCCGGTATCCGGCGTGATCGGCGCCGCCAGCGTCGTGGTCGGCCAGGTGGTCGAGGCGAAAGAGATTCTCTTCGAGGTGATCGATCCCGCACGCCTCGCGGTGGAGGCGTTGGCCTACGACGCGGCGCTGGTCGAGGGCATCGCGCGTGCCTCGGCGCCGCTGCCCGGCGGGACGCTGGAACTGGCGTTCGTCGGCGGCGGCCGCCAGCTGCGCGAGCAGGCGCTGCCGCTGCTGTTCCGCGTCAAGTCGGCCAACGCGCCCGTCGCCGTCGGCCAGCCGCTCAAGGTGATCGCCCAGACCTCGCGCACCGTTAAGGGCGCCGCAATGCCACAGGCCGCGCTGGTGAAAGTCAGTGCCGGCGAGACGGCGGTATGGGTGCGCGACGGCGCCGAGCGCTTCGTCTTGCGCAGGGTCGGCGTGGCCCCGCTCGATGCGGACCGCGTTGCGGTAGTCAAAGGGATTCAAGACGGCGAACGCGTCGTCACGGAAGGCGCTGGCCTGTTGGCCCAGGTGCGCTGATCATGTTCGACGCCATCATCAACACGAGCCTGAAGCAGCGGCTCATCGTCCTCGGCGTGTCGCTGCTGCTGGTGATCTACGGCGCACTCACCGTGCGCCAGATGCCGGTCGACGTCTTTCCCGACCTCAACAAGCCGACCGTGACGCTGATGACCGAGGCCGGCGGCATGGCGCCGGAGGAGGTCGAGCAGCTGATCACGTTCCCCATCGAGTCGAGCATGAACGGCATGCCCGGGGTAACCCGCGTGCGCTCCGTATCCGGCGTCGGCTTGTCCATCGTCTATGTCGAATTCGAGTGGGGCTCGGACATCTACCGCAACCGCCAGCAGATCAGCGAGCGCCTCAACCTGGTGCGCGAGCAGTTGCCCGAAGGCATCGTGCCGCAACTCGGGCCCATCTCCTCGATCATGGGGGAGATCCTGCTCATCGCCCTGCCGGCCGATCCGGCCAAGGCGAGCCCGATGCAGGTGCGCGAGTACGCCGACTGGGTAATGCGGCCGCGCCTGCTGACCATCCCCGGCGTGGCCCAGGTGATCCCGATCGGCGGCGAGCTGAGGCAATACCGCGTCGAGCTCAAGCCGGCGCAGCTGGCGGCACTGGGCATCGAACGTGAGCGGCTGGAGTCGGCGCTGAAAGATTTCGGCGCCAACACCAGCGGCGGATTTCTCGAGGCGCAGGGACGCGAATACCTGATCCGCCAGATCGGCCGCACCAGCCGCCTCGAGGACCTGCAGAACCTGGTGGTGGCCATGAAGAATGGCCAGCCCATCCTGTTGAAACAGCTTGCCGAAGTGAAGCTGGCGTCCGCCATCAAGCGCGGCGATGCCGGCTACAACGCCAAGCCGGCAGTCATCCTCTCGGTGCAGAAGCAGCCTGCCGCCGACAGCGTACGACTGACGCGCGAGGTCGAACGGGCGTTGGCCGAGCTCGAAAGGGGGCGGCCTGCCGGCATCGAGGCGCCGCAGTTCCTCTTCAAGCAGGCAGACTTCATCGAACACTCGGTAAGCAACGTCGAGGAGGCGCTGCGCGACGGCGCCATCCTGGTGGCGGTGATCCTGTTCCTGTTCCTGCTCAACGTGCGCACCACGCTGATCTCGCTCACGGCCATCCCGCTCTCGCTGTTGGTGACGGCGCTTGTGTTCCGCTATTTCGGCCTGTCGATCAACACCATGACGCTGGGGGGGCTCGCCATCGCCATCGGCGAGCTGGTGGACGACGCGGTGGTCGGCGTCGAGAACGTGCTGCGCCGGCTCAAACTCAACCGCGCTCACCACGAGCCGCGGCCGGTGGCGGAGGTGATCGCCGCAGCGACTCTGGAAGTGCGCTCGGCCATCGTCTACGCCACCTTCATCATCGTCCTGGTGTTCGTGCCGCTGTTCGTCCTGCCCGGCATCGAGGGGCGCCTGTTCACGCCGCTCGGCGTGGCCTACATCGTCTCCATCCTCGCCAGCATGATCGTCTCGGTCACCGTCACGCCGGTGCTGGCGTATTACCTGCTGCCCCGCATGAAGCAGCTGCATGCCGGCGACAGCCCGCTGGTGACCCGCCTCAAGCGCTGGGACGCGAAGCTGCTGCACTGGTCCTTCACCCGCAGCCGAACCCTGCTTGCCGGCGCCCTGGTCGCGGTGGCCGCCGCTGCCGCCAGCATTCCCTTCTTCCCGCGCTCGTTCCTGCCGCCCTTCAACGAGGGCACGCTGACCATCAACGTCCTGCTCAATCCCGGCACATCGCTCGCCGAGTCGAACCGCATCGGCGCGGCCGCCGAAGCCCTAGTCGCGCAGGTGCCCGAGGTGATCCAGGTCGGCCGCCGCACCGGCCGCGCCGAACTCGACGAACACGCCGAGGGCGTGCATTACACCGAGATGGACGTCGACCTGAAGCCTTCCGAGCGTAGCCGCGAGGCGATCATCGGCGACATCCGGGCGCGGCTTGCCGTGCTGCCGGCATCGAGCAGCGTCGGCCAGCCCATCTCGCATCGCCTCGACCATCTGCTCTCCGGCGTGCGCGCACAAATCGCGCTGAAGGTGTACGGCGACGACCTCGACACCCTGCGCGGACTGGCTTCCGATCTGCGTGCGCGCCTGGCGAGGATACCGGGCGTCACCGACCTGGCGGTCGAGAAGCAGGTGCTCATCCCGCAGATCAAGATCCGCCTCGATTACGAGCAGGCGGCGCGCTACGGCGTGGCGCCGGGCGCGCTGCTGCGTTCGCTGGAGCAGATGATCGAGGGCGAGCGCATCACCCAGGTCGTCGAGGGCAGCAAACGTTTCGACCTCGTCGTGCGCCTGCCCGAGAGCGACCGCGGCTTGCAGGCGCTCTCCGGCCTGCTCATCGAGACGCCGGGCGGCCCGGTGCCGCTGGCGCGCCTGGCGGCTATCGAGGACGGCGAGGGGCCGAACCAGGTCAGCCGGGAGAATGCACGCCGCCGCATCGTCATCTCCGCCAACACCGACGGCCGCGACATGTCGAAGGTGATCGCCGACATCCGCGCCGAGCTCGCCGCGCGGCCGATGCCGGAGGGCTACTTCACCGCGCTGGAGGGCCAGTTTCAGGCGCAGGAGGACGCGGCGCGCCTGATCGCCCTGCTGGCGGCGGTTTCGCTGACCATGATTTTCCTCGTCCTCTACAGCCGCTACCGCTCGGCGGCGCTCACCGCGATCATCATGGGCAACATCCCGCTGGCGCTGGTCGGTAGCGTCGTCGCCCTGTGGATCTCCGGCCAGCCGCTCTCTGTGGCGGCGCTGGTCGGCTTCATCACGCTGACCGGCATCGCCACGCGCAACGGCATCCTGAAAATCAGCCATTACATCAACCTGTGCGCCTTCGAGGGCGAGCAGTTCGGCGACCGCATGATCGTGCGGGGCTCGCTGGAGCGCCTCACCCCCGTGTTGATGACGGCGCTGGTGGCGGCCTTCGCCCTGGTGCCGCTGCTGGTCTCGGCCGATGCGCCGGGCAAGGAAGTGCTGCATCCGGTGGCGGTGGTGATCTTCGGCGGCCTGGTCAGCTCGACGCTGCTGGATACGCTGCTGACGCCGGTGATGTTCCGCCTGTGGGGAGAGAAGCCCTTGCAGCGGCTGTTGGCATTGAAGGATCAACAAAGTTTCTGAACCCCGTGGTCTATTGTGAAAGGAGATTAAATGAAACACCTCAAGACGACCGCCGTCCTGCTGGGACTGACTTTTGCGGCGGGCGCCGTTCTGGCCCACGACGACGCTTATCTCGACACGCAGAAGGCGCCCAACGGCGGCCAACTGCGCATGGCCGGGCCGTATCACTACGAGCTGGTGGTAGTGAAGGACAGTAAGGAAGCGAAGGAAAATCCGGTCTTGGTATATGTAACAGACCATGCAGGCAACAAGGTTTCCAGCGCTGGTGCGGCTGGGACGGCTACTCTGCTGTCTGGGAAACTAAAGGCTTCGGCTACGCTCAAACCGGACGGCGACAACCGGCTGAAGGGGTTTGCCAAATATCCCTCGACTGCCGACATGAAAGTGGTGGTTTCGCTGGCCTTCCCGGGCAAGTCGGCGGAGCAGGCACGCTTTACTCCGCTGGCCGCGCCGGCCAAGCAGGCGCACGGCGGCCACTGACTGTGTCAACCTCGACTAGGAAGGAGAGACCGATGAGCACGATTCGCAAAGTAGCAGCGGTTGTAATGGTGGCGGGCATGGCTTTGCCCGGGCTGGCGATGGCCGACCCTTCGCGAGGCGGCATGATGGGCGGCTACGGCGGCATGGGCCCCGGCATGATGGGGGGGCAGTACGGTCCAGGGATGATGGGGGGGCAGTACGGTCCAGGGATGATGGGGGGCGGCTATGGCCACGGCATGATGGGAGGCTACGGTCCCGGCATGATGGGCGCGCAGGGCGGCCTCTTCGGCATCGAGCTCGACGACAAGCAGCGCAAGTCCGTCAACGCCATACAGGACGAGCTGCGCCGCAAGCGCTGGGAGCTGATGGGGCGCACGATGGACGAGCAGAGCAGGCTGCGCGACTTGTACGACGCGGAAAAGCGCGACCCCAAGGCGATCGGGGCCGCCTACCAGCGGATTTTCGACTTGCGCCGCCAGATGATCGAGGCGACGGTCGCCGCGCACAACCGCATCGAGGAACAATTGACCCCGGAGCAGCGCAAGACGGCACGCGATTACTGGGGGCGGAGTTGGCGCGGCCGCATGATGGGAAATTGACGCTATGGGGAAGACATTGCGAGCCGCCGTTGCCCTTGCGGCAATGCTAGCCGCCTTCGGTGCCGGCGCCGAGCCGCTGCCGGAGGTGGTGATGCACAAGGACCCGAACTGCGGCTGCTGCGGGAAGTGGGCCGAGCATCTGGAGGCGAACGGTTTCCGCGTGAAGACCGTGATGGAACGCGACATGCAGGCGGTGAAGGGACGCTTCGGCGTGCCGCAGCGGCTGGCTTCCTGCCACACGGCGAAAGTGGGGGGCTATGTCATCGAGGGCCACGTGCCGGCCTCGGCGATCAAGAGGCTGTTGCGCGAGAAGCCGGCTGTGACGGGACTGTCGGCGCCGGGCATGCCGTCCGGCTCGCCCGGCATGGAAGTGCCGGGCCGGAAAGACCCCTACGACGTGGTCTCCTTCGACGGCGCCGGGCGCAGCCGCATCTTCGAGCGCTACCGCTGAGCGCCAGTCGCATGGTTAAATCTGCGCTGGCGGATATTCCGCCAGCCGATCCACTCGAGGAGGGATGTCATGCACTTCGGAGTGCCGCTGATCGCCCTTGCCGCCGCGTTGCTGGCCGGCTGCGCAACCGTGACGAACCCGGTCACCGGGCAGCGCGAACTGACCGTCATGGACGAGCGCAGCGAGATCGCCGAAGGCCGCAAGGCGCACGAGGAGGTGTTGCAGGATTACGGCGTCTACGCCGACCCGCGCCTGCAGGCCTACGTGAATGAGCTGGGCCAGCGCCTGGCGAAGCAGTCCCACCGCAAGAACCTGGAGTGGCATTTCACGGTGCTGGACAGCCCGGAGGTGAACGCCTTCGCGTTGCCCGGCGGCTATGTCTACGTCACCCGTGGCCTGATGGCCTACATGGAGAGCGAGGCCGACCTGGCCGGCGTCATCGGCCACGAGATCGGCCACGTTACCGCCCGTCATGGCGCCCAGCGTGCCACGCGCCAGCGGACGGCGGGCCTCGGCGTGCTGGCCGCCACCGTCCTCGGCGCCGTGCTCGAGGTGAAGGGCGTGAGCGGCGCCACCGACATTGCCAGCACGCTGTCGCAGGGCGTGGCGGCCGGCTACATCGCCTCCTACAGCCGCGATCAGGAAACGCAGGCCGACCAGCTCGGCGCGGAATACTTGGCGCGCAACAACTACGATCCGAAGAACATGATCGATGTCATCCGCGTGCTGAAGAGCCAGGAGCAATACGTCTCCGACACCGCGCGCGCCGAGGGGCGCACGCCGACGGCCGGCGCGGGATGGCTGGCCTCGCACCCGAGCAACGACAAGCGCCTGCAGGACATCGCCCGGTTCGCCGCACAGTACAAGGGCAAGTACGGCGACGAGGGCCGCGCCCGCTACCTGCAGGCCATCGACGGCATGGCCTTCGGCGAGAGCCGCGAGCAGGGCGTCACGCGCGGACGGAACTTCTACCATGAGCCGCTCGGCATCGTGCTGACCGCGCCGGAGGGTTGGCGCGTGCAGAATTCTCATGAGGCAGTGGCGCTGGTGAATAGCGCCGGGGATGCCGGCCTGGTCGTGCAGGTGGTGCCGCCGAAGGCCGGCAATTCCCACGACGAGATCATCCGCAATGTCTTCCGGCTGGAGCAAGGGCGTACCGAGCGGCTGGCATTGGGCGGTTTTCCCGCCACCCACTTCGCCGGCATTGCCCGCAACCGGCAGGGACAGGCGCAGGCGGTCGAGGCGACCGTGGCGACCGGACCCGCCAACCGGTATTTCCTGCTGTTCTACGGCGCCCGTGATGCGCAGGCGCTTGCCCGCGCCCGCGGCCAGTTGCGGCAGGCGGAGGCCTCGTTCCGCGCCTTCACTGCGGCGGACCGGGCGGCGGCGCGCCCCTGGGCGCTGAAGACGGCGCCCTACCGGCGCGGCGCGTTCGGGCAGCTGGCGCGGCAGTCGCCGCTGGGCGGCAACGCCGAGGCGCAGCTGCGCCTGCTCAACGGCGTCTATGCCGGCGGGGAGCCGCCGGCCGGACAGCCGATCAAGGTGGTGGAGTAGGCGGGGTCAGCGCCGCAGCATGTAGCGCAGCGCCTCCTCCTGGCGCGGATCGAGCTGCAGCACCTGCCTGAAGGCGTCCAGCGCCTTGCCCCGGTCGCCGGTTTCCCAGTAGGCCTTGGCAATGTTCAGGTAGGCCTGCAGGTTCCTTGCGTCGTACTTGAGGTACTCCCTGAGCAGGTCGATCGACTCGCGGTGCCTGCCGCTGGCGAAGGCCTGCACGCCGCCGTCGAGGAGCTGGCGGACCAGCTCCTGGCGTTCCGCACCGCCGCCGGCGGCCAGCCCCTGGGCGAAGGCGCCGAGCGCCTGGCGGAAATCCTTCTGGCCGAGGTAGGCCTTGCCGACGTTGAGCCAGGCCTGGGTACTGCCGGGCTCGAGCTTGAGGTATTCGACGAAGAGGTTCACCGACTCGGCGAAGCGGCCGTTCTTCAGCGCATCGGCGCCGCCGCCGAAGAGGGCCTGGACGAACACCGGCAGCGTTTCCTTGTCCTTCGGCGCGAGCTCGAAAGCCTTGCGGCCGTTGGCGATGGCGTCGCCCCAGTTGCCCTTGGCGATGAAGGCGCGCGCCGCCCACAGGTAGGCCTGCCAGTAGGCGGGATCCTTGCCGATGACGATGACGAACTTGTCGATGGCCGCGTCGTATTTCTTTTCCGAATAAAGCTGCTGGCCTTCCTTCATCAGGCCGTCGATCTCGCTTTGCAGGGTCAGGCCGGCGCAGGCGGCGAGCAGGGTCGCAACCAACAGCAGCAGGGTCAGCCGGGTAAGCAGCAGCTTGGCAGTCATTGCTTGCTCCTCGTGTCGGAGTGGGGTAATAGGCATCATAGCCCTATGGCTTTCGCCAACCAAGGCGAGGTCAAGTTATGGCCGCATCCTGCCGATAAACCCATATGAAAGATGCTAAAAAGAATATGGGTTTGCCGCCTTTGCCAGCCGGACGAATGCTGGCGGGGTCTCATCGGAGGAGGCGCCATGAAAACGCGTCGGCTGGTCGTGCCGATCCAGGAAGCGCAAGCGGGCATGCGGCTTGCCGAGGAGGTGCGCAATGCCGCCGGTGCCGTATTGCTGACCGCCGGGACTGAACTCGACGATGCCGTCCTGGCCGGCTTGTGCCGGCGCGGCGTCGAGTGCATTGTCGTGGACAGGCCCGATCCGCGCTCCGAAGCCGAGATCGCCGATGAACTGGCGCGCATGGAAGCGCGCGTCCAGCACCTCTTCCATCGTCATCGCGGCAATCCGGAAATGCAGTCGCTGATGCAGGCCGTCCTCGACTACCGGCGGAAGGCTTTGGCATGAGCCCTGTCCTGAGCCGCGAAACCGTGCTGTCCCGGATCGCCGATCTGCCGGCGCTGCCGGCCGTGGTGGGCGACATTCTCGGCGCCATCGAGGACGAAACCGAGACCGTCGAACGGCTGGTCGGCCGCGTCAATGCCGATCCGGTCCTGGTTGCGCGCATTCTCGGTGCCGCGAATGCCGCCGCGCAGGGAGGACGGCAGCGCATCGGCAGCCTCATGGATGCAATCACCCTGCTCGGCTTCAATCGCGTGCGCCAACTCGTCCTCATGACTGCGCTGGTGCGCCAGTTTCAGCCTTTGGCGCCGGGGTTCGATCCGACCGCCTTCTGGCGGCACAGCTTCGCCGTCGCGGCATGTGCCGGTGCGCTGGCGCGGGAAACCGCCTTCGACGAGGAACTGGCGTTCAACGCCGGCCTGCTGCACGACATCGGCCAGCTGCTGATCGTGGTTGCTTTCCCGCGCGAATTCGAGGAGATCCTTGCCCGCATGGCGGCGCTCGACACCGACACCGACACCGTCGAGGCCGAGCGCGAGGTCCTCGGCCTCGACCATGGACAGGTCGGCAGCATCCTGGCCGGATACTGGCGTCTTCCCGAGGCGTTCGTCGAGGCCATCGATGGCCACCACCAGCCGGATGTGACGAACTACGAGGCTTATTCGAACATCGTGCACGTCGCCGAAGTGCTGTCCTACGCCCTGGACATCGGCACGGTGCCGCGCAGCGTGGTGCCGGCGCTTTCGGACTTCGCCCGCGCCCACCTGGGCGTCTCCTGGCCGGCCGTGGCCGGACGGTTCGGCGAAATCGAAGCCAGGTATCGCGCCGCCTGCCTGGATTTCGGGTTTTGAATCGTGGCCATGCCCCTGCCGCGCCTTTTCGGGGGATTGTCGTCGTTGCGACAAACCCCTTGCTCGACAGACACTTGGCTGCGGGCCCAGGTTGACGTTGACGTCAACGTCAGATAGATTGCCCTTTCCCTACTCGCTGCCAGAGTGCCCGCCATGACCGATTTGAGCGTGAGCCAGAAGATCAGTCCCTACAAGCCGAAGCACAAGGTGCGCTTCGTCACCGCCGCCTCGCTCTTCGACGGCCACGATGCCTCGATCAACATCATGCGGCGCATCCTGCAGTCCACCGGCACCGAGGTGATCCACCTCGGCCACAACCGTTCGGTCGAGGAGATCGTCACCGCCGCGCTGCAGGAGGACGTGCAGGGCATCGCCGTCTCCTCCTACCAGGGCGGCCACGTCGAGTACTTCAAGTACATGGTGGATCTGCTGAGGCAGCGCGGCGGCGAGGGCATCAAGGTCTTCGGCGGCGGCGGCGGCGTCATCGTGCCGGCCGAGATCCGCGAGCTGCACGACTACGGCGTAGCGCACATCTACTCCGTCGAGGACGGCCAGAAGATGGGCCTGCAGGGCATGATCAACGACATGGTCGCCCATTGCGACTTCGACCTGACCCAGGCCGCCCCGCGTGACCTGAAGGCGATCGAATCCGGCGACCGCCGAGCGCTCGCCCGCCTGATGACCGCCTTGGAGAACGGCGCGGTGGACGACAAGCTGAAAAGTCAGTTGCTGCAGGACGGCGCCAAGGCCAAGGTGCCGACGCTCGGCATCACCGGCACCGGCGGCTCGGGCAAGTCGAGCCTCACCGACGAACTGATCCGCCGCCTGCGCCTCGACCAGGACGACAAGTTGAAGATCGCCGTGGTGGCGGTCGACCCCTCGCGCAAGCGCACCGGCGGCGCGCTGCTCGGCGACCGCATCCGCATGAACGCCATCGGCCACCCCAACGTCTTCATGCGCTCGCTGGCCACCCGCGACACCGGCTCGGAGATTTCCGCCGCGCTGCCGGAAGTCGTCGCGGCCTGCAAGCTGGCCGGCTTCGACCTCGTCGTCGTCGAGACCTCGGGCATCGGCCAGGGCGACGCCGCCATCGTGCCGCATGTGGACGCCTCGCTCTACGTCATGACCCCCGAGTTCGGCGCCGCCAGCCAGCTCGAGAAGATCGACATGCTGGATTTCGCCGACTTCGTCGCCATCAACAAGTTCGACCGCAAGGGCGCCGAGGATGCCTTCCGCGACGTGCGCAAGCAGGTGCAACGCAACCGAGAGCTGTTCGCCGTGCCGCTCGAGGAGATGCCGGTGTTCGGCACCATGGCGGCGCGCTTCAACGACGACGGCGTCACGGCGCTCTACCAGGCGCTGCTGGCGAAGCTGGTCGCGCTCGGCCTGAAAGCCGCGCCCGGCAAGCTGCCGAAAGTGGCGGTGAAGCAGTCCTCGCGCGGCCGCGCCATCGTGCCGGCCGAGCGCGTGCGCTACCTCGCCGACATCGCCGATTCGGTGCGCGGCTACCACAAACATACCGCCGAACAGGCGACCATTGCCCGCGAGCGGCAGAGCCTGCGCACGGCCAAGGCGCTGTTCGAGGGCTGCGGCAAGGATGCGGCACAGTTCGACGAGCTGATCGCCTGGAAGGACGGCCAGCTAGATCCGCGCGCCAGGAAGCTGCTCGAGATGTGGCCCGACATGCAGCGCGCCTACGCCGGCGACGAGTACGTGGTGAAGATCCGCGACAGGGAAGTGCGCACCGGTCTGGTCTACGAGAGCCTGTCCGGCACCAAGCTGCGCAAGGTGGTGCTGCCGAAGTTCGAGGACGAGGGCGAGACGCTGCGCTTCCTCATGAAGGAGAACGTGCCCGGCTCCTTCCCGTATACGGCGGGCGTGTTCGCCTTCAAGCGCGAGAACGAGGACCCGACGCGCATGTTCGCCGGCGAGGGCGACGCCTTCCGCACCAACCGCCGCTTCAAGAAGGTCTCCGAGGGCATGCCGGCGCACCGCCTGTCGACCGCCTTCGACTCGGTGACGCTCTACGGCTGCGACCCGGACCTGCGGCCGGACATCTACGGCAAGGTCGGCAACTCGGGCGTGTCGATTGCCACGCTCGACGACATGAAGGTGCTGTATTCCGGCTTCGACCTGGTCTGCCCGACCACCTCGGTGTCGATGACCATCAACGGCCCGGCGCCGGTGATCCTCGCCATGTTCTTCAACACGGCGCTCGACCAGCAGCTCGACCGGTTCCGCGCCGACAACAAGCGCGAGCCGACCGAGGACGAGGCCGACAAGATCCGCGAGTGGGTACTCTCCAGCGTGCGCGGCACGGTGCAGGCCGACATCCTCAAGGAGGACCAGGGCCAGAACACCTGCATCTTCTCCACCGAGTTCGCCCTCAAGATGATGGGCGACATCCAGGAGTACTTCGTCCATAACGACGTGAAGAACTTCTACTCGGTGTCGATCTCCGGCTACCACATCGCCGAGGCCGGGGCGAACCCGATCTCGCAGCTGGCCTTCACGCTGGCCAACGGCTTCACCTACGTGGAAACGTATCTCGCGCGCGGCATGCACATCGACGACTTCGCGCCGAACCTGTCCTTCTTCTTCAGCAACGGCATGGACCCGGAGTACACGGTGATCGGCCGCGTCGCCCGCCGCATCTGGGCGGTGGCGATGAAGAACCGCTACGGCGCCAACGAGCGCTCGCAAAAGCTCAAATACCACGTGCAGACCTCGGGCCGCTCGCTGCACGCCCAGGAGATGGCCTTCAACGACATCCGCACCACCCTTCAAGCGTTAATTGCCATCTACGACAACTGCAACTCGCTGCACACCAACGCCTACGACGAGGCCATCACCACGCCGACCGAGGAGTCGGTGCGCCGCGCCATGGCCATCCAGCTCGTCATCAATCGGGAATGGGGCCTGGCGAAGAACGAGAACCCGAACCAGGGCGCCTTCGTCATCGACGAGCTGACCGACCTGGTCGAGGAGGCCGTGCTGAAGGAATTCGAGGCGATTTCCTCGCGCGGCGGCGTGCTCGGCGCCATGGAGACCGGCTACCAGCGCGGCAAGATTCAGGAGGAGTCGCTCTACTACGAGCACCGCAAGCACGACGGCTCCTACCCGATCATCGGCGTGAATACCTTCCGCAACCCGAAAGGCGACGCCCAATACGAAATCGAGCTGGCGCGTTCGACGGAAGAAGAGAAACAGTCGCAACTGAAGCGGCTGGCCGATTTCCAGCAGCGCCATGCTGCCGAAGCGGGCCCGATGCTGGCGCGCCTGAAGCAGACGGCCATCGAGAACGGCAACGTCTTCGCGGTGCTGGTTGAGGCGGTGCGCTGCTGCTCGCTGGGCCAGATCACCCAGGCCCTCTTCGAGGTGGGTGGGCAATACCGCAGGAGCATGTGATTCATCGGCGCCGTCAGGCGCCGAAGTTCCGCAGGCCGTCGAGGTCGAGCACGGTGATGCCGCCATACTCGACGCGCAACAGGCCGGCCTTCTCCAGGGCCTTCAACGCCTGGTTGGCGCGCTGGCGCGAGAGGCCGGCCAGGTAGCCGATTTCCTCCTGCGAGATCTGCAGTTGCGGACCGATGCCAGGGTAGAGGTGGGGGTTGAACATGGCCGCCAGGCTGCGTGCCACGCGGGCGTCCGGCTCGAGCAGGCGATCGTATTCCACCATGGCGATGAACTGGCCCAGTCGTTCGTTCAGCTGTACCAGCAGGAAACGGTTGAATTCGATGCTGGTGTCGAGCAGCCGATTGAAAGTGGACTTCGGCATGTAGGCGACGTGGCTATTGCGCAGCGCAACAACGTCGTAGCGGCGCGGTTCATCCTTGAACAGCGAGCCTTCGCCGAACCAGCCGCCGGCAGGCAGGCCGGTGAAGGTGGTAGGCTTGCCGTCGGCCGACAGGTTGGTCATCTTCACCAGGCCGTCGATCACCCCGACCCAGTGTTCGACCGGCTCCCCCTTGCGGCAGACGAAGCCGCCCGCCGGGATCTGGCGGGTGACGATCTCGCTTTCGATCCGCCGCAACTGTTCGGGACTGAGGGAACGCGACCAGAGGCTGGCCTGCAGCATTTCGCCCAAGGTAAGCATGAAACGCAGTTTACAGGATTGTCTGTCGGATGACAGCGCGGGAGAGGGTGCTTCAGTAACCTAGCTCGTTTATCGGGTACTGGTCCCGAACAGCCGCCCGGTTTGACTCGGCGGTGCGTCCGATGGAGAATCATCGGCCGCTGCATTGAACAGAACAGCGCCGGGCGGATTGCCGTCCAAGGCGCCAGCGCAAGCAACAGGAGGAGTCCATGTCGGACAACGTTCGACTGTCGTCGCTCAGCACGTTTCCTCGCCTTCTGAAACATCACGCCCAGGTGCGGCCGAACCATCCGGCGACGCGCGAGAAGGACATGGGCATCTGGCAGACCTGGACCTGGTCGCAGGTGGCCGAGGAAGTGCGCGCCATGGCCTGCGGCCTCGCCGAGCTGGGCTTCAAGCGCGGCGACAACCTGGCCATCATCGGCGACAACCGTCCCCGCCTGTACTGGGCAATGTATGCCGCGCAATGTCTCGGCGGCGTGCCCGTCCCCCTGTACCAGGACGCCGTGGCGGCCGAAATGGTCTTCGTGCTGCAGGATGCCGGCATCAAGTTCGCCATCGTCGAGGACCAGGAGCAGGTCGACAAACTCCTCGAAAACATGTCGCAGTGCCCCGACCTGCAGCACATCCTTTACGATGACCCGCGCGGCCTGCGCCATTACAATCAGGCTTTCCTGCACGGCCTCGACGAGGTGCAGGAGATGGGGCGCATTCACAACAGCAACCACCCCGAGTTCCTCGACGGCGAGATCGAGCTGGGCAAGTCCGAGGACGTCGCCGTGATGCTGTACACCTCGGGCACCACCGGCAAGCCGAAAGGCGTCTGCCAGACTCATGGCGCCTTCATTGCGGCGGCGCAGAGCGGCTGCGAGTTCGACAAGCTCGGGCCCGACGACAACATCCTTTCCTATCTGCCGATGGCCTGGGTGGGCGACCACCTGTTCTCCTTCGCCCAGGCTGCGTATGCCGGCTTCACCATCAACTGCCCGGAGTCCGGCGACACGGTGATGACCGACATGCGCGAGATCGGCCCGAGCTACTACTTCGCGCCGCCGCGCGTGTTCGAGAACCTGCTGACCCAGGTGATGATCCGCATGGAGGATGCCGGCGCCCTCAAGCGCAACATGTTCCACTATTTCATGGGCGTGGCGCGTCGCTGCGGCGCCGAGATCCTCGACGGCAAGCCGGTGAGCGGTACGGACCGACTGCTCTATGCGCTCGGCAACCTGCTGGTGTACGGGCCGCTGCGCAACGTGCTCGGCATGAGCCGCATCCGCGTCGCCTACACGGCCGGCGCCGCCATCGGACCCGACCTGTTCCGCTTCTACCGCTCGATCGGCGTGAACCTCAAGCAGCTCTACGGCGCGACCGAGACCTGTGCCGCGGTCTGCCTGCAGCCGGACGGCCAGATCAAGTTCGACACCGTCGGCCCGCCGGCTCCCGGCGTCGAGGTGAAGATCGACGACTCGGGCGAAGTGCTGGTGCGCGGTGCGGTGATGCTCAAGGAATACTACAAGCGTCCGGACGCCACCGCCGAATCGATCGACGCCCAGGGCTATTTCCACACGGGCGACGCCGGCTTCTTCGACGAGGACGGCCACCTGAAGATCATCGACCGCGCCAAGGATGTCGGCAAGCTCGCCAGCGGCGCCATGTTCGCGCCCAACTACATCGAGAACAAGCTGAAGTTCTTCTCCCACATCAAGGAAGCGGTGGCTTTCGGCGACCGCAAGGACGAGGTGTGCGCCTTCATCAACATCGACATGGGCGCGGTCGGCAACTGGGCGGAGCGCCGCAACATCGCCTATTCGGGCTATACCGACCTGGCGCAGAAGCCCGAGGTGTACGAACTGATCCGGGAGTGCGTCGAGCAGGCCAACGCCGAACTGGCGCACGACGCCATGCTCTCCGACTCGCAGGTGCACCGCTTCCTGATCCTGCATAAGGAGCTCGACCCGGACGACGACGAGCTGACCCGCACGCGCAAGGTGCGGCGCGGCTTCATCGCGGAGAAGTACGGCGTGCTGATCGACGCCCTGTATTCCGGCAAGGCCACGCAGTTCATCGAAACCGAGGTCAAGTTCGAGGACGGGCGCAAGGGCAAGGTCAGCGCCGACCTGCGCATCATGGAAGCGAAGACCTTCCCGTCGCAGGCGGCGAAGAAGGCGGCATAAGGACACTTAGGGAAATCATGAGCGAAGGCAGGCAGATCGGCGAGGTGATCCTCGACCTGAAGAACATTTCGCTGCGTTTCGGCGGGGTCAAGGCGCTGACGGACATTTCCTTCGATGTGCGCGAGCATGAAGTTCGCGCCATCATCGGCCCCAACGGCGCCGGCAAGAGCTCGATGCTCAACGTCATCAATGGGGTTTACCGGCCGCAGGAAGGCGACATCGTCTTTCGCGGCAAGCACCACCGCGACATGAACACCTACGCTGCCGCCAAGGCCGGCATCGCGCGCACCTTCCAGAACATCGCGCTGTTCAAGGGCATGACGGTGCTCGACAACATCATGACCGGCCGCAACCTCAAGATGAAGTCCAACTTCCTGCTCGACGCCCTCTACTGGGGCCCGGCGCAGCGCGAGGAGATCGCCCACCGCAGGAAGGTCGAGGAGATCATCGACTTCCTCGAGATCCAGCACATCCGCAAGACGCCGGTCGGGCGCCTGCCCTACGGCCTGCAGAAGCGCGTCGAGCTGGGGCGGGCGCTGGCCGCGGAGCCGTCGATCCTGCTGCTCGACGAGCCGATGGCCGGCATGAACGTCGAGGAGAAGCAGGACATGTGCCGCTTCATCCTCGACGTCAACGACCAGCTCGGCACCACCATCGTGCTCATCGAGCACGACATGGGCGTGGTGATGGACATTTCCGACCGCGTCGTGGTGCTCGATTACGGCAGAAAGATCGCCGACGGCACGCCCGAAGAAGTGCGTTCCAACCAGGACGTCATCGACGCCTACCTCGGCGTCGCTCACTAAGCAAGGCGAACGAAGATGCAATTCTTCCTCGAAGTTCTCATCGGCGGCCTGCTCTCCGGCGTGATGTATGCGCTGGTGGCGCTCGGCTACGTGCTGATCTACAAGGCCTCCGGCGTGTTCAACTTCGCCCAGGGCGCCATGGTGTTCTTTGCCGCGCTGACCACCGTCGGCCTGGTCGACTCGGGCATGTCGTTGTGGCTGGCGGTGCCGCTCACCATGGTGGCGATGGTCGTGCTCGGCCTGCTGACGGAGAAGATCGTGCTGCGCCCGCTGGTGGCCCAGCACGAGATCACCCTGTTCATGGCCACCATCGGTCTGACCTTCTTTGTCGAGGGTCTGGCCCAGGCGATCTGGGGCGCCAATGTGCGCAGCCTGGACCTCGGCATCGAAGACGTGCCGCTGGAATGGCTGCTGGAAAACGCGAACATGGCCGTCTCCCAGTTCGACCTCATCGCCTCCGGCATCGCCGCGGTGCTGGTCACCCTGCTGGCGATCTTCTTCTCGAAGACCAAGATCGGCCGGGCCTTGCGTGCGGTGGCCGACGACCACCAGGCCGCGCTGTCGATCGGCATCCCGCTGCAGCACATCTGGGGCATCGTCTGGGCGGTCGCCGGCTTCGTGGCGCTGGTGGCCGGCCTGCTCTGGGGCGCGCGCAACGGCGTGCAGTTCGCCCTGACCTTCGTTGCCCTGAAGGCGCTGCCGGTGCTGATCCTCGGCGGCTTCACCAGCGTGCCCGGCGCCATCGTCGGCGGCCTGATCATCGGCGCCTCCGAGAAGCTGGCCGAGGTGTATATCGGCCCGCTCGTCGGCGGTGGCATCGAGGGCTGGTTCCCTTATGTGCTGGCGCTGCTGTTCCTGCTGGTGCGGCCCGAAGGACTCTTCGGCGAAAAGATCATTCGCCGCATCTGACGCGAGAAGACGGACACTATGCTCTACAGAGAAGCCGGCCAGTTCAAGGCCACCTACGCCGAAGACAGCCAGATCTTCCCGATCCGGCAGGACAAGATCGGCATCGCGATCATCCTCGCCGCCGCCTTTGCCGGCGTCCCGCTGCTCTCGGTGATGGGCATCCTCTCCGACTACTCTTTTACTGCCATCCTGACGCCTTTCCTCATTTTTTCGCTGGCGGCGCTCGGGCTGAACATCCTCACCGGTTATGCCGGCCAGCTGTCGCTCGGCACGGCGGCCTTCATGGCGGTGGGCGCCTTCGCCTCCTACAATTTCATGCTGCGCATCGACGGCATGCCGATCCTGGTGGCTTTCATCCTCGGCGGCCTGTGTGCAGCGGCGGTCGGCATCGTCTTCGGCCTGCCCAGCCTGCGCATCCGCGGCTTCTACCTGGCGGCGGCGACGCTGGCGACGCAGTTCTTCATCGTCTGGTGCCTGACCAAGGTGGGCTGGTTCACCAACTACAGCTCCTCCGGCGTGATCACCGCGCAGAAGATCCAGATGTTCGGCTACACCTTCGACACCGCCTTCAGCAAGTACCTGTTCGTCCTCTCCGTGGTGTGCGTGATGGCGCTGCTGGCAAAGAACATGGTGCGCACCAACGTCGGGCGTTCCTGGATGGCCATCCGCGACATGGACATGGCGGCCGAAGTGATCGGCTTCCGGCCGATGCGCACCAAGCTGATGGCCTTTGCGGTGAGTTCCTTTTACTGCGGCGTGGCCGGCGCGCTGTTCGCCTATGCCTACCTCGGCACCGTGGAGCCGGAGGGCTTCAACCTCGATCTGTCGTTCCGCATCCTGTTCATGGTCATCATCGGCGGGGTCGGCAGCATCCTCGGCTCCTTCTTCGGTTCGGCCTTCATCGTGCTTCTGCCGATCGGCTTGAACGTGTTCATCCATTTCCTGGAAACGTCGGTCGGCATCAACCTGCCGTCCGGCATTTCGTCGAGCATCGAGCTGATGGTGTTCGGCGCGCTGATCATCTTCTTCCTGATTGTCGAGCCGCACGGCCTCGCGCGACTGTGGCAGATCGGCAAGGAGAAGCTCAGGCTGTGGCCCTTCCCGCACTGAGTGATCCATGTTCTAATAAATCGTTGTTACTACAATAAGTTCGGAAGTTGGTTCGTTTCACACACACTGGAGGTAGACAATGAAGTTCATGAAAAAAGCATTGGTGGCGGCGGCCTTCGCGACAGCGGCGCTGTCTGCTTCCGCCCAGGAGCAGTTCTTCCCGGCTCTGTCCTACCGCGTCGGTCCGTATGCGGCAGGGGGATCCGGCTTCTTCGGCGGCGTCATCGACTACCTGAGCCTGATCAATGCCCAAGGGGGCATCAACGGCGTCAAGATGGCCTGGGAGGAGTGCGAGACCGAATACAACGCCACGCGCGGTGTCGAGTGCTATGAGCGCCTGAAGAAGGCCCGTGGCGGCGCCACCATGGTCGAGCCGTTGTCCACCGGCATCGCCTATGGCCTGCTCGACCGAGTCGCGCAGGACAAGATCCCGATGACGACCCTCGGCTACGGCCGCTCCGATGCCGCCGACGGCCGCGTCTTCCCCTTCGTCTTCCCGCTGATCACCAGCTACTGGAACCAGGCCGCCGGCATGATGAAATACTTGGGCGACAAGGAAGGCGGGCTCGACAAGCTGAAGGGCAAGAAGATCGTGCACCTGTATCACGACTCGGCCTACGGCAAGGAGCCGTTCGCGGTGTTCGAGGCCTACGCCAAGCAGTACGGCTTCGAGCTCATCAAGCTTGCCGTGCCGCATCCGGGCAACGAACAGCAGTCGCAGTGGCTGCAGATCCGCCAGGCCAAGCCGGACTACGTGATCCTTTGGGGCTGGGGCGTGATGAACGCCACGGCGCTGAAGACCGCCCAGCGCAACGGCTATCCGAGCGGGAAGATCCTCGGCGTGTGGTGGGCCGGCTCCGAGGAGGACGTGATCCCCGCTGGTTCCGCCGCCAATGGCTACACCACCATGACCTTCAACACGCCGGGCAACTATCCGCTGCTCGACGAAATCAAGAAGAAGGTCTATGCCGCAGGCAAGGGCAACCTCGAGGACAAGAGCCGCATCGGCTCCACCTACCACATGCGCGGCGTGACCGCGGCGATCCTGTGGGTCGAGGCCATCCGCAAGGCCCAGGAGAAGTACGGCAAGGGCAAGGTGATGACCTCGGAACAAGTGCGCTGGGGCTTCGAGAACCTCAACGTGGATGAGGCTCGCCTGAAGGCGCTCGGCGCGCTCGGCATGATGCCGCCGGTGAAGACCACCTGCCTCGACCACGAGGGCTCGGGCGCCGTCAAGGTGCAACGCTGGGACGGCAAGGCCTGGAAGGCCGTTACGCCGAACTGGGTGGTCGGCGACAAGGCCATGATCCGCAAGATGCAGGAAGAATCGGCTGCCAAGTACGCGGCGGAGAAGAAGATCACGCCGCGCGACTGCTCGAAGGAGGGCTGATAGCAACAGCCAACCCTCTCCCTCGCGGAGAGGGTTGGCGTGAGGGAGCGGGCAGACCTGTTCCCTGACGCCAACCCAGCAAGACTCAGTCTCGACATGACCGCGCACACCGCAACCCAGACGGCCCCGGCCTACCTGTCCGTCAACAACGTGGAAGTGATCTACGATCACGTCATCCTGGTGCTCAAGGGCGTCTCGCTGGACGTGCCGGAAGGCAAGATCGTGGCCCTGCTGGGTGCCAACGGCGCCGGCAAGAGCACCACGCTGAAGGCGATTTCCACCCTGCTCAAGGGCGAGCGCGGCGAGGTGACCAAAGGCTCGATCGCCTTCCGCGGCGAGCGCGTGGATCAGCTGACGCCGAACGAACTGGTGAAAAAGGGCATGGTGCAGGTGATGGAAGGCCGCCACTGCTTCGGCCACCTCACGGTCGAGGAGAACCTGCTCACCGGCGCCTATACGCGCAGCATTTCGCGCGCCGAGCTGAAGGAGAGCCTCGAGCGCGTCTACCATTATTTTCCGCGCCTGAAGACGCGCCGCAACAGCCAATCCGGCTACACCTCCGGTGGCGAGCAGCAGATGACCGCCATCGGCCGTGCGCTGATGGCCAAACCGACCATGATCCTGCTCGACGAGCCGTCGATGGGACTTGCGCCGCAGATCGTCGAGGAGATCTTCGAAATCGTGCGCGACCTCAACCAGCGCGAGAAGGTGAGCTTCCTCCTGGCCGAACAGAACACCATGGTGGCGCTGCGCTATGCCGACTTCGGCTACATCCTCGAGAACGGCCGCGTCGTCATGGAAGGGGATGCCAAGGAGCTTGCCGCCAACGAGGACGTCAAGGAGTTCTACCTCGGCCTGTCGTCCGGCGGCCGCAAGAGCTTCCGCGACGTCAAGCACTACCGCCGCCGCAAGCGCTGGCTCGCCTAACAGCCGCGATCGTCCTGATGAAATATTTCGATACGCTGGAAACCCGCGACCCCGAACAGCGCGAGCGGGACCTCTTCGCCGCCCTGCCTAATCAGGTGGCACACGCCATGCAGCACGCCCCGGCCTTCGCCGAGCTGTACAAGGGCGTCGATGCGAAGCAGGTGAGCAGCCGCGCGGCGCTGGCTCAGCTGCCGGTCATCCGCAAGCACGAACTGATCGAACGGCAGAAGGCCCTGCCACCTTTCGGCGGGCTGAATGCCACGCCGGTGGGCCGGCTCGGCCGGGTCTTCAGTTCGCCTGGCCCGATCTACGATCCGGAAGGCACCGGCGAGGACTGGTGGCGCTTTGCCCGCTCACTCCACGCCGCCGGCTTCCGCGCCGGGGATCTGGTGCACAACACCTTCTCCTATCACTTCACGCCGGCCGGCTTCATGACGGAAGGCGCTTTGCGCAAGATCGGCTGCGCGGTGTTTCCCGCCGGCGTCGGCCAGACCGAGATGCAGGTGCAGGCCATCGCCGACTTGAAGCCGACGGGCTACATCGGCACGCCGTCCTTCTTGAAGATCATCCTCGAGAAGGCCGACGAGCTGAAGATGGACGTCTCCAGCCTGAAGAAAGCGGTGGTCTCCGGCGAAGCGTTCTTCCCGAACCAGAAGGCGCTGTGCGCCGAGCGCGGCATCAACGCGCTGCAGGCCTACGGCACGGCCGACCTCGGCCTTGTCGCCTACGAGACGGAGGCGCGCGAGGGCCTGGTGCTGGAGGAGTCGCTGATCCTCGAGATCGTCCGTCCCGGGACCGGAGACCCGGTGGCGGCGGGCGAGGTCGGCGAGGTGGTGATCACCAGCTTCAACCCGGACTATCCGCTGATCCGCTTCGGCACCGGCGATCTGTCGGCGGTGCTGCCGGGCATCAGCCCCTGCGGCCGCAGCAACGTGCGCATCAAGGGCTGGATGGGCCGCGCCGACCAGACCGCCAAGGTGAAGGGCATGTTCGTGCACCCGAGCCAGGTGGCGGAAGTCGTCAAGCGCCATCCGCAGGTGACCAAGGCTCGCCTGGTGGTGGACAACGAGACCGGCCAGGACCGCATGACCCTGCGCTGCGAAATCGCAGGCGCGCCCGACGGAGTTGCCGAGGCGCTTGCCGCCAGCATCCGCGACATCACCAAGCTGCGCGGCGAGGTTGCGCTGTGCCGCCCGGGCGAGTTGCCCAACGACGGCAAGGTCATCGACGACGCTCGCAAGTATGACTGAGTCCCGCGCCAAGCCGCTCGCCGGCCTGCGCGTGCTCGACCTCACCCGGCTGCTGCCCGGCCCCGTCGCCACCCAGCACCTCGCCGACCTCGGCGCCGACGTCGTCAAGATCGAGGACACCGGCGAGGGCGACTACGCCCGTACGATGGGCGCCCGGCCAGGGGAAACCAGCGCCTTCTTCAAGCTCGTCAACCGCAACAAGCGCGCGCTGCGCCTCGACCTGAAAAAACCCGAGGGTGTCGCCGTGTTCCGGCGACTGACTTTGTCGGCGGACGTCGTCATCGAGGGCTTCCGCCCCGGCGTCATGGACAAGCTCGGTATCGGCTACGCGGCGCTTGCCGAGATCAATCCGCGCATCGTCTTCTGCTCCATCAGCGGTTACGGCCAGGACGGCCCCTACGCCCAGCGCGCCGGCCACGACATCAACTACATCGGCTACGCCGGCGTGCTCGACCAGATCGGCGCGGCCGGCGGGCCGCCCGCCGTGCCCAACTTCCAGATCGGCGATCTCCTCGGCGGCGCGCTGGCGCCGCTGGTGGGACTGCTCGCCGCGGTGATCGATGCGCGCGCCACGGGCCGCGGCCGGAAGGTCGATGTCGCCATGACCGACGCGGTGTTCGCGCATGCCGTGTTTCCGCTGGCGGGGCTCCTGGCGCGTCTGGCGCCGCCGCCGCGCGGCGCGGACCTGCTCTCCGGCGGGGTGCCCTGCTACGGCGTATACGCCACCGCGGACGGCCGCCACATGGCGGTCGGCGCGCTGGAGAAGAAGTTCTGGGAGCGGCTCTGCGACACGCTCGGGCGGCCCGACCTCAAGCCCTCCCATCTCGCCTTCGGCTCCAAGGGCGAGCAGGCGAAGCGGGAGCTCGCCGCCGTCTTCGCCGGCCAGCCGCAAAGCCACTGGATCGAAAAATTCTCCGGCGTCGACTGTTGCGTGACGCCGGTGCTCACCATCGCCGAGGCGCTCGACAACGAACAGCTGCAGGCGCGCGGCATGGTGGTGGAGGCCGATGGCCTGCCTCAATTGGCGCCGCCCTACAAGCTGTCCGAATACGACTTCACCATCGAGCGCAGCGCGCCGGCACCGGGCCAACACAGCGATGAGATCCTGCGCGAGGCCGGTTATGTCGACGCGGATATCGACAGCCTGCGCGCGCGAGGCATAATCTAGTTTTTTCCGGCTGGAGGACCATGTCGGTCTCTCAGTCTTCCCAAGGCGGCATCCATGCAGTGCAGTTGCGCGTCGGCTTTGCGCTGGCGCTGCTCGTCCTGCTGGCCGCGCATTTCTCGCCGCCGGCGCGCCTGCTCGAGCTGAATTGGCTCGACCTGCAATTCCGCCTGCTGCGCCAGGTCGCGCCGCTGCCCGTTGCGCAGGAAGTGGTGGTGGTCGGCATCGATGACGCGACGATGCGGGAGATGAATCTGCCGCTCGCCACCATGCACGTCGAATTGGGCCGCTTCCTGGAGGCGATGGCGATGGCCAAGCCGCGCGCCGTCGGTCTCGACGTGACGTTCCCGCAGACCAGCTACGATGCCCTCAAGCCGGGCCTCGATGCCGCCCTGCTGCGCGGCATGCTGCGACTGCGCAGCGTGGCGCCGCTGGTGCTCGGCATCACCGTCGATGCCGCCGGGGCCGCCCGTCCGGTGCACCAGCCCTTCCTTACCGTGGCGGGGCGCGAAGGCGTCGGCTATGTCCTGGTGCAGCTCGACGAGGACGGCACCATCCGGCGCTTCGACGAGCGGCTGGGAGAGGGCGGCGCCGTCGTGCCGACCCTGGCCGGGCAGCTGGCCCGCCGGCTGGACGTGCCGGTCGAGTACGGACTCGTGCAGTTCGCCCTTGGCCCGGGCTTCGGCTACGTGCCGCTGCGCGAAGTGCTGGCCCTGCAGGCGGCCGGCGACGCCGCCGCCCTGGAGCGGCAGTTCGGCGGCAAGGTGGTGATGCTCGGCACCGTGCTTCCCTACGAGGACCAGCTCAAGCTGCCGGTCAAGCTGGCGGCCTGGGACCAGGATCGCGAGACGACGCATGGCGTGCTCATCCATGCCCAGCAGATGCGCAGCCTGCTCGAGGGGCGGGTGGTGAGGCCGCTGGACGGGACGGTCGCGCTGCTGCTGGTGTGCGCGGCGTCGCTGGTCTGGTGGTTGCGCCCCGGCGCCACCGGCGCGTTGCTGTTGGGGCTGGCGCTGCTGGCGGCGCTGGCGCTAGAAGCCCTGCTGCTGGTGCGCGGCGTGCACGTGCCGCTGGCCTGGCCGACGCTGGCTGCCGCGCTGGCTGCCTCGTCGCGCGCGGCCCTCGAAGCCTGGTTCGCAACGCGCGAGAAGCGCTGGCTGCGCGCGGCCTTTGCCGGCCTGGTCAGTCCCGCGGTGCTGGGCGAAATCCTCGGCGGGCGGCTGCAGCCGCAACTGGGCGGCGAGCGGCGCGAGATCTGCCTGCTGTTTTCCGACATCCGCGGCTTCACCACCTTGTCCGAATCGCTGCCGCCGGAAGAGGTGACGCGCCTGCTCGACCGCTATTTCAGCCGCATGGTGGCGGCGATCCATGCCCACGGCGGCACGCTCGACAAGTTCATGGGCGACGGCATCATGGCCTTCTTCGGCGCGCCGCAGCCGCGCGGCAATTCCTGCGCCGACGCCTTTGCCGCGGGGCAAGCGATGCTGGCTGCGCTGGCGGAATTCAATCGGGAACTGGCGGCAGAGGGCCACGCGCCGCTGGCGATCGGCATCGGACTGCATTACGGCGCGGCGGTGGTGGGGTATATTGGCGCAGCCGACCGGCACGAATACACGGCCATCGGCGATGCGGTCAACACCGCCTCGCGCATCGAGGGGCTGACCAAGGAAGCCGGCTATCCGCTGCTCGCCTCGCGCGCCGTGCTCGACCGGCTGCCCTGCCGCGACGGCTTTGTGCCGCTTGGCGAAAGGGCCGTGAAGGGCCGCGCTGCCGTGGAAGTGTACGGCTGGCGTCCCGCACCGTATTCTGCGGACTGACTTTTGATTGAGGAGATTGAAATGCTCAATGTCGTTCGGTTTTTCATTGCAGGACTGGGCGGCCTGATGGCACCTGGCGTCCTTGCCGCCGGCGTTGCCATGATCACGGATGCCAATGGCCGCATCGAGGCCGAGCAGGACGGCAGCGTTCTTGGCGTATTGGCCGAGTTGGAGGGTGGCGCCAGGCTGCGTCTTGCCCAGGGCGCTACCGCGACGGTGCTTTATCTGGCCAGCGGCGAGGAATACCGCCTGAAGGGGGCCGGCCGCTACCAGATCGGCGACAAGGCGCCATCCGCCCTGCAGGGGGCGAAGCCGGAGAAGCACAAGCTGCCGGTGGATGCCATTCCGCCGGTGCGGGTGAAACCGGCCTCGGTGCAGCAGGCAACCATCGTCATGCGCAGCCTTGGGCCGGCGGTCAACGTCAAGCTGCTCGAGCCGGTGTCGGTGCGGGTGCCGGAAGAGCGACCGCCCTTCCGC
The DNA here is from genome assembly GCA_032027165.1 of Denitratisoma sp. Classification (NCBI taxonomy): domain Bacteria; kingdom Pseudomonadati; phylum Pseudomonadota; class Betaproteobacteria; order Nitrosomonadales; family Sterolibacteriaceae; genus Denitratisoma; species Denitratisoma sp. The sequence continues at coordinate 2,474,010 of JAVSMO010000001.1, read as the reverse complement.
TGGACAGCCGTGCCGGGGGCGGAGACCTATCGCATCCAGATCATCGACAGCGCGGGCCAGCCGGTGGCGGAATTCGAGCAGAAAGGCGAGACGGGGCAACTTCCCGCGGGCGTGCGACTCAAGGCCGGCGAAGCCTACTCCTGGAGCGTCGAGGCGCGCCTGGCCAATGGACGTCGCATCAGCCGCAGCGCCGATTTCGCCGTGCTGGACGTGCAAACCTGGGCCAAGCTCAAGCGGCTGCAACCGGCCGCGAGTGCAAAGTTTTCCGATCGCGTTGCCTATGCGCTTGCGCTCGAACGCCATGAGGTGTTCCATCTGGCCCGCGAGGAATGGCGCAAGCTGCATGCCGAGCGCCCTACCGAGCCCCTTCTCAAGGAACGCGCCGGCAGCGAGTAGCCCAGATGCCGCGCCACCTCGGCCTCGTCCTTGCCTTGTGCGGCGCGATCTTGGCGACGCCCGCCGACGCCCAGCGGGGCCGGCGCGGCGGCGAATCCGGCATGGCGTTCCCGCGTGCCGCCGCCGAAATCCAGAACCAGCTCAAGGCCGGCGAGGTGGTGCGCGCCGAGGAGCAGTCGCGGCGCCTTCTGGAGCGGGCGCGCGAACGAGCCGGGGGCGAAAGCGGGCCGGTTGCGATCGGCCTCATCCTTCTCGGCAGCAGTCTGCACCTGCAGGGCCGCTACGAGGAAGCCGCCGTCGCCGGCAAGGAGGGCGTCGAGATATGCCAGCGTGTGCGCGGCGAGAATGCGACGCCCTGCGTGCGCGGGCTTTCGCAGTACGCCCAGACGCTCTACAAGCTGGGCCGCCTGAGCGAAGCGGAGGCGGCTTTGCGTCAGGCGCTCGCCTGGGCCGACGAACTCCCGGAAGAAAAAAGGCCGTTGCGCGTAACCATCTTCACGGGCGCGGCGCACGCCTTCGGCGACATGGGGCAGCAGCGTGAAGCCGGTTCACTGCTCGAAAAAGCCCTCGCCCTGACCGAAGGGCGCGACGAAGCCGCCTTGCGCAAGGTGCGCGCCGGCACCCTGTTCTTCCATGGTCGCCTGCAGATGCAGCAAAAGAACTTCGAGACGGCGGAGCGCAGCCTGCGCGAGGCGCTGCGTCTGAACGAGGAGTTGTTCGGCGACTCGCACCGGCTGACGGCGCGCACCCGCTACCAGATCGGCCACTTGCTGATGCTGCAGAATCGCCCCGAAGCGGTCGAGCAACTGCAGGCTGCCACCGAGCAGCTGATCCAGCGCGCGGGCGAGCGGGTCGAGGCGACCACCGGTGCCATGTCGGTACTGGCCCTGGCGCTCGAGGCGCAGGGCAGGATGAAGGAGGCCGAGCAATGGCACCGCCGCGCCGTCGACAACGCCCGCAGCAACGGCACGCCGTTTTCCCAGGCGCGCTTCGGACAGCGCTATGGCCGCTGCCTCGCGCAGCAGGGACGGCTGCCCGAGGCGATCGCCGCCTACCGCGAGGGCGTGGCCGCGGCGGAAAGGCTGTTCGCCCAGACGCGCGGCCTGCCGGAAGAGTTGCGGCACGGCGTGATCGGCCAGTTCCTGCTGATGTACCGGGAGTTGACCAACCTGCTGATGCGCCAGCACCAGCGCGAGCCGGCGTCCGGCCATGATCGCGAAGCGTTCTCCGTCACCGCCCTCACGCAGAGCCGCATCTTCAGCGAAATGCTGCGCCAGGCGCAGGTGAGCGAGTATGGACGCAGCGAGCGTTTCCGCAGCCTCAGGGCGCGGCGGGATAGCCTGCTCGACCGTCTGGAGGCGCTACGTCAGGGGGGGCGCCCGGAGGTGTCGGCCATCCTGGCCGACACCGAGGATGAGGCGATGTGGCCCGAGGGGCGGACGCCCGGCGCGAACGGGCGACAGCCGGATATCGAAGCGGCCCTGGCCGCGGCCGAAGCCGAGTTGTGGCGCGAGTTCCCGCAATACATGGAGCTGGTGGCGCCGCGCCGGATCGAGGCGGCGCGAATCCAGGCGCTGTTGCGGCCGGGCGAGGCGCTGCTGAGCTTTGCGCTGTTGCGCCAGCGCAGCGCGCTCTTCGTGATGACGCGCGAGCGCTTTGCCGTCGTGTCGATTGCGCCGGGACGGACCGCAGTCGCCGAGCGCATCCGCAACCTGCGCGCGCCGCTCGAAGCGGTTGCCGTGCAGGGAGATCTCGCCAGCCTGCAAGCCCTCGATCCGGAACCGCTCCACGCGCTCTACCGCGACCTGTTCGAGCCCGCCGCCGGGCTTCTCGGCGGAGTCTCCCGCCTCATCGTCGTCGGCGACGGCCCCTTGCACACCCTGCCACTGGGCATGCTGGTGGAGCGCTACGGCGAGGAGGAGCGCCGCCGTTTTGCCGCGGGACGGGTGGCGGGACCGCCGTTCGCCGAATACGCCGTACTGCCCTATCTGGGCGACCGCTACCGCATCGGCTACCTGCCCTCGACTGCCGCGCTGGCCGCACTGCGCGAGGCGCCGTCGTCGCCCCGGCGGCATGCGGAGCAACTGGTGGCCTTTGCCGATCCTCGCTTCGGCAAGGGTGCCGGCGCGCCGGCACCCTTGCGCGGCGGCCTGGCGCCACTGCCGGAAACGGCGGAGGAGGCGCGGCGCATCGCCGGCATCCTCGATGGCGCACGCACGCGCCTGCTGATCGGCGAGGCGGCGCAGGAACATGCGGCGAAGCAGCCGACGATGGCCGATGCCCGCTACGTTCTCTTCGCCACGCACGGCGTGCTGGGCGGCGAGTTCGTCGAGGAAACCGAAACCGCCGCACAGCAGCCGGCGCTGGCCCTTTCGACGGCGGGCGATCTGCGCGGCGAGGACGGCTGGCTGACCATGCGGGAAGTCGTCGAGGAGGTGCGCCTCGGCGCCGACCTGATCGTCCTGTCGGCCTGCAACACGGCGGGGGGCGCCGGCGGCGGCGAGGGCTTTGCCGGGCTCACACGCGCCTTCATGTATGCCGGTGCGCGGGGACTGGTCGTCAGCCACTGGGCGGTGGAGAGCGCCGCCACGCGCGACCTGATGGTGGAGATGTTCCGACGGCTGCGCGCCGGCGCCGATGCTTCCGTGGCGCTGGCAGAGGCGCAGCGTGCGTTGCGCGCCGGCGCCGGCCAACAGTTTTCGCGGGCCCATCCCTTCTTCTGGGCGCCGTTCGTGTTCGTCGGCGACTGAAGGCAAGGATATATGTCCTCCGTCCTGCTCCTGCTGCCCGACTTCGCCCTGATCCTGCTCGGCTTCGGCCTGCGCCGGCTGATGCACCTGGGCGACCATTTCTGGACCGGCCTGGAGAAGCTGATCTACTTCGTGCTGTTCCCGGCCCTGCTGTTCCATGCCATTGCTCGCACGCGCATCGACTTTGCCGCCGCCGCGCCCTTCGTCGCCAGCGGCATGGCGGCGATGTGCGGGGGCATGCTGCTGGGCCTGCTGGCGCGGCCGTTGTTCGGCCCGCGCCCGATGGTGTTCGCCTCGCAGTTCCAATGCGCATACCGCTTCAACTCCTACATCGGCCTGGCGGTGGCGGCCAAGCTGCACGGCGAGGCCGGCATCGCGGCGATGGGCATCCTCATCGGCGCCATGGTGCCGATGGCCAATCTCGCCTCGGTGTGGATGCTGGCGCGGCATGGCCAACTCGGGGTGATGCGCGAGATCGTGCGCAATCCGCTGATCCTCGCCACCTTCGCCGGCCTGCTGTTCAACCTGAGCGGCGCAACGCTGCCGGAAGTGGCGGGGCAATTCCTGGGGCGCCTGTCCGAGGCGTCGATCGCGCTCGGCCTGCTGGCGGTGGGTGCGGCGCTCAAGCTGCGCGGCGAATCAGGCAATCATCTGCCCTCGGCCTTCCTGCTTGGCGTGAAGCTGCTGGCCGTGCCGGCCATTGCCTGGATGGCGGCGCGCGCCCTGGGCCTGAAGGGCGTGTATTTCGACGTGGTGGTGATGTTCGGCGCGCTGCCGACGGCCAGCTCGGCCTACATCCTGGCGATGCGCATGGGCGGGGACGGCGCCGGCGTGGCCTGGCTGATCTCCGCCACGACCCTCGGCGCCATGCTGACGATGCCGGTCTGGCTCGTCGCGCTGGGCGCAGCCTGAACTAAGGTTTCTTCTTGCCTTCTTCCGGAGCGGTCTCCGGGGCCGATGCGGCGCCCGGCTGCATCATGTTCCACGGCCACAGAGAGGGATTGGCGAAGGGGTTGGCGTTCGCCTCGGGCGAGCTCGCCGACTGGCTGATCGCCTGCATGGCGGCGAGCGTGGCGCGCTGCATTTCCAGTCCTTGGATGCTCATCTGCAGCATGTTGAGGTTCATGCGCAGCCAGCCCTCTACGGTCTTCAGGTCGGCGATGCGCTTGTCGAGTTCGTTCACATCCAGCGTCGGCGTCACCATGCCGGGCACGGCGAACCCCATGCTGCTCCACATTCCCTTGAGGAATTCGAGCGGGTCGGCGTTAGGGTTTTCTGCGGACATGGGCTGCCTCTCCGTGTGCGATTGGCGAATCTTACGCCTGAAGCGTGGCATTGAGCAGGCTGCGCAACTTGGCCGGCATGACCGGCTTGAGCAGCAACTGGCAGCCGAGTGCCTGGGCTGCACCGGTGAGCAACTGCGACGTGCTGCCGGTGATGATGATGGCCGGGACCGGCTTTCCGAAGTACCCTCGCACTGCGAGGATGGCATCGGCGCCGACCATGCCTTCCTGCAACTGGTGGTCGGCGATGATGATATCGGGCGCGCGCCCGAGCCCGGCTATTCCGGCGAGCGTATCAGCCATGCCGGCGCAGGCAATCACTTCCGCCCCCCAGCCTCCGAGCAGGGTGCGCATGCCTTTCCGCACAGACTCGTCATCGTCGATCACCAGGATCAGGCGTCCGTCGAATCCGACCGGTGTCAGAGCCGCCTCTGCCGGGTGGGCTTCGGGTGCCGGCGCGCACGCCGCCGGCAACTCGAGTGTGAAGACGGTGCCGCGGCCCTGCCGCGAACGCAAGGCGAGGGTGTGTCCCAGCAGCTCGGCAAGACGACGGACGATGGACAGGCCGAGGCCGAGGCCCTTGCGGCGGTCGCGCTCCGGATTGCCGACCTGGTAGAACTCGTCGAACACCTTGTCGGCCTGCTCCGGCGCGATGCCGATGCCGGTGTCCCAGATCTCGATGCGCCAGTTGGCGCCGTGCCGCCGCACTCCGACCAGGATGCCGCCGCTTCGTGTATAGCGAATGGCGTTGTCGATCAGGTTGCGCAGCACCCGCTCGAGCAGCAGCGCATCGCTGCACACCGTAGCCCCGCTCCGGCGAACGCGAAAATCGAGCCCCTTCGCTTCCGCCTCTGCCTTGAAATCGATGCGCAGCCGTTGCAGCAGGGAATTGAGAGCGAGGGTCTCGGTTTTTGGGCGGATGGCGCCGGCATCGATCTTGGAGATGTCGAGCAGTTCGTTGAACAGCGCCTCCAGTGCGTCCACAGAGGCGTTGATGCTGGCGACCATGTTGCGCACCTCGCCGTCGAGTGCCTTGTCGGCCAGGGCGGCGGCGAAGAGCCCCATCGCATGCAGGGGCTGGCGCAGGTCGTGGCTGGCGGCGGCGAAGAACTGGGTCTTGGCCCGGCTCGCCAGTTCGGCGGTGTTGCGTGCCTCCTCCAGCTCCGTGTTCTGGATGGCCAGCTGCCGGGCCATGGTTTCGTTCTGGAAACGGCTGCGCAGCGATTCGGTGAGGAGTTGGTTGTACTTGCGGCCGAAGGAAAGGATGCCGAGCGTTACGGCCAGGCAGACGAAGGCCAGGATGATGTGGAGCTTGTCGACCACCAGCGCATTGCGCGCGATGATGGGCAGCAGGGCCGGGAAGATGAACACGTAGAACGAGGGAATGTGCGAGGCGATCAGGGGGGTTGCGCCTGCGGCGACGCCGAAAATCAGGATGGTCATGACGGCCAGGTGCAGCGGCGAATCGGCGGGGGACATCAGCAGGTATCCGCCCCCCCACAACACGCCGGAAACGCCCGATCCGATCGCCCAGATCCGGAGCGCACGCTCGACACTCGTTCCGCCCAGGCCGATGCGCCTGAAGCGCAGGCCCAGGAAGAGACGCCAGCCTTGGTTGGCGCACACCAGAGCGAACCATGACCAAAGCAACAAGGGGCTGACGACGCCGGCCAGCGTGGCGACGAACAAGCCGGCGCCGGCCATGGTTCCCGTGACGGAAACCATCAGCTGACTGTAGAGCATGTGCGCCTGCTCCGATCTGACGCGGGCATTGAGTTCGCCTTCCTGTTCGGACAGCTTGCTACCGGGGGCGGCTTGGCTCATGAGGCGGCCTTTTCTTCAGGTTGAACGCGAACGTCATTATGCATGCCGGACATCACGCCGGCGCAACGGCTGCGGTTCTGCGCGGCTTGACGGGGGCCTGCCGCGAAGCATGCCACTGCGGCAGAACACGGCCAAGCGCGTCGGTCACCCGCATCGGACTCAATATATCCTCCCGCTCCGCCTCGGAAGAGAAGTCGTCGCCCTGGAATGGAATCCGGCCGTATTCCGGATGCGGTAAATCCGTACCCGCCAGGAGGCTGCGGCCGGGCGCGATATGCGGGCTTTCCGATGCCAGTTCGACGAGGTCGTAGAGCAGGGGCATCAGCCGGCCGCGGGGGAGGAATTGCGCCGCATCATGCAGCAGCTTGCGCAGCCGGGCTCCCGGGGAAAAGATCGTACGTGTCAATTCGCGATAGGCGCCGACGAGGGCTTCGGGTGTGCAGTGCAGCGGCCGTGTGACCAGCGTGTAACCGTTGAAGTCCCGCAGCAGCGCGTTGGGCATGAATGCCGGTTCCGCTTCCCGGGCGAGGCGATGGAAGTGCGGCGTGCCCGGGAAGGGCGTCTCGAAGGATACGTAGGCCGGAACATGGAGGCCGGACTCCCGCAGCCGCCGCCCTATGCTGGCGATGTAGGCGAGGTCGTCCACGCGCGGACTGAGCATCAGGCCGGCAAACAGCAGCATGCCGTGTTCGTGGCAGCGGTCGACCGACTGGCGAACCTCGCGCAGCAGGTTCTGATGCTTGCCCATGTCCCGGATGGCGGCCGGATTGAAGCTCTCGAGACCGACGAAGAGGGCGCGGCAGCCGGCCTGGGAGAGGCGCCCGAGCAGATTGTCGTCGCGCAGCACGTTGAAGGTCGCGCACGCGCCCCAGTAGATGCCGAGCGGTGCCAGGGCGTCGCACAGGCTGCGCAGGTGGGTGAAATTGCCACCCAGGTTGTTGTCGTAGAAGATCACGACATTGCGCTTGTGCCATGCGGCGAGACGGCCCAGGGCCCTGCGCCCGGCGCGGATGTCGCGGATGACGGAGTGCGCCGGGCGGACGAGATGGCGCGTGCCGACGCCGGTCAGCGTGCAGAAGTCGCAGGTGAACGGGCAGCCCCGGGTTGCTTCGATCCCGATGGGCAATACCTGCCTGGCCAGAACGAGGTCGTAGCGCGGCGCCGGCGTTGATGCCGGATCGTAGGGTCCGGCGACATAGAGCGGTTGCAGCCGGTTCAGGCGGAAATCGGAGTAGAGGGCGGGCACCGTCGATTCCGGGTCGCCCACCACGACCGCATCGAAGTAACGGGCGCACTGATCGGGGTAGGTGCTGGCGACGATCCCGCCCAGGACGGTCTTGGCGCCGCGCCGGCGCCAGAAATGCGATATTTGGCGGGCGCGGTCGAAATCCGAATGAAGACAGGACAGAAAGAGCAGGTCGTAATCACGAAGCCAGTCCGGATCCTCCCAGGTATCGTTAACAACGTGGATATCGGCATCTTCCGGCAGCAGGGCGGCAATCAGCGGGCCGATCTGGGGTTGCAGTATTCCGCGGTGGTGACGGCCGCAGCGGTGGTAATCCGTAAATACCGAAATAATTCCAACCTTCACCTTCCACCCCCCCTTTTTTTGTGGTCAGCATAACGCGGGCGGCCGTCAATGTGCCCCTTTTCGGATCAGTTGGCGCAAGGGCAGCGTTCCCGTATCATTTGGCCCAGCATAAAACCAATAAACAGCGCGGCGCCTTGAACAACGCGTCGCCTTGAGGGGGGAAGGGTGCTGCTAAGACTGCTGGTGATCGACGATCACGCCATGGTCCGCGAGGGCCTGCTGCAGATCCTGCGCAAGCTCGGTCCGAATGTCGTCCAGTACGAGGCGCAGGACGCCGAGAGCGCCCTGCTTCTGCTGGAAACGGAGGAGGAGTTCGATCTCGTCCTGCTCGACCTCATGCTGCCCGGCACCAACGGTTTGTCGCTTCTGGGCATCCTGCGCAAGCGTTTTCCTGCCATTCCGGTAGTGATCCTCTCAGCACTCGATGATCTCGATACCGTCAACCGCGCCATGCGACTGGGCGCCTCTGGCTACGTAACCAAATCCGGCGACGGCGAGACGCTGCTGGACGCGCTGAAGCGGGTGCTGGCCGGCGAGATATATCTACCTGCCCATCTGCACGACAAACTGTCGGTCTCCCTCAGCAGCGGGCTCGGGCGCGGCCGCACGCCGGCCGACCGCTACGGACTGACCGAAGGCCAGCGCCGTGTGATGGAGCTTCTGAGGGAAGGCAAGTCGAATCGCGAGATCGGAGACTTGCTCGGCCTGACCGAGGGCACGGTGAAGGTTCACATCTCGAAGATTTTCCGCAAGATGGGCGTCGTCAGCCGCGCGGAAGCCATCGCCCAGCTCCAGCGCCAGCGCGGCAGGCTGTAATCCGCTTCAGTGCCGTGTCGGGCTGGCGCTGTCGAAAGCCTCGGCGGCGGAGGGCGCCGCTGACTCGTTCATGTTCTCCCCGGCCGCCTCGTCTTCGTTTTCCTCCTCGGGCGCTTCGCAGGCGACCTCCAGCATGTCCAGCACCGTGTAGGCCAGCGCGCGGCAGGCGTTGCCGAGCGGCGTCGGCAGCTTGTCGGGGATGTTCTTTTGCAGCAGCAGCTTGCTCGCCGAGAGGGTGTTGATCGGCTGCAGGAGGCGGTCGGCGTACTTGCCGAGCTGCTCGCGCATGGTCTTTTCCGCCGCCTCCTGCTGCCATGGGTTGGTCGGCCACTGCGAAGGAATCGCCCAGGCGCGCGGGAAGGTTTCCAGGTCCTGGATGACGGTGCGGATGTCCTCGTGCGAATCGCGGAAGGGCAGCAGCACCAGATTGGCCAGGCCGTAGAGCTTGCGGTCCATCTCGCTGCGGTTGCCGCCGCCGTCGATGACGCCGAGCCAGCCCTGCAGGGTGCGGATCTTGTCTACCACCTTGCCCAGCGCCTCGCGCGTGCGCGCGTCGGCGACCAGGTAGCGCCGCCCGTCCGGGCTGAGCGGCTCGCGGTGAGTGTCGGTCAGCACACAGACGGATCGCTGCCCGAGCAGTCCCATGCCCTGGCACAGCATGTGCGAAAGCGTGGTCTTGCCGGTGCCACCCTTGTTGCCGATGATGCAGACGATTTCGGCCATATTGCCTCCTTGCCGCGAATTATTCCCCGGAGGATGGAATTCCAATATGGCGAATTGCGCGGAAAATTGCCAGCTTTTCTCCGGAAGGGAAGTTACATCCTGTAGCAGTACAGCCTTGTGCCGCGCCGGTCAGCCACCTCGACCACTTGCTCAGGGGGCGTATCCGGGACCGGAAAGCAGCTGCTGACCAGCAGGGTGCCTGGGCGCATTTCGGCTCGGGCCTTCTCCCACAGGCGCGGCATTACCCGGGGCGACAGAAAGGCGAAGACAACGTCCTGACCGGCGAGCGGGCGGCGCCACAGGTCGCTGCGTTCGATGACGAGGTTTCCCATTCCGCGCGCGTTCAGCCGGGCAGCAAGATAGGGCAGGGGCGCATGCTCGATGCCGGTGAAGCGGGCATCCGGGCGCGCCTGTGCCAGCCGCCGCAGCAGTCCGCCTGTACCGGCGCCGAGGTCGACGACCTGCAGGCCGGCGTGCTGCGGCAACAGGGCGAGCAGGGCGTCGGCAGTGGCGCGGCTGGAGAGGAACAGCGGCACTTCGCCGCGAAACGTCGTCCAGAAAACAAAAGTCAGTCCCGCCAGCACGGCGAGCGGGAACGCCGGTGGCAGATCCAGCCGCAGCGCGGCGACGAGCGCCGGCGAAAAGACCAGATGGATGGCGATCCACCAGCGTTCCGACTTCATCAGGACACCGATGCTCACGGCGAGGGCGCCCTGGAGGGCGGCCAGAGACAGCGACGGTGCGAGCGGCCGGCCGAGGGCGATGCAGCCCGCGGCGACCAGCAGCCAGGCCAGCAGTTGTGCAGCTAGCGCCTTGAGTGTCGCCAAGCCTGTTCCTCAGGCTGCTTTGGCGGTGGTTGCCGCCGCTCCATTCAGCCAGGCCAGCAGCGCCTCGCGCTGATTCCGCGCGGCCTCCACCGAGCGCAGCTTGACGTGGCCGAAGCCGCGGATCTGCTCGGGCAGGGCGGCCAGCGCGACGGCGGCGTCGAGGTTTGATGCATCGAGTCTGGCCAGCGCTGTGGCGATGTCCCGTTCGTACTCGGCGATCAGTTCCCGCTCCAGGCGGCGTTCCACCGTCTTACTGAAGACGTCGAGCGCGCCGCCGCGCAGGAACTTCAGCTTCGCCAGCCAGCGGAACACTCCGAGCATCCACGGCCCGTAGGCGCGCTTCAGCGGCCGGCCCGTGACGGGATCCGCCTTAGCCAGCAACGGCGGCGCCAGGTGGAAGTGGAGCGTGTAGTCGCCCTCGAAGGTGGCGGCGATTTTGGCGTGAAAGGCCGGATCAGCATGCAGCCGCGCCACTTCGTACTCGTCCTTCACCGCCAGCAGCTTGAAGTAGTTTTTCGCCACCGCTTCGGTGAGCCGTGTCGAGACGAGTGGCGTTTCCGCTGCGCGCACCTTGTCGACCAGCGCCCGGTAGCGCCCGGCGTAGCCAGCGTCCTGGTAGTCGGTGAGGTAGGCGGTGCGCCGGGCGACGAGATCGTCCAGCTTCTGCTCCCTCGGCAGTTCGACCACCGCGGCCGGGCGGGCAAAACGCTCTACGGCGGCACGGTCATGGGCGGCGCGCCGGCCCCAGAGGAAGGCCTTGAGGTTGGCTTCCACTGCCACGCCGTTGAGCTCGATGGCCTTGTGAACGGAGGCGAGGGAGACCGGCACCAGGCCTTGCTGCCAGGCATGACCGAGCAGGAACAAGTTGCCGAAGATGGCGTCGCCCATCAGCGCGGTGGCCAAGCCGTTGGCGTCGATGAAGTCGGCGCGCCCCTCACCGGCTGCTTCCACGATGGTTTGTTGCATCTTCTCGAGCGGGAACTGCCAGTCGGGATTGCGGATGAACTCGGCGGTCGGCGTCGCCGCGCAGTTGACGACGGTGCGTGTGAAGCCGGCCTTCATCTTCGCAAGCGCCTCGGGGTTGGCCGAGACGACGATGTCTCCGCCGATCACGGCGTTGGCCTCGCCCGCCGCCACGCGCACGGCGTGGATGTCCTCCGGCCGTTCGGCGATGCGCACGTGCGAGAAGACGGCGCCGAACTTCTGCGCCAGCCCCGTCATGTCGAGCGCGGTGACGCCCTTGCCGTCGAGGTGCGCCGCCATGCCGATCATGGCGCCGAGGGTGATGACGCCGGTGCCGCCGACGCCGGTGATGAGGATGCCCCACGGCTCTTTCGTTTCGGCGATGCGCGGCTCGGGCAGGGCGGCAAAGCCGCTCTCGTCGACCGCAATGGCCTTGCCCTTCTTCAGGCGGCCGCCCTCTACGGTGACGAAGCTGGGGCAGAAGCCCTTCAGGCAGGTGTAGTCCTTGTTGCAGGCGGACTGGTCGATGGCGCGCTTGCGGCCGAATTCGGTGTCCACCGGCACCACCGACAGGCAGTTGGATTGCTCGGAACAGTCGCCGCAGCCCTCGCACACCGCCTCGTTGATGAAGACGCGCCGCGCCGGGTCGGGGAACTTGCCGCGCTTCCTGCGGCGGCGTTTCTCCGCTGCGCAGGTCTGGTCGTAGATCAGCGCCGAGATTCCGGGAAACTCCCTCAGCTCGCGCTGGACGAGGTCGAGCTCGTCGCGGTGGCGCATCGGCACGCCCTGCGGCAGGTCGGCCGCCGTGTAGGCGCGCTCGGTGCCGTCGGTGACGACGACGATGCGTTTCACGCCCTCGGCCGCGAGCTGGTGCGCCATCTGCGGCACGCTGAGGCTGCCGTCCACCGGCTGGCCGCCGGTCATGGCGACGGCGTCGTTGTAGAGGATCTTGTAGGTGATCGGATGCCCAGCCGCCACTGCCTGGCGGATCGCCAGCAGGCCGGAATGGAAATAGGTGCCGTCGCCGAGGTTGGCGAAGACATGGCGCGTCTCGGTGAACGGCGCCTGGCCGACCCAGGCGGCGCCCTCGCCGCCCATGTGCGAGAAGGTGGCGGTGGAGCGGTTCATCCAGGTCGCCATGAAGTGGCAGCCGATGCCGGCCAGCGCGCGACTGCCCTCGGGCACGCGCGTCGAGGTGTTGTGCGGGCAGCCCGAGCAGAAATGCGGGATGCGCTGCGTGGCGACGGCGGTCTTCGCCAGCGCCTGTTCCTTGGCTTCGAGGAAGGCCAGGCGCGCCTGGATGCGCTCCGAGGTGACGTAGCGACCGATGCGCGCGGCGATGACGCGGGCGATCATCGCCGGCGTCAGTTCGCCGCAGGCCGGCAGCAGCCATTCGGCGTGGGGCTGCGCCCACTCGCCCTTTTCGTCGAACTTGCCGATGACGCGCGGGCGCACGTCCTCGCGCCAGTTGTAGAGCTCCTCCTTGAGCTGGTACTCGAGCAATTGGCGCTTCTCCTCAACGACAAGGATCTCCTCCAGCCCCTCGGCGAAATGTCGCACGCCCTCGGACTCGAGCGGCCACACCATGCCGACCTTGTAGAGGCGGATGCCGATCTCGGCGGCGAGCCGGTCGTCGATGCCGAGGTCGTCGAAGGCCTGGCGCACGTCGAGGTAGGACTTGCCGCAGGTGATGATCCCCAGGCGCGGGTTCGGGCTGTCGATAACGATCTGGTTCAGTTTGTTCGTACGGGCGTAGGCCAGCGCGGCGTAGAGCTTGTGGTGCAGCAGGCGCTCTTCCTGCACCAGGCGGTCGTCGGGCCAGCGGATGTTGAGGCCGCCCGGCGGCAGCGGGTAGTCCGGCAGCGCGATGCCGACCCGGTGCGGGTCGACGTACACCGAGGCGGAGGACTCGATGGTGTCGGCCACCGCCTTGAACGCCACCCAGCAGCCCGAGTAGCGCGACATCGCCCAGCCGTGCAGACCGAGGTCGAGGTAGTCCTGCACGCCGGAGGGCGCCAGCACCGGCATCATGACCGCCTTGAAGATGTGCTCGGTCTGGTGCGCCACGGTGGACGAGCGCGCGGCGTGGTCGTCGCCGGCCACTGCCAGCACGCCGCCGAACTGCGACGTGCCGGCGGCGTTGGCATGGCGGAAGACGTCGCCGCAGCGGTCGACGCCCGGCCCCTTGCCGTACCACATCGAGAATACCCCGTCGTATTTCGCGCCGGGGAAGAGGTTGACCTGCTGCGTGCCCCAGATGGCCGTCGCGGCGAGGTCTTCATTGACGCCCGGCCGGAACCGGATGTGGTGGGCGTCGAGGTGCTTCCTCGCGCGCCACAGCGTCTGGTCGAGGCCGCCCAGCGGCGAGCCGCGATAGCCGGAGATGAAGCCGGCAGTGTTCAGGCCTGCGGCGCGATCGCGTTCGCGTTGCATCATCGGCAGGCGGGCGAGCGCCTGGGTGCCGGTGAGATATACGCGGCCGGATTCCAGGGTGTACTTGGTGTCGAGCGTGGTGTCGCTTGTCGGCTCTGAACGAACCGGGGTGGCGGTCTCCGCCATGGGATGTCTCCTCCGCAAAAATCGTGTTTTTGACGTGGGGCCGTTTGTGTGGCTCCGACCGGTCGGAGATCTTGTGGACTCCGCCGCGGCGAAATTCTACACGCAGTGATGCTCTGCTAGGGGAGGATCTTGCCCGGGTTGAGCAGGTTTTCCGGATCGAGGGCATGCTTCAGTGCGCGCATGACGTCGACCGCACCCTCGCCGTGTTCCGCCACGAGGAATTTCTGCTTGCCGATGCCGACGCCGTGCTCGCCCGTGCAGGTGCCTTCCATGGCCAGCGCACGCTTGACGACCGCATGGTTGATTTTCTCGGCCTCCGCCACCTCCTGCGGGTCGGCCGGATCGATGAGCACGACTAGATGGAAGTTGCCGTCGCCGACATGGCCGAAGAGGGGGATGGGGATCGAACTGCGGGCGATGTCCTCGTTGGTGGCGCGGATGCATTCGGCCAGGCGCGAGATCGGCACGCAGACGTCGGTGGGGAAGGCGCGCGAGCCGGGCTTCAGCTGCAGGCAGGCGAAGTAGGCGTCGTGGCGGGCTTGCCAGAGTCGGGTGCGATCCTCCGGGCGGGTGGCCCATTCGAAATTCATGCCACCATGGCTGGCGGCGAGTTCCTGCACCAGGGTTGCCTGCTCCTCGACGCCGGTGGGGGAACCGTGGAACTCGAAGAACAGCATCGGCGCTTCCTTCAAGTCGGTCTTGCTGTAGCGGTTCACGGCGGAGATGGTGAGGGCGTCGAGCAACTCGATGCGCGCCACCGGCACGCCGAGCTGGATCGTCTGGATCACCGTGTCGACGGCGGCATCGACGCTCGGGAAAGCGCAGACCGCACTGGAAATCGCCTCCGGCACGGGGTACAGCTTCACGGTCAGTTCGGTGATGATGCCTAGCGTACCCTCCGAGCCGATGAACAGGCGCGTCAGGTCGTAGCCGGCGGAGGATTTCTTCGCCCGTCCGCCGGTACGGATGATGCGGCCGTCGGCCAGCACCACCGTCATGCCGAGCACGTTCTCGCGCATGGTGCCGTAGCGCACGGCATTGGTGCCGGAGGCGCGCGTGGCGGCCATGCCGCCCAAGGAAGCGTCTGCGCCGGGGTCGATGGGAAAGAACAGGCCGGTGTCGTGCAACTCGGCGTTCAACTGCTTGCGGGTGACGCCGGGCTGGACGGAGGCGTCGAGGTCCTCGGCATGGATGGCGACGACCCGGTTCATACGCGTCAGGTCGATGCTGACGCCGCCTCGGATGGCGAGGAAGTGGCCTTCCACCGAACTGCCGGCCCCGAAGGGGATGATTGGTACCCGGTGTTCGCGGCACAGGCGGACTGCGTCTGCGACCTCCTCGGTGGATTCTGCAAAGACCACCGCGTCCGGCGCCGCCGTCGGATGCACGGATTCGTCACGCCCATGCTGGTCGCGCACAGCCTGGCTGATCGAGAACCGCTGGTCGAACCGTTGCGACAAGGCCTCGGCCAGGGCCGCCGGAAGAGGAGGATGGGGTGGGTAAGGGTGATTCATGAATGAGTCCTCACTCTTACGCAATGCTGCATGCTTCATGGAATTCCAGCCTCGGGCTGCGCGGGAATAGGGCGGTGGGATCGCCATAGCCTAGACTGCAGATGAAGTTCGACTTGGTCCGGCCGTCCGGGAAGAACTCGCGGTCGACGATTGCGTTGTCAAAGCCGGACATGGGGCCGCAGTCGAGCCCGAGCGCCCGGGCGGCGAGCATGAAGTAGGCGGCCTGCAGCGTGCCGTTGCGGAACGCGGTGGTGGTGGCGATGGTTTCCTTGCCGGGACCGACGAACCAGGCGCGGGCGTCGGTATGCGGAAACAGCTTGGGCAGCAGATCGTAGAACCGGCTGTCGTTGCCGAAGATGGCCGTCACTGGGGCTGCCATTGTCTTCGCCCGGTTGCCTTCCATTAGCGCCGGTTGCAACCTGGCTTTGGCTTCAGGGGATTTAACGAACACAACCCGCATCGGGCTGCAGTTAGCCGAGGTTGGCCCCATGCGGGAGATGTCCCAGACCTGCTTCAACAGGGTGTCGTCGACCGGCTTGTCCTGCCAGGCATTGTGGGTGCGGGCCTGAAGGAACAGGCTGTCGAGGGCGGAAGAGGGGAGCGGAGCAGCCATTTTCTCTCGATTCAGAAGGGGATGAACGATTCTACGCTGTAGAAGAATAAGAACGTATAAGCAGCGCATTTCGACTGGTTTATGGCCCTTTAAGCGATTTTCTTGCCTGCGAGCTACAGCTGTTTGACTTTTCTGGTGAAAACAAGCAAAATCCGCTGTTTCGCTGGAGGGGTTCCCGAGCGGTCAAAGGGAACAGACTGTAAATCTGTCGGCTCTGCCTTCGAAGGTTCGAATCCTTCCCCCTCCACCAGCAAATTCGGAGACCTCCTAGGCAGTGCGGGCTCCAAGGGTGACGGCGGGCGGCGGTAGTTCAATGGTAGAACCTCAGCCTTCCAAGCTGATGACACGGGTTCGATTCCCGTTCGCCGCTCCAGTAGCAGTTAACTGCCCATGTAGCTCAGTGGCAGAGCACTCCCTTGGTAAGGGAGAGGTCGCGTGTTCAATCCACGCCATGGGCACCAGTGTAATGCAGCATTTTGATTTGACTTTTATATACGGGTAACGACATGGCCAAAGGCAAATTCGAACGTACGAAGCCGCATGTGAACGTGGGGACGATTGGACACGTTGACCATGGCAAGACGACGCTGACGGCGGCGATCACGACGGTGTTGTCGACCAAGTTTGGTGGTGAGGCGAAGGCCTACGACCAGATTGATGCGGCGCCGGAGGAGAAGGCGCGCGGCATTACCATCAACACGGCGCATGTTGAGTACGAGACGACGAACCGGCATTACGCCCACGTCGATTGTCCGGGCCATGCCGACTATGTGAAGAACATGATCACGGGTGCGGCGCAGATGGACGGTGCGATTCTGGTGGTGTCGGCGGCTGACGGCCCGATGCCGCAGACGCGCGAGCACATTCTGCTGGCCCGCCAGGTTGGTGTGCCCTACATCATCGTCTACATGAACAAGTGCGACATGGTGGACGATGCCGAGCTGCTCGAGCTGGTGGAGATGGAAGTGCGCGAGCTGCTCAGCAAGTACGACTTCCCCGGCGACGACATTCCCATCGTCAAGGGTTCGGCGCTGAAGGCACTCGAAGGCGACAAGGGTGATCTGGGCGAAGGCTCCATTCTCAAGCTGGCCGAGGCACTCGACTCCTATATCCCCGAGCCCAAGCGCGCCATCGACGGCCCCTTCCTGATGCCGATCGAAGACGTCTTCTCGATCTCCGGCCGCGGCACCGTGGTGACGGGTCGGGTTGAGCGCGGCATTGTCAAGGTTGGCGAGGAAATCGAGATTGTCGGCCTGCGGCCGACCGTGAAGACCACCTGCACCGGCGTCGAGATGTTCAGGAAGCTGCTGGACCAGGGTCAGGCGGGCGACAACGTCGGCGTGCTGCTGCGCGGCACCAAGCGCGAGGAAGTCGAGCGCGGCCAGGTGCTGGCCAAGCCGGGCTCGATCACGCCGCACACCCACTTTACGGC
The DNA here is from genome assembly GCA_032027165.1 of Denitratisoma sp. Classification (NCBI taxonomy): domain Bacteria; kingdom Pseudomonadati; phylum Pseudomonadota; class Betaproteobacteria; order Nitrosomonadales; family Sterolibacteriaceae; genus Denitratisoma; species Denitratisoma sp. The sequence continues at coordinate 2,456,719 of JAVSMO010000001.1, read as the reverse complement.
CGAGATCTATGTGCTGGGCAAGGACGAGGGTGGTCGTCACACCCCGTTCTTCAACGGCTATCGTCCGCAGTTCTACTTCCGCACCACCGATGTTACCGGCTCGATCGAGCTGCCGGCGGGCACCGAGATGGTGATGCCGGGCGACAACATCACCATTACGGTGAAGTTGATTGCGCCGATCGCCATGGAAGAGGGCCTGCGCTTTGCCATCCGCGAAGGTGGTCGCACCGTCGGCGCCGGCGTCGTGGCTAAGGTGATCGAGTAATCAGTGCGTGAACGAGAGGCGCCACAACCCGGCGCCTCGCAGTCTCTGCCGCAGGGGCATAGCTCAATTGGCAGAGCGTCGGTCTCCAAAACCGAAGGTTGGGGGTTCGAGACCCTCTGCCCCTGCCAACAGAACTTAAGGCGAGATTAATGGCCGACAAAATCAAGTTCGCGCTGTCGCTGTTGCTGGTGGCCGCAGGCGTGGCGGGATTCTACCTGCTGGGCGAGGCGGCGCTGATCCTGCGCATTCTGTCCGTTCTGGCGGGCGTGGCGGCGGGTGCGGCAGTGGCCTGGTTTACCGAACCGGGGCAGCGCTTTTTCGTCTTCAGCCAGGAAGCCTGGACGGAGACCAAGAAGGTGGCCTGGCCATCCCGCAAGGAAACCGTGCAGACCACGGGCGTCGTGTTCGCCTTCGTTGTCGTCATGGCGATCTTTCTGTGGCTGACCGACAAGAGCCTGGAATGGGTTTTTTACGACCTGATCCTGGGATGGAAGAAATCATGACCAAGCGCTGGTACGTTGTGCATGCCTACTCGGGCTTCGAGAAGTCCGTGCAGCGCACGCTGGCCGAGCGCATCAGGCGCGCCGGCATGGAAGAAAAGTTCGGCCAGATTCTGGTGCCGGTCGAGGAAGTGGTCGAGATGAAGTCCGGCCAAAAGAGCATCTCCGAAAGAAAGTTTTTCCCCGGTTACGTTCTGGTGGAGATGGAGATGGATGACGACACCTGGCATCTGGTGAAAAACACCGCCAAGGTGACCGGATTCGTCGGTGGCACGGCGACCAAGCCGACGCCGATCTCCGAAAAGGAGGTCGCCAAGATCATGCAGCAGATGCAGGAAGGCGTCGAGAAGCCGAAGCCCAAGGTGCTGTATGAGATCGGCGAGATGGTTCGGGTCAAGGAAGGCCCATTCACCGACTTCAACGGCACGGTGGAAGACATCAACTACGAGAAGAGCAAGTTGCGCGTGGCAGTCACCATTTTTGGCCGTTCGACGCCCGTGGAGCTGGAGTTCTCGCAGGTCGAGAAGGCTTAACGCAGTGCGGGACCGGACCCGACAAGCCGGAAAGAGGAGCGCAAGTAGGGCGACTGAACGCGCGTTACCACTCACTTAACAGGAGCCATTATGGCCAAGAAGATCGTCGGCTTTATCAAGCTGCAAGTGCCGGCAGGCAAGGCGAACCCCTCGCCCCCGATCGGTCCCGCGCTGGGTCAGCGCGGCCTCAACATCATGGAATTCTGCAAGGCGTTCAATGCCCAGACGCAGGGTGTCGAGCCGGGCCTGCCGATCCCCGTGGTGATCACCGCCTACGCGGACAAGAGCTTTACTTTCGTGATGAAGACGCCGCCGGCGTCCGTGCTCATCAAGAAGGCCGCCAAGATCGACAAGGGCTCTGCCAAGCCGCACACCGACAAGGTGGGCAAGCTGACCCGTGCCCAGGTCGAGGAAATCGCCAAGGCCAAGATGAAGGACCTCACTGCTGCCGACCTCGAGGCTGCCATGCGAACCGTCGCTGGCAGCGCCCGCAGCATGGGCGTCACCGTGGAGGGCATGTAACATGGCCAAACTCTCCAAGCGCACCACGGCGCTGCGCGCCAGAATCGACCGCAACAAGGCGTATCCAGTTTCCGAGGCGCTTGCCCTCGTCAAGGATTGCGCCACCGCCAAGTTCGACGAGTCCGTCGATGTCGCCGTGAACCTCGGAGTCGATGCCAAGAAGTCCGACCAGCTGGTGCGCGGCTCCGTCGTGCTGCCGGCCGGTACCGGCAAGAAGGTGCGTGTCGCCGTCTTCGCCCAAGGTGACAAGGCCCAGGCCGCCAAGGATGCCGGTGCCGACATCGTCGGTTTCGACGATCTCGCTGCCCAGGTCAAGGAAGGCAAGATGGACTTTGACGTGGTCGTCGCCACGCCGGATGCCATGAAAGTGGTCGGTGCCCTCGGCCAAATCCTCGGCCCGCGCGGCCTCATGCCGAACCCGAAGGTCGGCACCGTCACCATGGATGTTGCCGGCGCCGTCAAGAATGCCAAAGCGGGCCAGGTGCAGTACCGTACCGACAAGGCCGGCATCATCCAGTGCACCATCGGCCGCGCTTCGTTTTCGGTCGAGCAGCTGCAGCAGAACATGGTCGCGCTGATCGATGCCCTGAACAAGGCCAAGCCGGCCACCAGCAAGGGCCAGTATCTAAAGAAGATCTCCGTCTCCAGCACCATGGGAGGGGGCGTGCGCGTCGATCAGGCCAGCCTGTCGGCGCAGCAGTAAGGAATCAAGTCCTCGCTCTATGCGGGGAAAGGACTTTGGGACGCCGGTGAAGCGTAAGCCGAACCGGCGGATCGTCAAAGACCGCAGGTGCCCCAGGGGGTTGCATGCCCCGGAGGCTTAAGCGTGAAAGCGGCCTGCGCAGACGGTGCACCCAGACAGGATTCGTCCGCTGCCTGACCGCTGCGGACAGCACTCCTGATCCAGGTCGCCGTGGGTGCGGCGGAGCGATTTCCGCCGCGTGTTGACTTGAAAGGAGAAAGGACCTCATGGGCCTCAATCTTGAAAGCAAAAAAGCCATCGTGGCGGAGGTGTCGGCACAGGTAGCCAACGCCCAGACCATCGTCGTGGCCGAGTACCGCGGCATCGAAGTGGGCGATCTCACCGCGCTGCGTGCGAAGGCCCGCCAGTCTGGCGTCTATCTGCGTGTGCTGAGGAACACTTTGGCCCGTCGTGCGGTCGCCGACACTGCTTTTGCGGTCCTCGCCGACCAACTGACCGGACCGCTGATCTACGGCATTTCGAACGATCCGGTTGCTGCGGCGAAAGTGCTGAACGACTTCGCCAAAGGCAACGAGAAGCTGGTGCTCAAGGCCGGCGCCTATGCCGGCAAGGCATTGGACAAGGCGGGCGTGCAGGCGCTGGCCTCGATTCCGAGCCGAGAAGAGCTGCTCGCCAGGTTGCTCGGTGTGATGCAGGCACCGGTTTCCGGCTTTGCCATCGCGCTCGGCGCGCTGGCCAAGCAGCGCGAAGCGGCTGCCGCCTGAACGATCCCTTACCAATTTCGAATCTGGAGTAATTGAACATGGCAATCAGCAAAGAAGACATCCTCGAAGCCGTCGGCAACATGACGGTGATGGACCTGAACGACCTGGTCAAGGCGTTCGAAGAGAAGTTCGGCGTTTCCGCCGCCGCGATGGCGGTTGCCGCCCCCGGCGCCGGTGGCGGTGCTGCCGCGCCGGCCGCCGAAGAGAAGACCGAGTTCACCGTCGTTCTTGCCGCCGCCGGCGACAAGAAGGTCGAGGTGATCAAGGTCGTCCGTGCGGTGACCGGCCTCGGCCTGAAGGAAGCCAAGGACCTCGTCGACGGCGCGCCGAAACCCGTCAAGGAGGCGATCCCCAAGGCCGACGCCGAGGCGATCAAGAAGCAGTTGGAAGACGCCGGCGCGAAAGCCGAGATCAAGTAAGGCTGTATTGGCAGGATGGGCTGGCGGTTTTGGGCCGCCAGCCCTTTGCCTTTACAGAAGTTGCCAGTTTCCAGTTGCCAGTTGCCCGGAAACGGCCGTTTGTAGTGCCGCAGCAACTGACAACTGAAAATTGATTTCTCACCCCCGGAGCCGATATGACGTACTCCTATACCGAGAAAAAGCGCATCCGCAAGAGCTTCGCCAAACGCGCAAGCGTACTGGACGTGCCTTTCCTGCTGGCGACACAGCTGGAGTCCTACCTGGCCTTTTTGCAGACGGATATTCCGCCGGCACAACGCCGCAACCAGGGCCTGCAGGCTGCCTTCACATCGATCTTTCCGATCTCCAGCCACAGCGGCAATGCGCGACTGGAGTTCGTTTATTACGCTCTCGGCGAGCCGGCCTTCGATGTCAAGGAATGCCAGCAGCGCGGTCTGACCTTCGCCAGCCCGCTGCGCGCCCGTGTGCGACTGGTCATCATGGACCGCGAAGCAGCGAAGGAAACCATCAAGGAAGTGAAGGAACAGGAAGTGTATATGGGCGAAATTCCGCTCATGACCACCACCGGCTCCTTCGTCATCAACGGCACCGAGCGCGTCATCGTTTCCCAATTGCACCGTTCGCCGGGCGTGTTCTTCGAGCATGATCGCGGTAAAACGCATTCCTCCGGCAAGCTGCTGTTCTCGGCGCGTATCATTCCTTACCGCGGTTCGTGGCTGGACTTCGAATTCGATCCGAAGGATTACCTCTACTTCCGTGTCGACCGCCGCCGCAAGATGCCGGTGACGATCCTGCTCAAGGCCATCGGCCTGACCCCCGAGCAGATCCTTGCAACCTTCTTCGAGTTTGACTGCTTCCATCTGTCCAAGAAGGGCATCCAGTTCGAAGTGGTGCCTGAGCGCTTGCGCGGCGAGGTTGCTCGCTTCGACATCACCGACAAGGCCGGCAAGGTCATCGTCGCAAAGGACAAGCGCATCACCGCCAAGCATATCCGCGAACTGGCGGACGCCGGCATCAAGAAAATCAACGTACCGGAGGAGTTCCTCGTCGGTCGTGTAATCGGTCGCAATGTCATCGATGCCGAAACGGGCGAAATTCTCGCCAATGCCAACGAGGAAATCACCGAGAGCCTGCTCGGCAAGCTGCGCGAATCCGGCGTGGCGGAATTGCACACGCTGTACACCAACGATCTCGACCGTGGCGCCTACATTTCCTCGACGCTCCGCACGGACGAGACTGTCGACCAGATGGCCGCCCGCGTGGCCATCTATCGCATGATGCGTCCGGGCGAGCCGCCAACCGAGGATGCCGTTGAGACCCTGTTCCACGGCCTGTTCTACTCGGAGGAGCGTTACGACCTTTCTGCCGTCGGCCGCATGAAATTCAACCGCCGTGTTGGCCGTGAGGAACTGGATGGTGCCGGCACCCTGTCCAATCAGGACATCATCGACGTCATCCGCATTCTTGTCGAACTGCGCAACGGCCGTGGCGAGATCGATGACATCGATCACCTTGGCAACCGCCGTGTGCGCTCGGTGGGCGAACTGGCCGAGAACCAGTTCCGTGCCGGCTTGGTGCGCGTCGAGCGCGCCGTGAAGGAGCGCCTGTCTCAGGCAGAGTCCGAGAATCTGATGCCGCACGACCTGATCAACGCCAAGCCCATCTCGGCGGCAATCAAGGAGTTCTTCGGGTCGAGCCAGCTCTCGCAATTCATGGACCAGACCAACCCGCTGTCGGAGATCACGCACAAGCGCCGTGTCTCCGCCCTCGGTCCGGGCGGTCTGACCAGGGAGCGTGCCGGCTTCGAGGTGCGCGACGTTCATCCGACGCACTATGGCCGTGTTTGCCCGATCGAGACGCCGGAAGGTCCGAACATCGGCCTGATCAACTCGCTGGCGCTGTACGCCCGCACCAACCAGTTCGGCTTCATGGAGACGCCGTACCGCAAGGTGGTGGACGGCCGCGTCACCGACCAGATCGACTATCTGTCGGCGATCGAGGAAGGTCATTTCGTGATCGCCCAGGCCAATGCTCAACTGGACAAGAAAGGGAAGCTGGTCGACGAACTGGTTTCGTCCCGTCACAAGAGCGAGTTCACCCTGGTTACGCCGGACCAGGTTCAGTACATGGACATTGCGCCGGGGCAGATCGTTTCGGTAGCCGCTTCGCTGATCCCCTTCCTCGAGCACGACGATGCGAACCGGGCGCTGATGGGTGCCAACATGCAGCGTCAGGCGGTGCCTTGTCTGCGCGCCGAGAAGGCGCTGGTCGGTACCGGCATCGAACGCACCGTGGCTGTCGACTCAGGTACCGCCGTGCAGGCGCTGCGCGGTGGGGTGGTGGATTACATCGACGCCAACCGTATTGTCGTGCGCGTGCATGACGACGAAACCGTGCCGGGTGAGGTCGGTGTCGATATCTATAACCTGATCAAGTACACCCGTTCCAACCAGAACACCAACATCAACCAGCGTCCGCTTGTGAAGGTAAACGACATCATCGCCAAGGGCGACGTCATTGCCGACGGCGCCTCGACAGACATGGGGGAACTGGCGCTCGGCCAGAACATGCTGGTGGCCTTCATGCCATGGAATGGCTACAACTTCGAGGACTCGATTCTGATATCCGAGCGCGTGGTGGCCGACGACCGGTTTACCTCGATTCACATCGAGGAGCTGACGGTGGTTGCGCGCGACACCAAGCTTGGCGCCGAGGAAATTACCCGCGACATCGCTTCGCTGGGCGAGGCGCAACTTTCGCGCCTCGACGAGTCTGGCATCGTCTACATCGGCGCCGAGGTGGAGGCTGGCGACGTGCTGGTGGGCAAGGTGACGCCGAAGGGTGAAACCCAATTGACCCCGGAGGAAAAACTGCTGCGCGCCATTTTCGGCGAGAAAGCCTCCGACGTGAAGGATACCGGTTTGCGTGTGCCGTCAGGCATGTCCGGAACGGTGATTGATGTCCAGGTATTCACCCGCGAGGGCATCGAGCGCGATAAGCGTGCCCAGCAGATCATCGATGATGAGTTGCGCCGTTACAAGACGGATTTGGCGGATCAGATGCGCATCGTTGAGCGCGACACCTTTGCCCGTATCGAACGCCTGCTTGCAGGAAAGGTCGCCAACAAGGGTCCGAAGAAGCTGGCCAAGGGAACCAAACTGACCAAGGCCTACCTGGAGTCGATTGATCCGCATCATTGGTTCGACATCGGCTTGGCTAGTGATGAGACGGCCCAGCAGTTGGAGAACCTGCGCGAAAGCATCGAGCAGACGCGCAAGGACTTCGATCAGGCCTTTGAGGCCAAGAAGAAAAAGCTGACTCAAGGCGATGAACTGCCCCCTGGAGTGCAGAAGATGGTCAAGGTTTACCTGGCCGTCAAGCGCCGTCTGCAGCCCGGCGACAAGATGGCAGGACGTCACGGCAACAAGGGCGTCGTTTCGCGTATCGTGCCGATCGAGGACATGCCCCACATGGCCGACGGTACGACGGTCGACATCGTGCTGAACCCCCTGGGTGTGCCGTCACGGATGAACATCGGACAGATTCTGGAGACCCACCTGGGATGGGCCGCCAAGGGCCTTGGCCTTAAGATCGGCGAGATGCTGAAGAAGCAGACTGCCGTAGCCGACCTGCGCAAATACCTGACCAAGATCTACAACTCGAGCGGCAAGGGCGAGGATATCGATTCGCTGTCCGACCAAGAGGTTCTCGAGCTATCAAACAACCTCAAGCATGGCGTACCATTTGCCACGCCGGTATTCGACGGTGCTCATGAGGAGGAAATCAAGAGCATGCTTGAACTGGCGGGAATGCCGACTTCGGGCCAGGTTACGCTTTTCGACGGCCGTACGGGCGAGCAGTTCGAGCGCCCCGTGACAGTGGGATATATGCATGTGCTCAAGCTGCATCATCTGGTGGACGACAAGATGCACGCGCGTTCCACCGGCCCATACAGCTTGGTGACCCAGCAGCCGCTTGGCGGCAAGGCGCAGTTCGGCGGCCAACGCTTCGGCGAGATGGAGGTGTGGGCGCTAGAGGCCTACGGCGCCTCCTACACGCTGCAGGAAATGCTCACGGTCAAGTCCGACGATGTGTCTGGACGCACCAAGGTTTACGAAAACATCGTCAAGGGCGAGCACAAGATCGATGCCGGCATGCCGGAATCCTTCAACGTGCTAGTCAAGGAAATCCGCTCCCTGGCGATTGATATCGACCTCGAGCGGTATTGACAACCGGATGCTGGCAGCTCCGCCGGCGGTGATCGGCGAAGAATTTTGTAATTTTGATTTTGAAGTTTCACCCCTTGCAGGAGTGAAGACATGAAAGCACTACTCGATCTGTTCAAGCAGGTAACTCAGGAAGAAGAGTTCGACGCCATTACCATCGGTCTCGCCTCGCCTGAGAAAATCCGCTCCTGGTCCTATGGCGAAGTAAAAAAGCCTGAGACCATCAACTACCGTACCTTCAAGCCGGAGCGCGACGGCCTCTTTTGCGCCAAGATTTTCGGACCTGTGAAGGACTACGAGTGCCTCTGCGGCAAGTACAAGCGCCTCAAGCACCGTGGTGTCATCTGCGAAAAATGCGGCGTAGAAGTCACACTATCGAAGGTGCGCCGCGAACGCATGGGCCACATTGAGCTGGCCTCGCCGGTTGCGCACATCTGGTTCCTGAAGAGCCTGCCCAGCCGCTTGGGCATGGTGCTCGACATGACACTTCGCGACATCGAGCGAGTGCTTTATTTCGAAGCCTATGTAGTGGTTGACGCCGGCATGACGCCACTGAACCGCGCACAACTTCTTTCCGAGGACGACTATCTCGCCAAGGTTGAGGAATATGGCGATGATTTCGCCGCGGTGATGGGCGCCGAGGGCATCCGCGAACTGCTGCGCACCCTTGACGTAAACCACGAAATCGATGTGCTGCGCAAGGAACTCGAGACGACTGGCTCTGAAGCCAAGATCAAGAAGATAGCCAAACGCCTTAAGGTGCTGGAAGCCTTCCAGCAATCCGGCATCAAGCCGGACTGGATGATTCTCGAAGTGCTGCCCGTCCTGCCGCCCGATCTGCGTCCGCTGGTGCCGCTGGACGGTGGCCGTTTCGCCACTTCGGATCTCAACGACCTTTATCGTCGCGTCATCAACCGCAACAATCGCCTGAAGCGCCTGCTGGAACTGAAGGCGCCCGAGATCATCGTGCGCAACGAAAAGCGCATGCTGCAGGAAGCAGTTGACTCGCTGCTCGACAACGGCCGTCGCGGAAAAGCCATGACGGGAGCCAATAAGCGCCCGCTGAAGTCCCTTGCCGACATGATTAAGGGCAAGGGAGGTCGCTTCCGTCAGAACCTGTTGGGCAAGCGCGTCGACTACTCCGGCCGCTCGGTCATCGTTGTCGGCCCCCAATTGAAACTCCATCAGTGCGGCCTGCCAAAGAAGATGGCCCTCGAGTTGTTCAAGCCATTCATCTTCAACAAGCTTGAATTGCTCGGCCTTGCCACCACTATCAAGGCGGCCAAGAAGCTGGTAGAGCAGGAAGTACCTGAAGTGTGGGATATCCTCGAGGAAGTTATCCGCGAGCATCCGGTGATGCTCAACCGCGCGCCGACCCTGCACCGTCTCGGCATCCAGGCCTTTGAACCGACGCTGATCGAAGGCAAGGCGATCCAGTTGCACCCGCTGGTCTGCGTGGCTTTCAACGCCGACTTCGACGGCGACCAGATGGCCGTTCATGTGCCGCTGTCTCTGGAAGCGCAGATGGAGGCGCGGACCCTGATGCTGTCCTCCAACAATATCCTCTCGCCTGCCAACGGCGAGCCGATCATCGTTCCTTCGCAGGATATCGTGCTCGGGCTCTATTTCGCTACGCGCGAGTACATCAACGCCCGTGGCGAAGGGATGGCCTTTGCTGACATTCCCGAGGTGAAGCGTGCCTATGAGTCTGGCAAGGCGGACCTGCATGCCCGCGTCCTGGCGCGGATCAAAGAATACGAGGTGAGTGAAACCGGCGAGAAGCGCGAGAAAATCACGCGCTATGAGACTACGGTCGGACGTGCAATGCTGTCGGAGATACTCCCCGCCGGCCTGCCTTTCTCGATCATCAACAAGCCGCTCAAGAAGAAGGAAATCTCGCGCCTCATTAACGCCTGCTTCCGACGTTGCGGGCTGAAGGAAACGGTGATTTTTGCAGACAAACTCATGCAGGCTGGTTTCCGCTTGGCTACGCGCGCCGGCATTTCGATTTCGATCGGAGACATGCTGGTGCCTCCGCAGAAACATGAAATCATTTCGGCTGCAGAGCATGAAGTGAAGGAAATTGAAAAGCAATATACTTCCGGCCTGGTGACCGACGGCGAGCGCTACAACAAAGTGGTGGATATCTGGGGGCGCGCCGGGGACCAGGTAGCGAAGGCCATGATGGAGCAGCTTTCCCATCAGGAAGTCACCGACCGGAACGGCAAGAAGGTAGCGCAGGAGTCCTTCAACTCCATCTATATGATGGCCGATTCGGGTGCCCGTGGTTCGGCAGCGCAGATCCGCCAATTGGCGGGTATGCGCGGTCTGATGGCCAAGCCGGACGGCTCGATCATCGAGGTACCGATCACCACAAATTTCCGCGAAGGCCTCAATGTTCAACAGTACTTCATCTCGACGCACGGTGCGCGCAAGGGCTTGGCTGATACTGCGTTGAAAACTGCCAACTCGGGCTATCTGACCCGTCGTCTGGTGGACGTAACGCAGGATCTTGTGGTGACCGAGGACGATTGCGGTACCAGCAATGGCTTCGCCATGAAGGCTCTGGTAGAGGGCGGGGAGGTTGTCGAAGCGCTGCGCGAGCGCGTACTTGGCCGCGTTACTGTTTCCGATGTGCTCCATCCAGAGACGCAGGACGTGCTGTTTCCGACTGGTTTCCTTCTCGACGAGGATGCGGTCGATCTTATCGAGATGCTTGGTGTCGATGAAGTGCGCGTACGCACTCCCCTCAGCTGTGAGACGCGTTACGGTCTATGCGCCAAGTGCTACGGGCGCGACCTAGGTCGTGGCGTCCTGGTCAATTCGGGCGAGGCGGTCGGTGTCATCGCTGCACAGTCGATTGGCGAGCCGGGCACCCAGCTCACCATGCGCACGTTCCACGTCGGTGGTGCGGCCTCGCGCGCAGCTGCGGCTTCACACATCGAGGCCAAATCTGCAGGGACGATCCGTTTCACGCAGAATATGCGTTATGTCACCAACCCGAAAGGCGAGAAGGTAGTCATTGCGCGCTCAGCCGAAGTGCTGGTGACTGACGACCATGGCCGGGAGCGAGAGCGGCACAAAGTGCCCTATGGGGCCATGCTGGCGGTGGACGATGGTAAGCACGTTAAGGCCGGCACTCAGCTGGCCACATGGGATCCGCATACCCGTCCCATCGTTACGGAATACGCCGGTATAGTGAGATTCGAGAACGTTGAGGAAGGTGTCACAGTCACCAAGCAAATCGACGAGGTGACAGGACTCTCAACGCTGGTCGTCATCGACCCGAAGCGCAAGGCAGGCGCTGCTGCCAAAGGCCTGCGCCCGCAGGTCAAACTGCTGACGCCCTCTGGAGAAGAGGTGAAAATCCACGGCACAGACCATTCAGTGACCATCACCTTCCAGGTTGGCTCTATTATCACCGTGAAGGACGGTCAGGAGGCAAGCGTTGGCGACATTCTGGCGCGCATCCCGCAGGAATCCTCGAAGACTCGCGACATCACGGGCGGCCTGCCGCGCGTGGCGGAACTCTTCGAAGCCCGCTCCCCCAAGGACGCCGGCATGCTGGCGGAAGTTACCGGCACGGTGTCCTTCGGCAAGGACACCAAGGGCAAGCAGCGCCTCGTGATTACCGAGCCAGATGGTACAGCGCACGAGTACCTCATTCCGAAGGACAAGCACGTCATGGCCCACGATGGCCAGGTTGTTAACCGCGGTGAAGTGATTGTGGACGGACCGGCCGACCCTCACGACATTCTGCGTCTGAAGGGGGTCGAGGAACTGGCCCGCTACATCATCGACGAGGTGCAGGACGTGTACCGCCTGCAGGGCGTGAAGATCAACGACAAGCACATCGAGGTGATCGTGCGCCAGATGCTACGTCGCGTTGTCATTACTGACCCGGGCGATACCCACTTCATCCGGGAGGAGCAGGTGGAACGGGCGGAGGTGCTGGACGAGAACGACAAGGCGATCAACCAAAACAAGCGCCCGGCAGAATACCAATACATGCTGCTAGGCATCACCAAGGCTTCGTTGTCGACAGACTCCTTTATCTCGGCAGCTTCCTTCCAAGAGACTACGCGCGTGCTGACCGAGGCGGCGATCATGGGCAAGCGGGATGAACTGCGCGGCCTCAAGGAAAACGTCATCGTGGGCCGGCTCATTCCAGCGGGTACTGGATTGGCCTATCACCGTACGCGGCGCATGCAGGCCGTGGGAGAGGATATTGCCGCGAATCGCGAATTGGTGGTCGAGGAAGGGGCGGCGCAGGAAGATATTCAAGCTGGTTGACGCTGATTTGAAAAACCCCTTATAATCCGGCCTCTTTGCGAACGGCGTGGCAAAACCGCGCGCTGCGTAAGAAATAAACGAATCCCGGGGCGGCGTAGCCATAATTGCCGCCTCGGTTTTTTGGAAATTCGAGAATATGCCAACAATCAACCAGTTAGTGCGGAAATCGCGCAAGGCCCCGGTTACCAAAAGCAAGGTACCAGCGCTTGCCAATTGCCCTGCCAAGCGTGGTGTATGCACCCGCGTTTATACGACGACGCCAAAGAAGCCGAACTCGGCGTTGAGAAAGGTCGCCAAGGTGCGGCTGACCAACGGTTTTGAGGTGATTTCCTACATCGGCGGCGAAGGCCACAATCTGCAAGAGCACTCTGTGGTGTTGATTCGCGGCGGCCGCGTTAAGGACCTGCCGGGCGTGCGCTATCACATTGTGCGCGGCAGCTTGGATACGCAAGGCGTCAAGGATCGCAAGCAGTCTCGCTCGAAGTACGGTGCGAAGCGGCCGAAGGCTGCGTAACTGGAAGAATTGGAGTAAGAGAATATGCCACGACGCAGAGAAGTTCCGAAACGCGACGTTCTGCCGGATCCTAAATTCGGCAATCAGGACGTGGCCAAATTTGTCAATGTGCTGATGGTGAGCGGCAAGAAATCGGTTGCCGAAAGCACGCTGTATCGTGCCTTCGATCAGATCAAGAGCAAGTCTGGCAAGGATCCGCTGGAAGTGTTTACGCAGGCGGTCAGTAACGTCAAGCCGTCCGTCGAGGTGAAGAGCCGTCGCGTTGGTGGTGCCAACTACCAGGTTCCTGTGGAAGTGCGCCCGGTGCGCCGAGCTGCTCTGGCGATGCGCTGGATACGCGAATCGGCGCGCAAACGTTCCGAAAAGTCGATGGGTGCCCGGCTAGCCGGCGAACTGCTGGAGGCAGCCGAAGGTCGCGGCGGCGCAGTGAAGAAACGTGAGGAAGTGCACCGCATGGCCGAGGCCAACAAGGCCTTCGCGCATTATCGGTTCTGATGAGCGGCCGGGATTCCCGGCCTTGACAGGGAAAATGTCCGCCACGGTGTCACGTTGAGACGCCTTGGCGGTTTGGTTTAGATAAGGCAGGTAAGCAAAGTGGCGCGTACGACCCCGATTGATCGCTATAGAAACATAGGCATCAGTGCCCACATTGATGCTGGCAAGACCACGACCACGGAGCGCATCCTGTTTTATACGGGCGTCTCGCATAAGCTTGGCGAAGTTCACGATGGCGCAGCCGTCATGGACTGGATGGAGCAGGAGCGCGAGCGTGGCATTACCATCACGTCTGCTGCTACCACCTGCTTCTGGAAGGGAATGGACGGCAGATTTCCCGAACATCGCATCAATATCATCGATACCCCGGGCCACGTTGACTTCACCATTGAAGTGGAACGCTCCATGCGTGTGCTCGATGGTGCCTGCATGGTGTACTGCGCGGTGGGTGGTGTGCAACCGCAGTCGGAGACGGTTTGGCGCCAGGCCAATAAGTACAAGGTCCCGCGCCTGGCTTTTGTGAACAAGATGGACCGTCAGGGCGCCGATTTCTTTAAGGTCTATGACCAGATGAAGCTGCGCCTGAAGGCCAATCCTGTGCCGCTGCAAGTGCCGATCGGTGCGGAGGATACCTTCGAGGGCGTGGTCGACCTGATCCGCATGAAGGCGATTTTCTGGGAAGATGCAAGCCAGGGCATGAAATTCGAGCTTCGCGACATTCCCGCCAACCTAGCCGAAAAGGCGAAGGAATGGCGCGAGAAGATGGTCGAAGCGGCAGCTGAAGCCAACGAAGAGCTGATGAACAGGTACCTTGAAGAGGGTGACCTCTCCGAGGAGGACATCAAGATGGGGCTGCGTCTGAGGACCATTGGTAGCGAAATCGTGCCGATGCTGTGTGGCTCCGCTTTCAAAAACAAGGGCGTTCAGGCCATGCTGGATGCCGTCATCGAATTGATGCCGGCGCCGACTGACATTCCTCCGGTCAAAGGCCATCTGGAAAACGAGCAAGAAGGTGAACGCAGGGCCTCAGATGAGGAACCGTTTTCCGCTCTTGCCTTCAAGATCATGACCGACCCCTATGTCGGGCAGCTGACTTTCTTCCGCGTCTACTCGGGTGTAATCAATTCCGGCGATACGATCTACAACCCGATCAAAGGCCGCAAGGAGCGCATCGGCCGCATTCTGCAGATGCACGCTAACCAGCGTGAGGAAATTAAGGAAGTGCGCGCCGGCGATATTGCCGCCGCAGTCGGCCTGAAAGAAGCGACCACCGGAGAGACGCTGTGCGATCCGGACAAGGTGATCACTCTTGAGAAGATGGAGTTCCCCGAGCCGGTGATTCACGTTGCCGTCGAACCGAAGACCAAGGCCGACCAGGAGAAGATGGGCATCGCCCTTAACCGCCTGGCGCAAGAGGATCCTTCATTCCGCGTGCGTACCGATGAAGAGTCCGGCCAGACCATCATCTCCGGCATGGGCGAATTGCATCTGGAGATCCTTGTTGATCGCATGAAGCGAGAGTTCGGCGTTGAGGCTAATGTTGGCGCTCCTCAAGTTGCCTACCGCGAGGCAATCAAGAAGAGTGCCGAAGTCGAAGGCAAGTTCATCAAGCAGTCGGGTGGCCGTGGTCAGTATGGCCACGTCTGGTTGCGTATGGAGCCGAACGAGGCCGGCAAGGGTTTCGAGTTCGTCGATGCCATCAAGGGTGGTACTGTGCCGCGTGAATTCATTCCGGCTGTGGAAAAGGGCCTGATTGACACCTTGCCGAATGGCGTGTTGGCTGGCTTCCCGGTGGTGGATGTGAAGGTCACCCTATTCGATGGCTCCTACCACGATGTAGACTCGAACGAAAATGCCTTTAAGATGGCGGCCTCCATTGCTTTCAAGGACGGCATGCGCAAGGCCAGCCCGGTCCTGCTTGAGCCGATGATGGCGGTCGAAGTCGAGACCCCCGAGGATTTCATGGGCAACGTCATGGGCGATCTCTCAGGTCGCCGTGGTATGGTGCAAGGAATGGAAGACCAGGTCGGCGGCATCAAGCTGGTCAAAGCGGAGGTGCCGCTGGCCGAAATGTTCGGCTATTCCACCCAGTTGCGCTCGCTTACGCAGGGTCGCGCCACTTATTCGATGGAATTCAAGCATTATTCCGAGGCGCCGAAGAACGTCGCCGAGGCGATCATCAACAAGAAGTGATTTGTTCTTTAGGGGAATAGAAACATGGCCAAAGGCAAATTCGAACGTACGAAGCCGCATGTGAACGTGGGGACGATTGGACACGTTGACCATGGCAAGACGACGCTGACGGCGGCGATCACGACGGTGTTGTCGACCAAGTTTGGTGGTGAGGCGAAGGCCTACGACCAGATTGATGCGGCGCCGGAGGAGAAGGCGCGCGGCATTACCATCAACACGGCGCATGTTGAGTACGAGACGACGAACCGGCATTACGCCCACGTCGATTGTCCGGGCCATGCCGACTATGTGAAGAACATGATCACGGGTGCGGCGCAGATGGACGGTGCGATTCTGGTGGTGTCGGCGGCTGACGGCCCGATGCCGCAGACGCGCGAGCACATTCTGCTGGCCCGCCAGGTTGGTGTGCCCTACATCATCGTCTACATGAACAAGTGCGACATGGTGGACGATGCCGAGCTGCTCGAGCTGGTGGAGATGGAAGTGCGCGAGCTGCTCAGCAAGTACGACTTCCCCGGCGACGACATTCCCATCGTCAAGGGTTCGGCGCTGAAGGCACTCGAAGGCGACAAGGGTGATCTGGGCGAAGGCTCCATTCTCAAGCTGGCCGAGGCACTCGACTCCTATATCCCCGAGCCCAAGCGCGCCATCGACGGCCCCTTCCTGATGCCGATCGAAGACGTCTTCTCGATCTCCGGCCGCGGCACCGTGGTGACGGGTCGGGTTGAGCGCGGCATTGTCAAGGTTGGCGAGGAAATCGAGATTGTCGGCCTGCGGCCGACCGTGAAGACCACCTGCACCGGCGTCGAGATGTTCAGGAAGCTGCTGGACCAGGGTCAGGCGGGCGACAACGTCGGCGTGCTGCTGCGCGGCACCAAGCGCGAGGAAGTCGAGCGCGGCCAGGTGCTGGCCAAGCCGGGCTCGATCACGCCGCACACCCACTTTACGGCCGAGATCTATGTGCTGGGCAAGGACGAGGGTGGTCGTCACACCCCGTTCTTCAACGGCTATCGTCCGCAGTTCTACTTCCGCACCACCGATGTTACCGGCTCGATCGAGCTGCCGGCGGGCACCGAGATGGTGATGCCGGGCGACAACATCACCATTACGGTGAAGTTGATTGCGCCGATCGCCATGGAAGAGGGCCTGCGCTTTGCCATCCGCGAAGGTGGTCGCACCGTCGGCGCCGGCGTCGTGGCTAAGGTGATCGAGTAAATTATCGCCTGGCGCGAGTGCGCCAAGCATCGCTCTTTAGGGAATTGACATGCAAAACCAGAAAATCCGCATCCGTCTCAAGGCATTCGACTATCGGCTGATTGACCAGTCGGCCCTCGAGATAGTGGATACGGCCAAGCGCACTGGTGCCGTCGTGCGCGGTCCCGTACCGCTGCCTACCCGTATCGAGCGCTTCAACGTGCTGCGCAGCCCGCACGTGAACAAGACTTCGCGCGACCAATTCGAGATCCGTACTCATCTGCGCCTAATGGACATTATCGACCCGACCGACAAGACGGTGGATGCGTTGATGAAACTCGATCTGCCCGCAGGTGTCGACGTCGAGATCAAGTTGCAGTAACGATTTGTGTTGCGGCCAGAGTATCGGCTGCCATGTTGTTCCAGTTGTTGTTTGTTAATAAGTCCCGGTCAATCGCAACCGGGGATAGGAGAATAAAATGAGTCTGGGCCTTGTCGGACGCAAGGTCGGCATGACGCGCATCTTTACCGATGATGGTGAAACCATCCCGGTGACGGTGCTTGACGTGTCGAATAACCGCGTCACGCAAATTAAGACACCTGAAGCTGACGGATACGCCGCAGTGCAGGTGACCTACGGCAAGCGCCGCGCGAGTCGCGTGAACAAGGCGGCAGCGGGGCATCTCGCCAAGGCCGGCACCGAAGCCGGCCATGTCCTCAAGGAGTTCCGTGTCGCAGCCGGTGATCTGGCGAATTTCAAGCCAGGCGACATCATTGCCGCGACGATTTTCCAGGCAGGCCAGAAGGTCGATGTGACTGGCACTTCGCAGGGGAAGGGTTTCACCGGCGTCATCAAGCGTCACCATTTTTCATCGAACCGGGCCAGCCACGGCAACTCCGTGTCCCACAACAAGCCCGGCTCGATCGGACAGAATCAGGATCCGGGCCGCGTCTTCCCTGGCAAGCGCATGGCCGGTCATATGGGAAACGTTCAGCGCACTACGCAGAATCTGGTAGTCGTTCGCGTCGACGAAGCACGTCAACTGTTGCTCGTCAAAGGCGCTGTGCCAGGCAGCCGTGGCACTGACGTCGTGGTCCATCCGGCGATCAAGGGTTAAGGGGACGCGATGGAACTTAAACTGATCAACGAACAAGGCAAGACCGCGTCGACCCTGCAGGCATCTGATGCGCTGTTCGGCCGTGACTACAATGAAGCCCTGGTGCACCAGGTTGTTGTCGCCTACCAGGCCAACGCCCGCTCAGGTAATAGGGCACAGAAGGATCGCGGCGAAGTCAGCCATACGACCAAGAAGCCATGGCGCCAGAAGGGTACAGGACGTGCCCGCGCCGGTATGTCCTCCAGTCCGCTGTGGCGTGGCGGTGGCCGCATCTTCCCGAACCGACCGGACGAGAATTTCAGCCACAAGGTCAATCGCAAGATGTACCGCGCCGGTTTGGCGGCGATCCTCTCGCAGTTGGCCCGCGAAGATCGCCTGGCCGTTATCGAGAACTTTTCCGTCGAATCGCCGAAGACCAGATTGTTGGCCCAGAAAATCAAGGGCATGGGCTTGGAGTCCGTGCTGGTGATCACCGACAACTTGGACGAGAACCTGTATCTGTCCTCGCGTAATCTGCCCAACGTGCTGGTGCTCGAGGTTAATGAGACTGACCCGATCTCATTGGTCCGTTTCAAAAACGTGCTGCTGACCAAGGGCGCGGTGGCAAAGATGGAGGAGATGCTGGGATGAAAACCTTCAACCAGGAACGCCTGATGCAGGTCCTCGTCGCGCCGCAGATCTCCGAGAAGGCGACGTACGTTGCTGACAAGAACGAACAGGTGATCTTCATTGTCGCGCCGGACGCGACCAAGCCGGAGATCAAGGCCGCAGTCGAGTTGCTCTTCAAGGTGCAGGTCGATTCGGTGCAAGTCTCCAACCTGAAAGGCAAGGAAAAACGCCACGGCCGCTTTGTCGGCCGACGCAACGACGTGAGGAAGGCCTACGTCTGCCTGAAGCCAGGTCAGGAAATTAACTTTGCGGCGGGGGAATAATCCATGGCACTCGTCAAAGTCAAACCAACTTCTGCCGGTCGCCGCGCTGTGGTCAAGGTCGTCAACCCCGACCTGCACAAGGGTGCGCCTGTCGCTGCGCTGGTCGAAAAGAAGAACAGCAAGGCAGGCCGCAACAACCACGGCCACATTACTACGCGCCACAAGGGCGGCGGGCACAAGCAGAACTACCGCATCGTCGATTTCCGTCGCAATAAGGACGGTATTCCGGCCAAGGTCGAGCGGCTTGAGTATGACCCGAACCGCAGCGCCAACCTGGCCCTGCTCTGCTATGCCGACGGCGAGCGTCGTTATATCGTGGCACCCAAGGGAGTGGCAGTGGGCACGCAATTGATTAGCGGTTCTGAGGCCCCGATCAAGCCGGGTAACGCCCTGCCGCTGCGCAACATCCCGGTCGGTACCACCATCCACTGCATCGAGATGGTTCCCGGAAAGGGCGCCCAGCTGGCGCGCGCAGCCGGCACTTCTGTACAGCTATTGGCGCGTGAAGGCAGCTATGCGCAGTTGCGCCTGCGTTCCGGAGAGATTCGCCGCGTGCACGTCGAGTGCCGCGCGACAATCGGCGAGGTGGGCAATGAGGAAAACAACCTGCGCTCAATCGGCAAGGCTGGTGCCCAGCGCTGGCGCGGTATTCGTCCGACGGTGCGCGGTGTGGCGATGAACCCGATCGACCACCCGCATGGCGGCGGCGAGGGCAAGACCGCCGCTGGCCGTGATCCGGTCAGCCCGTGGGGTACGCCGACCAAGGGCTACCGTACACGCCGCAATAAGCGCACGGACAGCATGATCGTCCAGCGCCGGCACAAGAAATAAGAGGTGAAGCATGGCACGCTCAGTTAAGAAAGGCCCGTTCGTCGACGCCCACCTGGAAAAGAAGGTGGAAACGTCGCGCGCTACCAACGACAAACGCCCGATCAAGACGTGGTCGCGGCGCTCCACTGTCCTGCCGGATTTCGTCGGCTTGACCATCGCCGTGCATAACGGCAAGCAGCACATTCCGGTGTACATCTCGGAAAACATGGTCGGCCACAAGCTCGGCGAGTTCGCCCTGACTCGCACGTTCAAGGGGCATACTGCCGGCACAAAAAAAGCCGTGGTCAAGAAGTAAGGAGAGATGATGGAAACCAATGCAATTTTGCGTGGCGTCCGCCTCTCGGCGCAGAAGGGAAGGCTTGTCGCCGACCAGATCCGCGGCCTGCCGGTGGACCAGGCGCTCAACGTCTTGACATTCTCGCCGAAGAAGGGCGCCAAGATCATCAAAAAGGTGCTTGAGTCGGCGATTGCCAATGCTGAGCACAACGACGGTGCAGACATCGATACGCTCCAGGTCAAGACGATCCATGTCGAGCGAGGCATGATGCTGAAACGCTTCATGCCTCGCGCCAAGGGTCGCGGCTTCAAGATCCTCAAGCCGACCTGCCATATCTATGTCACCGTCGGTGACGCGCCAGCGAAGAAATCCGGAAGGAAGTAAGGAGAAACTATGGGACAGAAGATACATCCGACCGGTTTCCGCCTCTCGGTCACGCGCAACTGGAGTTCGCGCTGGTACGCCAACAGCAAATCGTTCCCACAGATGCTCAATGAAGACATCGAGGTGCGCGACTACCTGAAAAGGAAGCTGGCGCATGCCTCGGTCGGCCGCGTGGTCATCGAGCGCCCGGCCAAGAACGCCCGCATCACGGTGTATTCAGCCCGCCCCGGCGTTGTCATCGGGAAGAAGGGTGAGGACATCGAGCATCTGAAGGCCGATCTGCAGAAGATCATGGGCGTACAGGTCCATGTCAACATTGAAGAGATCCGCAAACCTGAGACAGATGCGCAGCTGATCGCCGATTCGATTGCCCAGCAACTGGAGAAGCGCATCATGTTCCGCCGCGCCATGAAGCGCGCAATGCAGAATGCCATGCGGCTCGGTGCTCAAGGCATCAAGATCATGAGTTCCGGCCGCCTGAATGGCGCCGAGATTGCCCGCCGCGAGTGGTATCGTGAAGGCCGCGTGCCCCTGCATACCCTGCGCGCTGACATCGATTACGGCACTTCGGAAGCCAAGACCACTTACGGAATCATCGGCATTAAGGTGTGGGTGTTCAAGGGCGAAACGATGGCGCGAAACGAGCAGCCGGCGGTTGCTCCGGAAGGCGCGCCCGCAGAGGAGCCGGCGAAGAAGATGCGCAAGGCCCCTGCCCGCCCGACTGCCAGGGCTGAAGGCGAGGGAGAGACCAAGCCGGCAGCCAAGCCGCGCACACCGCGCAAGCCCGCCACCAAGTCAGCCGAAGCCAAGCCGGATGCCGCCGCCCCTGCGGGCGAGGCAGCCGCGCCGGCCAAGACGCCTGCCAAGCGCGTGCGCAAGCCTGCCGCGCCCAAGGCGGAAGGTAAGGAGTAAGAGCAATGCTGCAACCAGCACGCAGGAAATATCGCAAGGAACAGAAGGGCCGCAACAAGGGCATTGCAACGCGCGGCACCAAGGTGAGTTTCGGCGAATTTGGCCTCAAGGCCATCGGCCGCGGCCGTCTGACAGCGCGTCAAATCGAGGCTGCCCGCCGTGCCATGACCCGCCATATCAAGCGCGGCGGCCGTATCTGGATCCGTATTTTCCCGGACAAGCCCATTTCCCAGAAGCCCGCAGAGGTGAGGATGGGCAATGGCAAGGGCAATCCCGAGTACTACGTTGCCGAGATCCAGCCAGGCAAGGTGATTTACGAAATGGACGGGGTGGACGAGACGTTGGCCCGTGAGGCATTTGCGCTGGCAGCGGCCAAGCTCCCGATTGAGACGACCTTCGTCGTGCGCCAGGTGGGGTGATCATGAAAGCGAAAGAACTCAGGGCCAAAGACGCGGCCGACCTGAACAAGGAACTGATGGAGTTGCGCAAGGCGCAGTTTTCGCTGCGCATGCAGGTGGCAACCCAGCAACTGCAAAATACCAGCCAGCTCGGCAAGGTGCGCAAGGACATTGCGCGCGTGAAAACCCTCTTGCGTGAAAAGGCGGCAACGAAATGAACGAGGCAACTCAGAAAGTGCGACGGACCCTAACAGGCCGCGTCGTCAGCGATAAGATGCAGAAAACCGTCACCGTACTAGTTGAGCGGCGGGTTAAACACCCGATTGGCAAAATTGTCACCCGTTCGCGCAAATACGCGGCCCATATCGAAGGCCTAGAGGCTGGCGCTGGTGATGTGGTGCAGATCGAGGAGTGCGCCCCGGTCTCCAAGACCAAGGCCTGGCG
Organism: Denitratisoma sp.; assembly: GCA_032027165.1. Classification (NCBI taxonomy): domain Bacteria; kingdom Pseudomonadati; phylum Pseudomonadota; class Betaproteobacteria; order Nitrosomonadales; family Sterolibacteriaceae; genus Denitratisoma; species Denitratisoma sp. The sequence continues at coordinate 2,434,802 of JAVSMO010000001.1, read as the reverse complement.
CGTGACACGTGTGGTGGAAAAGGCGCGCGCGATATAATTTAATTCGCCAAGCCTGTTTACTCGGCCGGCGAATACCGATACAATTGCCGGCTATTTTCCTCGTTCAGTACTGCTGCCAGTATTGAACGAGCTTTATGCCTGACTGGTCAGCTGGTCGGGTCCAACCCGGACGGGTTCCAAGACTGACCGCGGCACACGCTGCGATTAAGTTGGAGATTGAACAATGATTCAAATGCAGACGGTGCTGAATGTCGCCGATAATACTGGCGCACGTTCAGTCATGTGCATCAAGGTGCTGGGCGGCTCAAAGCGCCGCTATGCCGGCATCGGTGATGTGATCAAGGTGAGCATCAAGGATGCTGCACCGCGCGGCCGCGTCAAGAAGGGCGAGGTTTATAGCGCAGTGGTGGTTCGTACCGCCAAGGGTGTGCGCCGTCCAGACGGTTCGGTCGTCAAGTTTGACGGGAATGCCGCGGTGCTGCTCAACAATAAGCTCGAGCCGATCGGCACGCGTATCTTCGGTCCGGTGACGCGTGAGCTGCGTACCGAGCGCTTCATGAAGATCGTCTCGCTGGCGCCCGAAGTTCTCTGAGGATTCTGGCCATGAACAAAATTCGCAAGGGCGACAACGTCATCGTCATCGCCGGCAAGGACAAGGGCAAGCGTGGTGCCGTGCTGCGCAGCCTTGAGGACGACCGCGTGCTAGTAGAGGGCGTGAACAAGGTCAAGCGGCACACCAGGCCAAATCCGGTCAAAGGTCAGCCCGGTGGCATCCTGGAGAAGGAAATGCCGATTCATGTTTCGAACGTGGCGCTGGTCAACCCCGCGACGCAAAAGGCCGACCGAGTCGGCTTCAAGACGCTGGACGATGGCCGTAAGGTCCGCGTTTTCAAGTCGAATGGCGAAACTGTGGAAGCGTAAGGAAGGATTTATGGCGCGCTTGCAGGAATACTACAAACAGACCGTGATGGCCGAACTGACCAAGAAGTTCGGCTACAAGTCAGTCATGGAAGTGCCCCGCATCACCAAGATAACGCTCAACATGGGCGTGGGCGAGGCGGTCGGCGACAAGAAGGTGCTCGAGCATGCGGTGGGCGACATGACCAAGATCGCTGGCCAGAAGCCGGTCACGACAAAGTCGAAGAAATCGATTGCCGGCTTCAAGATCCGTGAAGGCTACCCGATCGGCTGCATGGTTACGCTGCGTGGCGGCCGCATGTACGAGTTCCTCGATCGCCTAGTCAGCATCGCCCTGCCGCGCATCCGCGACTTCCGAGGCATTTCGGGCAAGGCCTTCGATGGCCGCGGCAACTATAACCTGGGTGTCAAGGAGCAGATCATCTTTCCGGAAATTGAGTACGACAAGATCGACGCCCTGCGTGGCATGAACATCAGCATCACGACAACCGCGAAGACCGACGAAGAAGCCAAGGCGCTTCTCGCCGCCTTCAAATTCCCCTTCAAGAACTGAGGGAACCATGGCGAAACTTGCACTCAAGAATCGCGAAGCCAAGCGCGCCAAAACGGTGGCTAAGTACGCCGCCAAACGCGCCGAACTGCTCGCCATCATCAACAATGCCAAGCTCTCCGACGAGGAGCGCATGGAGGCGCGGCTGAAGTTCCAGCAGTTGCCGCGCAATGCCAGCCCGGTCCGCCAGCGCAACCGTTGCGAATTGACCGGCCGTCCGCGCGGTTATTTCCGCAAGTTCGGACTTTGCCGCAATAAGCTGCGCGAAGTGGCCATGCGAGGCGAAGTGCCAGGCATGATCAAGGCCAGCTGGTAAGAGGAGATCGAGAATGAGCATGACTGATCCGGTCGCCGATATGCTGACGCGCATCCGCAATGCGCAGATGGCCCAGAAAAACTCCGTTGCCATGCCGTCTTCCAAGCTCAAGGTGGCTATTGCCGCCGTGCTGAAGGACGAGGGCTATATTGATGATTTCGCCGTGCGCGAGACCGAAGGCAAATCACAATTGGATATCGCCCTGAAGTACTACGCCGGGCGCCCTGTGATCGAGCGCATCGAGCGAATTTCGCGCCCTGGACTGCGTGTCTACAAGGGATCTGGTGATCTGCCGCGCGTGATGAATGGCTTGGGTATCGCCATCGTTTCGACGCCGAAGGGCGTTATGACTGACCGTCGCGCGCGCGCCACCAATGTCGGTGGCGAAGTGCTGTGCATCGTGGCGTAAGGAGGAAACGATGTCACGTATTGCTAAATATCCTGTTGAGTTGCCCAAGGGCGTTGAAGTATCGCTGTCAGCGGCCGAAGTCAGCGTAAAGGGTCCCCTCGGTACGCTCAAGCAGGCTGTGCATCCGTCGGTCAGCATTGAGCGTGACGGTGATAAGCTCCAGTGCAAGGCAGTAGCAGGCGCCGAGCTTGGCAGTGCCCATTCCGGCACGATGCGTGCCTTGCTGTCCAACATGGTGACGGGTGTTACCAAGGGGTTTGAAAGGAAGCTGACCCTTGTCGGCGTCGGATATCGCGCCCAGGCGCAGGGCACCAAGCTCAACCTGACGCTCGGCTTCTCCCACCCGATAGTGCATGACATGCCGGCTGGCATCAAGGTAGAGACGCCCTCGCAGACGGAAATCATCATCAAGGGCATCGATAAACAAGTTGTGGGTCAGGTGGCGGCTGAAGTGCGCGGCTATCGTCCGCCAGAGCCTTACAAGGGCAAGGGCGTGCGCTACGCGGACGAAGTCATCGTTCTGAAAGAAACGAAGAAGAAGTAAGGGTACCGCAATGGACAAAAAGCAGGCGCGTTTGCGCAGAGCTCGCAAAACCCGAGCCAAGATTGCCGAACTCAAGACGGTGCGCCTTTGCGTGCATCGTTCCAACAGCCACATCTATGCCCAGATCATCGACGGCAACGGCGCGAAGGTACTGGCTGCCGCCTCGACTGTCGAGGAGGGTGTGCGAAAGCAGGCACCCAGTGGCGGCAACGTCATGGCGGCAACCTTGGTCGGCAAACTGATCGCCGAGCGGGCCAAGGCCGCCGGTGTCGAGACGGTCGCGTTCGACCGTTCCGGCTTCATGTACCACGGTCGCGTAAAGGCGCTGGCCGAAGCCGCGCGTGAAGGCGGACTCAAGTTCTAAGCGAGGTTAGCAATGGCAAAACCGCAGACGAGAAAACCGCAGACGTCGGAGGAGCGTGACGACGGCCTGCGCGAGAAGATGGTCTCCATCAACCGCGTTACCAAGGTGGTGAAGGGCGGACGCATCCTTGGCTTTGCCGCGCTCACCGTGGTCGGTGACGGTGATGGCGGCATCGGCATGGGCAAGGGGAAATCCCGCGAGGTACCTGTTGCCGTGCAGAAGGCCATGGAAGAGGCGCGTCGCAAGATGGTCAGGATTTCACTCAAGAATGGCACCCTGCAGCATGCCGTTATCGGTGAGCATGGCGCATCGCGCGTGCTGATGCAGCCCGCCTCGGCCGGTACCGGCATCATCGCCGGCGGTCCTATGCGTGCAGTCTTCGAAGTGATGGGCGTGACTGACGTGCTGGCCAAATGCCTGGGCTCGACCAATCCTTACAACGTAGTGCGTGCGACGCTGGACGGTCTGACCAAGATGAGCACTCCAGCCGAAGTGGCAGCCAAGCGTGGCAAGACCATCGAAGAGATTCTGGGGTAAGCCATGGCCGATAAGAAAGTCAGAGTTACATTGGTGAAGGGCCTGATGGGCACCAAGCAGGATCACCGCGCCACCGTGCGCGGCCTCGGACTCAAGCGCCGCAATCATACGGTCGAACTGATTGACACGCCTGCGGTGCGCGGCATGATCAACAAGGTCGCCTACCTCGTGAAGTGTGAGGGTTAAATGGAACTGAACAATCTCAAACCTGCTGCGGGCGCCAAGCACGCCAAACGCCGCGTTGGGCGCGGTATCGGCAGTGGTCTCGGCAAGACGGCCGGCCGTGGCCACAAGGGCCAGACGTCCCGTGCCGGCGGTTTCCACAAGACCGGCTTCGAGGGTGGCCAGATGCCATTGCAGCGCCGCCTGCCCAAGCGTGGCTTTGTCTCGCTGACGCGCACCCGCAACATCGAAGTGCGCCTGTCCGACCTGGAGAGACTCCCGGTTGGAGAGGTCGACCTGCTGGTGTTGAAGCAGGCCGGCGTGGTGCCGGGCGATGCGCTGTCTGCCAAGGTCATCCTGTCGGGCAAGCTGACCAAGAAAGTTGCGCTGAAGGGGGTTGGTGCCACCAAGGGCGCCAGGGCCGCCATTGAAGCCGCCGGCGGCAGCGTAGCGGCGGAGTAATCGGGAAGCGCCTTGGCCAACGAAACTGCAACTCTGGGCAAGACTGGAAAGTTCGGCGACCTGAAGCGCCGGCTGATGTTCCTGCTCGGCGCGCTGATCGTCTATCGCATCGGTGCGCACATTCCCGTACCGGGTATCGACCCGGTGCAGCTGGCCGAGCTGTTCCAAGGCCAACAGGGTGGCATTCTTGGCATCTTCAACCTGTTTTCCGGGGGCGCCCTTTCGCGCTTTACCATCTTTGCGCTGGGCATCATGCCCTACATTTCTGCTTCGATCATCATGCAACTGATGACGGTGGCGTTGCCATCGATGGAGGCGCTGAAGAAAGAAGGTGAGGCTGGTCGGCGCAAGATTACCCAATACACCCGCTATGGCACGGTCGCTCTGGCCCTCGTGCAGGGTCTTGGCATCGCCATAGCGCTTGAATCACAGCCCGGTTTGGTGCTCGATCCTGGCATCTTGTTCCGTGTCACCTGCGTGACGACGTTGCTGACCGGCACCATGTTCCTGATGTGGCTGGGCGAGCAGATCACCGAGCGCGGCTTGGGCAATGGCATTTCGATCATTATTTTCGCCGGCATCGCGGCAGGCCTGCCCAGTGCCATCGGCGGGCTCCTTGAGTTGGTGCGCACTGGAGCCATGCACGCCCTGACGGCGATCTTCATCATTGCACTGGTATTCCTGGTAACCGGCTTTGTCGTTTTTGTGGAGCGCGGCCAGCGCAAGATTCTGGTGAACTACGCCAAGCGTCAGGTCGGTAACAAGGTATATGGCGGCCAGAGCTCGCATTTGCCGCTGAAGCTGAACATGTCTGGCGTTATCCCGCCGATCTTCGCTTCCTCGATCATCCTGTTTCCTGCCACCGTGGCCGGCTGGTTCGGTTCTGGCGAGGGCATGTTCTGGCTGAAGGACATTGCAGCAACGCTCTCACCTGGCCAGCCCATCTACGTGATGCTGTATGCCGCAGCAATTGTCTTTTTCTGCTTCTTCTACACGGCGCTGGTCTTCAACTCGAAGGAGACAGCAGACAACCTGAAGAAGAGCGGTGCCTTCGTCCCCGGCATTCGCCCTGGCGATCAGACGGCCCGATACATCGACAAGATTTTGATGCGACTGACGCTGGCTGGTGCAATTTACGTCACCCTGGTCTGCCTGATGCCGGAGTTCCTTATCCTGAAGTGGAATGTGCCGTTCTACTTCGGCGGAACCAGCCTGCTGATCATCGTTGTAGTGACCATGGATTTCATGTCGCAGGTGCAGGCCTACGTCATGACCCATCAGTACGAGAGCCTGTTGAAGAAGGCGAATTTCAAGGGGGCGGGGTTCCCCGGCAGATAGGGCGCATGGCCAAGGAAGATGTCATCGAGATGCAGGGCGAGGTTCAGGAGAATTTGCCCAATGCAACCTTCAAAGTGAAGCTTGAGAATGGCCACGTGATCCATGCATTTATATCAGGCAAGATGCGCATGCACTACATCCGCATCCTGCCGGGCGACAAGGTGACGGTGCAGATGACGCCATACGACCTGACCAAGGGTCGCATCACCTTCCGCGCCAAGTGAGGAGCATTACGGGAGAAAAACATGAAAGTTCTCGCATCGGTCAAGAAGCTATGCCGCAACTGCAAGGTCATCCGCCGCAAGGGCGTGGTCCGCATCATTTGCAAGGACCCTCGCCACAAGCAGCGCCAAGGTTGATCAGGCAGGACGGCTCAGATATAATTTACGGTTCCGCTTTTTTGGGGTGACGAAAGGTCTACGCTTATGGCCCGCATCGCAGGGGTAAATATTCCCAACCATCAACATACCGCAATCGCGTTGACCGCGATCTACGGTATTGGCCGCACGCGCGCGCAGAAGATTTGCGATGCCGCCGGCATTGCACACGCGACGAAGATCAAGGATTTGACCGACACGCAGATGGACAAGCTGCGTGAGGAAGTCGGCAAGTTCACTATCGAGGGTGATCTGCGCCGCGAGGTGACCATGAGCATCAAGCGCCTGATGGATCTCGGCTGCTATCGTGGCGTGCGCCATCGCAAGGGCCTGCCCTGCCGTGGGCAGCGCACGCGGACCAATGCTCGCACGCGCAAGGGACCGCGCAAGGCGATCCGTGCGACGAAGTAAGGAACTGACAGATGGTTACGAAATCCAGCGCCACCAAGGCGCGCAAGAAGGTCAAGAAGAACGTTGCCGAAGGTATCGCGCACGTTCATGCCTCCTTCAACAATACGATCATCACGATCACCGACCGCCAGGGTAATGCTCTGTCGTGGGCGACGTCCGGTGGTGCCGGCTTCAAGGGCTCGCGCAAGAGCACGCCGTTTGCCGCGCAGGTTGCCGCCGAGCATGCCGGCAAGGCCGCGCAGGAATGCGGCGTGAAGAACCTGGAGGTGCGCATTACGGGCCCTGGCCCCGGCCGCGAATCCGCGGTGCGCGCGCTCAACGCCATCGGCATGAAGATCACCAGCATCACCGACATCACGCCGATTCCCCACAACGGCTGCCGCCCGCCGAAAAAGCGCCGCGTCTGAGAGCCAGAGAACATCAGGAGTAAACCGTGGCCCGCAACCTAGATGCCAAATGCCGCCAGTGCCGTCGGGAAGGCGAAAAGCTCTTCCTGAAAGGCGAAAAATGCTTCACTGACAAGTGCGCCGTCGAGCGCCGTTCCTACGCCCCCGGCCAGCATGGCCAGAAGTCCGGCCAGCGTCTGTCCGGCTATGGGGTGCAACTGCGCGAGAAGCAGAAGATTCGTCGCACCTACGGCGTGCTCGAGCGCCAGTTCCGCAAGGTGTATGCCGAGGCCGACCGCCGCAAGGGACAGACTGGCGAGAACCTACTGCAGTTGCTGGAAAGCCGACTCGATACCGTTGCCTATCGCATGGGATTCGGCGCTTCCCGTGCGGAAGCGCGCCAGCTGGTGCGCCACAATGGCGTGCTTGTCAATGGCAAGCGCGTGAATATTCCCTCCTATGACCTGCGCCCCGGCGATACGGTGGAACTCACCGAGAAGACACGCGGCCACTTGCGTGTCAAGGCTGCGCTGGAGGCCGCCGAGTCGCGCGGCTTCCCGGAGTGGATCGAGGTCGACGCCAAGGCCGGCAAGGGTGTGTTCAAGTCCTATCCGGCGCGCACCGATTTGCCGGCGACGATCAACGAAAGCCTGGTCGTCGAATTGTATTCGCGCTAACCCGACGTCTCGCAGACGCAACGAACCTGAAGGGAAACAGATGCAAGCGACTTCGCTGCTGAAACCGCGCATCATCGATGTGCAAACCCTCTCCCCGGTGCATGCCCGCGTCGTCATGGAGCCGTTCGAGCGCGGCTATGGCCATACGCTCGGCAATGCCCTGCGCCGCATCCTGCTGTCCTCGATGCCCGGCTCGGCGCCGACCGAGGTCAATATCGAGGGCGTGCTGCACGAGTACTCCACCCTCGACGGCGTTCGTGAGGACGTCGTCGACCTGATGCTTAACCTGAAGGGTGTCGTGCTCAAGATGCACAATCGTGGCGAGGCGATCCTCACGCTCACCAAACAGGGCGAGGGCGTCGTTACAGCCGGCGACATCGAGGCCGGCCACGATGTCGAAATCATCAATCCGGATCACGTCATCGCCCATGTCGCCCCCGGCGGCAAGCTGGAGATGCAGATCAAGGTCGAAAGCGGCCGCGGTTATATCCCCGCGAACGCCCGGCCGGCAACTGGCGAAACCAAGGGCATCGGCCGCATCATGATCGATGCCTCGTTCAGCCCGGTGCGCCGGGTCGCCTACACGGTCGAGTCTGCCCGTGTCGAGCAGCGCACCGACCTCGACAAGCTGATCATGGACATCGAGACCAATGGCGCCATCGAGCCGGAAGAGGCTATCCGCTACGCCGCGCGCGTTCTGATGGAACAGCTCTCCGTCTTCGCCGACCTCGAAGGGACGCCGATCGCCGTCGAAGCGCCGCGTCCCAGCCAGGTCGATCCGATCCTGTTGCGCCCGGTGGACGATCTCGAACTGACGGTGCGCTCGGCCAACTGCCTGAAGGCCGAAAACATCTATTACATCGGCGACCTGATCCAGCGCACCGAGACGGAGTTGCTGAAGACGCCGAACCTCGGCCGCAAGTCGCTCAACGAGATCAAGGAAGTGCTGGCCTCCCGCGGCCTTACCCTGGGCATGAAGCTCGAGAACTGGCCCCCGATGGGCCTGGAAAAGCTGTCGTAACCCCGGCAGCATTAGAACAAGAGGTATCCAATGCGCCACCGTCACGGTCTTCGCAAACTCAACCGCACCAGCAGCCATCGCCTGGCCATGCTGCGCAACATGACCAACTCCCTCCTGCTGCATGAGGCGATCAAGACCACGCTGCCCAAGGCCAAGGAACTGCGCCGCGTCGTCGAGCCCATGATCACGCTGGGCAAGAAGCCTTCGCTCGCCAACCGCCGTCTGGCCTTCAACCGCCTGCGCGACCGCGACATCGTCACCAAGCTGTTCGACGAGTTGGGCCCGCGCTTCGCCAACCGCAACGGCGGCTACCTGCGCATCCTGAAGTTCGGCTTCCGCCAGGGCGACAACGCGCCGATGGCGCTGGTCGAACTGGTGGATCGCCCGGAGCCGACCGCCGAGGCGCCCGCCGCGGAATAAGGCGTCACCGCTTCATGACAAGGCCCGCTTCGGCGGGCTTTGTCGTTTCTGCGCCGGCTGCTAAGCTGAGCCCATGGACCTGTCCCGTTTCCCGCACGTTCCCCTGGCCGGCCTGCCGACGCCGATCGAGCCGCTGCCGCGGCTCACGGCTTATCTGGGCGGGCCGCGGCTCTTCGTCAAGCGCGACGACCTGACCCGCCTCGGCCTGGGCGGCAACAAGCTGCGCAAGCTGGAGTTCCTCCTCGGCGAGGCGCGGGCGCAAGGCGCCGACACCGTACTCACGGTTGGCGCCATGCAGTCCAATCATGCGCGGCAGACTGCGGCCGCCTGCGCCCGACTGGGGCTCGATTGCGAACTGATTCTGCGCCGCGGCAGCCATGCAACGGAAGCCTATCTCGACAGCGGAAACGTGTTGCTCGATCGCCTGTTCGGCGCGTGCCTGCACGTGCTCGCAGCGCATGAAAGCCGCGACGCCTTCATGACGACGCGCGCCGAGGTGCTGCGCGGAGAGGGGCGCCGGCCCTACTGCATCCCCGTCGGCGGCAGCTGCGGCCTGGGCAACCTTGGCTATGCCGTCTGCGCTCAGGAAATCCTTGCGCAGGCAAATGCCGAAAAAATGAGGTTCGACGCGGTTGTGGTCGCCACTGGCAGTGGCGGAACGCAGGGCGGGCTGGTTGCCGGCATGAAGCTGCTTGGCGGAGTGCCAGTGATCGGCGTGGCCGTCGAGGGTGACCGGCGGGAGCAGGAAGCGCTGGCGTACAGGCAGGCGGAAGAGGCACTGCGCCTGCTCGGCCATGCAGGCACTGACACGGCCGCCGGAGTTGTCGTGATGGACGAGTTCGTCGGGCCCGGTTATGCCAGACCGACCGAATCGATGCGTGAGGCGCTCTCGCTGGCGGCCCGCTTCGAAGGACTGGTGCTTGACCCGGTCTATACCGGCAAGGCGTTCGCCGGCCTTGTCGCGCTGGCGCGCAGCGGCCGCTACGGCAAGGACCAGTCCCTGCTGTTCGTACACACCGGCGGCAGCCCCGGCCTGTTCGGCTACCCGGAAAGCCTTTAGACAATCATGCCGGCGCCGACGGTGTTGTTCGTCTGCTCGTCGATGAGGATGAAGGCGCCGGTGGCGCGGTTCGATCGATAAGGGTCGACAAACAGCGGCTGCGCCAACTTGAAGGTCACGCTGCCGATATCGTTCATTTCCAGCCGGCCGCCTGCGACGTGCTTCAGTTCGTTGATGTCCTGCCGGTACTCGATGGCCGCCACCAGCGCCTTTGTCTCGCGCGTCGTGTGGCGAACGACGTACTTGTGGCCGGGTTCGAGCGGCGTCTCGGCCAGCCAGCAGACCATCGCCTCGATCAGCTTCGTCGCGTTCGCCGTGCCGGCGGGACTGACTATCATGTCGCCGCGCGAAACGTCGACCTCGTCCTCGAGCAGCAGCGTCACCGAGCGCTCGCTGCCGGCTTGCGGCAGGGAACGGTCCAGCAGACGGATGTCGCGCACGCGGGTCGTGCGGCCGGAGGGCAGAACCTGCACTTCGTCGCCGACGGCAATCTCGCCGGACTCGATGCGCCCCATGTAGCCCCGGAAGTCGTGGTGCTCGGGGGTGCGCGGGCGGCAGACGTATTGCACCGGGAAGCGGAACGGCTTTGGGGCCTCGTTGTGTGCAGGGGGTGACGTTTCGAGCAACTCCATCAGCGTCGGCCCTTTGTACCAGGGTAGGCGGTCGCCGCGTTCGACGACCATGTCGCCCGCGAGGGCGGAAATCGGGATGAAGCGCACGTCGCGGATGCCGAGCGTCGCGGCAAAGCGCAGGTAATCCTGCCGGATGCGATCGAAGAATTCCTGCGAGTAATCGACCAGGTCCATCTTGTTGACGGCCACCACCAGGTGCGGGATGCCGACGAGGTGGGCTATGTAGGAGTGTCTCCGCGTCTGCGTCAGCATGCCTTTGCGCACGTCGACGAGAATGACGGCGAGGTCGGCGATCGACGCCGCCGTGACCATATTGCGGGTGTACTGCTCGTGGCCGGGCGCGTCGGCGATGATGTACTTGCGCGTGCCGGTCGAGAAGTAGCGGTAGGCGACGTCGATGGTAATGCCCTGCTCGCGCTCGGCCTGCAGGCCGTCGGTGAGGAGCGAGAGATCCGCCGTCTCCAGACCGCGCTTCCGCGAAGTGCGCTCGATGGCGTGCAGGGTGTCGGCGAGGATCGACTTGCTGTCGTAGAGCAGGCGTCCGATCAGCGCGCTCTTGCCGTCGTCGACGCTGCCGCAGGTGAGGAAGCGCAGCAGGCCATGGTCCTCGATCTGCCTCTGGGGCAGGGGTTCGCGGGCGGACATCAGAAATAACCCTCCTTCTTGCGCTGCTCCATCGACGCCTCGGACGTCTGGTCGTCCAGGCGCGTGGCGCCGCGCTCGGAAACGGTGGTGACCGCGGTCTCGGCGATGATCTTCTCCAACGTGTCGGCGGCGGATTCCACCGGCGCCGTGCAGGTGATGTCGCCGACGGTGCGGAAGCGCACCGAGACCTGCTCGACCGGCTCGCCTTCGCGCGGCGGCGTCAGGGCCGTCACCGGCACCAGTGCGCCGTTGCGGCGCACGACCGGGCGGCGGTGGGCGAAGTAGATCGAAGGCAGTTCCAGTCCCTCGCGGGCGATGTATTGCCAGACATCCAGCTCGGTCCAGTTGGAAATCGGGAAGGCGCGGATGTTCTCGCCCGGATTGATGCGGGCGTTGTAGAGGCTCCACAGTTCCGGCCGCTGGTTCTTCGGGTCCCACTGGCCGAAGTCGTCGCGGAAGGAGAACACCCGTTCCTTGGCGCGGGCCTTTTCCTCGTCGCGGCGGGCGCCGCCGATGCAGGCGTCGAAGCCGAACTCGGCGATGGCCTCGAGCAGCGTCACCGACTGGTGCTTGTTGCGCGATTCATTGGGCGACTTCAGCACCACCGTGCCGCGCGCCATCGAGTTCTCGACCGAGCGCACGATGAGGCGCTCGCCGAGCTCGGCGGCGCGCTTGTCGCGGAAGGCCGTCACCTCGGGATAGTTGTGGCCGGTGTCGACATGCAGCAGGGGAAAGGGAAACCGGCCCGGGCGGAAGGCCTTCTCCGCCAGGCGCAGCAGGCAGATCGAGTCCTTGCCGCCGGAGAAGAGCAGCACCGGGTTGCTGCACTGGCCGGCCACTTCGCGCAGGATGTGGATGGCCTCGGCCTCCAGCCAGTCGAGGTGGTCGAGAGCGGGCGCGGCGGCGCGGGCGCGCTCCTGCAGCAGCACGTCCGTCATGCCGCCTCCTTCTCGCGCCTGGCCGGATGCAGCCCGCATTCCTTGGTGGCGGGATCCTCCCACCACCAGCGGCCGGCGCGGAGATCCTCGCCGGCGGCTAGCGCGCGGGTGCACGGCGCGCAGCCGATGCTGGGGAAGCCGCGCGCGTGCAGTTCGTTATACGGAACGCCGTAGGCATGGATATAGGCCCACACCTCGGCCTCGCTCCAGGCGGCGAGCGGGTTGAATTTCTCGATGCCGTGGGCGGCATCGAACTCGCGCTCGGGCAGGTCGTGCCGCGTCACCGCCTGCTCGCGGCGCAGGCCGGTGATCCAGGCCGTCTTGCCCGCCAGCGCCCGGCCGAGCGGCTCGACCTTGCGGGCCTGGCAGCAGGCCTTGCGCTGCTCGACGCCCTCATAAAACCCATTCACGCCGTGCGCCGTGGCGTACTGCTGCACCGCCTCCGGCTGCGGGAAGTAGACGCGCAGCGGCTGGTCGTAGCGGTCGGCCACCTGCTGCATCAGGCGGTAGGTCTCCTCGTGCAGTCGGCCGGTATCGAGGGTGAACATCTCGATTCCGGGCGCGTGGCGGGCGATCAGGTCGGTGAGCACCATGTCCTCGGCGCCGAGACTGTTGGCGAAAGCGGCCGGGGCGAACCCGGCCTCGATGCGCTTGAGCAATGCGACGGCTTCGTCGATGCGCTGCTGCGGAAGCTTTTCCAGGCTCATTTCGTGTCCTCTTTCAGGCTGCGGCCAGTTCGGTCTTGCGGACGGCAGGCACCGCGGGCAGGGCGCCGCGCAGGTCGAGCTGCGGGTCGTGCGCCTGGCACAGGGCGGCGGCGTCGACGATCCAGCGGTCGATCTCGGTGAATATTGGCTTGACCTCGGCTTCGGCGGCCTCGACCAGGCCCGCCAAGGCTTCGGCAATCCGGCCGAGCCGCTCGCCCAGCGCTTCGGCAAAAGTCAGTCCCTGCAGCACGGCGGCGATGTCGGCGAGCTCCTTCGCCTTGTCGCCGCCGAGGAAGCCGGCCAGCCCCTCGCCGACCAGCCTGAGCTGCGCCTCGGCGCAGGCTGCCGCATCTTCGAGCTTGCGCTGGAACACGAAGGCTTCTCGGTACCCGCGCTCGTGCGCGGCGTCGAAGAAGGCGCGGCCGATGGCGACGTCGGTGGCCGAGGCGCACTCGCCGCCGCCGAGCGAGACGACGCGGAAGTCCGCCGCGTCGCCGTGGTCGCGCGAGAGCTTGGCCAGCTCGAAGCGCGAGACCTGGGTCAGGTCGGCCAATAGTGACTGGAAACGCGCGGCGCCCTGGCGCTGCGCCCAGCCGAAGAAACGCTCGCCTTCGACGCGCTCCTCGTCGAAGGCCTTCTGCACGCGCGCGACGGCCTGTTCGATGCGGGCCGACGGGACCGACGGCCCCTTCAGGGCGATCGATCCGCAGGCGCTGGTGCCGTCGCCGCCGAAGTACAACTGGTAGTGCGGGATCAGCTTGCCGTGCTGGCGCTTGCCCTCGCCGTAGAGGCCGATGTCGCCCGACTCCGGCTGGGCGCAGCCGTTGTGGCAGCCGGAGACGCGGATGCGCAGGTCGTGCCGGCCGCCGGAGAGCTTCGGCGCGGCATGCATCGAGGTGGTGATGCCGAGGCGGCAGGTCGACGCGCCGGGGCAGGCGACGACGTTGTCGCCCGCCCGCGGCGTCTTCAGGCCGAGCTCGCCCAGGCGCGCGGTGAGCGCCGAGATCTGCGCCGCCGGCACGTTCAGCACGATCAGGTTCTGGTCCTGCGTCGTGCGCACATCGTCGAGGCCGAATTCGCCGAGCAGCGCGGCGAGACCGGCGAGCTGGGCGGCCGTGAGCTGGCCGAGCGGTGCGGACACGGGCACGACATGCAGGCCGGCCTGCTTCTGCGCGAAGAAGACGCGCGGCGCGCCCGGGCCCGGCACCGGGCCGCGCGCGGTGGCGCGCCATTCGCCCCGCGGCGCCGGCTTGCCGGCCAGCGCCGCACGCGTGCGGGCGAACTCCTCGTCGAAGCGCGCGATGAAGCCGGCCTCGCCGAAGCGGTCGACCAGGAACTTGATGCGCGACTTGGCGCGCTTGCTGCGGTCCGAGTACTTGTTGTGCAGGGTGATCACCGCTTCCATCGCCGGCAGCAGGTCCTGTTCCTCGATGAACTCGGCGACGGTGATCGCCTCGTGCGGCTTGTGGCCGAGGCCGCCGCCGGCGAGGACGGTGAAGCCGCTGCGCTCGCCCTTTCGCGTGGCGACGAGGCCGAGGTCGTGGATCAGTCCCTGGGCGCAGTCGGCCTCGCAGCCGGAGAAGCTGACCTTGAACTTGCGCGGCATCTGCTGGTTGAGCGGGTTGCGCAGGAAGTGCGCGACGGCGCCATCGAGATGCGCAGTGACATCGGTGTGCTCGCGCGGGCAGGCGCCGGCGAGCGGGCAGGCGGTGATGTTGCGGATGGTGTTGCCGCAGGCCTCGCGCGTCGTCACGCCGTCCTCGGCCAGGCGGCGCAGCACGGCGCCGGTCTCGGCCAGCGGCACGTGGTGCAGCTGGATGTCCTGCCGCGTCGTGACGTGCGCCACCTGCTGCGGCACGTGCTTCTCGGTGACCTCGGCGATGGCCGCCAGCCGCGCCGGATCGAGGCGGCCGCCGGGCAGCTTGATGCGCACCATGTTCACGCCCTCCTGGCGCTGGCCGTACACGCCCTGCTGCAGGCGCAGGGCGGTGAAGCGCTCGGCGTCGAGCTCCAGGTCGAGGTAGCGGGCGAGCGCCTCTTCGTAGTGGGCGATTTCGTCGGCGTCGGCGAGGGGGGCGAGTGGGGTCGTCATGATGCTTCCTTTCAAAAAACCAGTTTTGTTCCGATAAGAACCAGCAGCGCGGCGAGGCCCGAGCGCAGCCAGCGCTCGGGCACCTTCACGGCGAAGTGGCTGCCGAGCCAGATGCCGGGCAGCGAACCGAGCAGCAGGGCGCCGAGCAGGCTCCAGTCGATGTTGCCGAGCAGCCAGTGGCCGAGGCCGGCGACCAGGGTCAGCGGCACGGCATGGGCGAGGTCCGAGCCGACGATGCGCACCGCCGGAAGCTGCGGGTAGAGGAACAGCAGCGCCGTGACGCCGAGCGCGCCGGCGCCGACCGAGGAGAGCGAGACCAGCACGCCGAGCAGCGCGCCGACGGCGACCGTCGCCGGGCCGACGCGGCGCGTGTGCCAGGCGTCGGACAGGTGGGCGAGGGCGAAGCGCTGCACGCGCGCCTTGAAGACGAGGGCGGCGGCAGTGAGCAGCAGCGCCACGCCCAGCGCGCCCGAGATCAGGTGCGAGAAGAGGGCGTGATCGATGTCGAAATACCAGACGGAAGCCAACGTCAACGCCGCCGCCGGCAGGCTGCCGGCGGCCAGCCGCCCGGTGATGCGCCAGTCCACCGTGCGGTGGCCGGCGTGCACCGCCGTGCCGCCGGCCTTGGTGAGGGCGGCGTAGAGCAGGTCGGTGCCCACCGCCGTCGCCGGGTGCACGCCGAACAGCAGCACCAGCAGCGGCGTCATGAGCGAGCCGCCGCCGACGCCGGTCAGACCGACGATGGCGCCGACGACGAATCCCGATAGTGTGTAGGCCGCATCCATGGTGAGGCGCATGGTAAAGACGGCCTATAGAATTGAAAAATACTTTGATGTTAGTATTAAATAACCATTGGCTATATAGACCGGCTTTCCATGAACCTCCAGCAACTGCGCTATGTCCTCGAGGTCGCCCGCAGCGGCCTCAACGTCTCCGAGGCCGCGGCCGCCCTGCATACCTCGCAGCCGGGCGTATCGAAGCAGATCCGTCTATTGGAAGAAGAGCTCGGCGTGGATGTCTTCGTGCGCCAGGGCAAGCGCCTCACCGCCGTCACCGACCCGGGGCGCGAAGTGCTGAAGATCGCCGAGCGCATGCAGCGCGACCTCGACAATATGCGCAGCGTCGGCAAGGAATTCGGCGCGGAGGAGGCCGGTACGCTGACCCTCGCCACCACCCACACCCAGGCGCGCTATGTCCTGCCGCCGATCGTGCGCGAGTTCATGCGGCGCCATCCGAACGTGCGCGTCAGCCTGCGCCAGGGCAGCCCGACCGAGGTGTGCGAGCTGGTGCTGGCGGGCGAAGCGGACCTCGCCATCGCCACCGAGGCCATCGCCGAGCAGGACGAGCTGGTGATGCTGCCCTGCTACCAGTGGAACCGCTGCGTCATCGCCCGGCCGGACCACCCCATCCTCAAGGCGAAGCCGCTGACGCTGGAGGCGATCGCCAAGTACCCGATCGTCACCTACGACTTCGCCTTCACCGGCCGCAGCCAGATCAACAAGGCCTTTGCCGCGCGCGGGCTCGCGCCCAACGTGGCGCTGACGGCCATCGACGCCGACATCATCAAGACCTACGTGGCGCTCGGGCTCGGCATCGGCATCGTCGCCTACATGGCTTTCGATCCGGCGGCGGACAAAAACCTGCGCGCAGTCGACGCCGCGCACCTCTTCGAGTCGGCCACCACCCGCCTCGGCATCCGCCGGAACGCCTGGTTGCGCGGCTACGCCTACACTTTCATCGAACTCTTCGCGCCGCACCTGACGCGGAGGATGGTGCAGTCGGCGCTGGCGGGGGAGGTGGGGAGCGATCCGGGACTTTAGGAAGACACCACGCGTACGATGTAGTTGCTGGATTTCTCGTCGCGTTGTAATTCAATCAGTTTTCGTGCCTTGGCCTCTTCAAGCAACTGGCCAAACGATTTGAAGCCGTAATAAGACTCGCTAAAACCAGGTTTGCGGCGTTTGATGGCCGGCTTGATCATGGACCCCCATATTGGCTCTCCGGCACGTTCTGCAGCGAGAGCTTCGATGGTCTCCAAGACCAGATCGATTGCTTCCTGCTTGCGATCTTCCTCGTCTGCCGATTCTCCCCCTTCTTTCTTCGGCGTAGCCTTCGGCTTAGCTGGTGATTTCTTCGTGGTGCGTTTCTTGGTCTCCTCCTCGCGCACCAGGTCGTCGTAGTAGATGAACTCGTCGCAGTTGGCCATGAGCAGGTCGGAGGTCGACTTCTTCACGCCGACGCCGATCACCAGCTTGTTGTTCTCGCGCAGCTTGGAGACCAGCGGAGAGAAATCCGAGTCGCCGCTGATGATGACGAAGGTGTCGACGTGCGCCTTGGTGTAGCAGAGGTCGAGGGCGTCGACCACCATGCGGATGTCGGCGGAGTTCTTGCCCGACTGGCGCACGTGGGGGATCTCGATCAGCTCGAAGGCGGCCTCGTGCATCGGCGCCTTGAAGTCCTTGTAGCGCGCCCAGTCGCAGTAGGCCTTCTTGACGACGATGCTGCCCTTCAGCAGCAGGCGCTCGAGCACCTTGCGGATGTCGAACTGGGCGTACTTGGCTTCCTGCACGCCGAGGGCGACGTTCTCGAAGTCGCAGAACAGCGCCATGTTCTTGGTTTCGGTCTGGGCCATGCCGGCTCCTTAATGGTGGAGGATCTTGGAGAGGAACTGCTGTGCGCGCTCCGAGCGCGGGCTGCCGAAGAAAGCTTCCTTCTTGTCGTCTTCCACGATTCTACCTTGGTCCATGAAGACGACGCGGTGCGCGACCTTCCGCGCGAAGCCCATCTCGTGCGTCACCACCATCATGGTCATGCCTTCCTGCGCCAGTTCGACCATGACGTCGAGCACCTCGTTGATCATCTCCGGGTCGAGCGCCGAGGTCGGCTCGTCGAAGAGCATGCAGATCGGGTCCATGGCGAGCGCGCGGGCGATAGCGACGCGCTGCTGCTGGCCGCCGGAGAGCTGGCCGGGGAACTTGTCGGCGTGGGCGCGCAGGCCGACGCGGTCGAGCAGCTTGAGGCCGCGTTCGCGGGCTTCGTCCTTGCCGCGGCCGAGCACCTTCACCTGGGCGATGGCGAGGTTCTCCGTGATCGACATGTGCGGGAACAGCTCGAAGTGCTGGAACACCATGCCGACGTGGGCGCGCAGCTTCGGCAGGTCGGTCTTCGGGTCGCCGACGGAAATGCCGTTGACCCGCACCTCGCCCTGCTGGAAAGGCTCGAGGCCGTTCACGCACTTGATCAGGGTCGACTTGCCCGAGCCGGAGGGACCGCAGACGACGATCACCTCGCCCTTTTCGACCTGGGTGGTGCAGTCCGTCAGCACCTGGAACGTGCCGTACCATTTGCTGACGTTCTTCATCTCGATCATGGGCATGATGGCTTTCCGGATTAGCGGACGATGGCGATGCGCTGCTGCAGTTTCCTCACCAGCATCGACAGGCTGAAGCTGATGACGAAATACAGCACGGCGGCGACGAGGTAGGTCTCCACCGGCCGGTTGAAGTTCTTGCCGGCGACCTCGAAGCCCTTGAGCAGGTCGTAGGCGCCGATGGCGTACACCAGCGAGGTGTCCTGGAACAGGATGATGGTCTGCGTCAGCAGCACCGGCAGCATGTTGCGGAAGGCCTGCGGCAGCACGACGAGGCCCATGGTCTGGCCGTAGCTCATGCCGAGGGCGTAGCCGGCGGCGACCTGGCCGCGCGGGATGCTCTGGATGCCGGCGCGCATGATCTCCGAGTAATAGGCCGCCTCGAACAGGGTGAAGGTGATGACGGCCGACACCTCCGCGCCGAGCGGCCGGCCGATCGCCAGCGGGATGAGCAGGAAGAACCAGAGGATCACCATCACCAGCGGGATGCTGCGCATGGTGTTCACGTAGGCGGCGGCGGGCAGTACCAGCCAGGGCTTGCTCGACAGCCGCATCAGCGCCAGCACCGTGCCCAGGGCGATGCCGCCGAGCATGGCGACGAGGGTGAGCTGCAGCGAGAAGACGAAGCCCTTCAGCACGTAGCCGGAGAGGACCTGCGGGGTCAGAAAAGCAAAATCGAGATTGAGCATCAGTGGCCGCCCCCGATCATGCCGGGCACGCGCACGCGGCCCTCGATGAAGTGAAACACCCGGTTGAGGGCGAAGGCGGAGAGGAAGTAGAGACCGGTGACGGCGAGGTAGATCTCGATGCCGCGCGCCGTCTCCTCCTGCGCCTGCAGGGCGAACAGCGTCAGCTCGGAGATGCTGACGGCGAAGGCCACCGCCGAGTTCTTGACGATGTTCATCGCCTCGCTGGTGAGCGGCGGGATGACGATGCGGAAGGCCATCGGCAGGATGACGTGGCGGTAGGTCTGCGGCAGGGTGAAGCCGAGCGCCAGGCCGGCCATGCGCTGGCCGCGCGGCAGCGACTGGATGCCGGCCTTCACCTGCTCGGAGATGCGCGCCGAGGTGAACAGGCCCAGCCCGAGCACCACCAGGATGAAGCTCGGCACGCCGCGCAGCGGCGGGATCAGCGCCGGCACGACGTGGTACCAGAGGAAGATCTGCACCAGCAGCGGGATATTGCGGAACAGCTCGGTCCAGGCGTTGCCGAGCAAAACCAAACCGCGATTGGGCGCGGTGCGCAGGATGCCCATGATGGAACCGAAGGCCAGCGCCACCAGGAGCGCCAGCAGCGATACCGACAGCGTCCAGCCCCAGGCCGAGAGCAGCCAGTCGAGGTAGGTGACGTCGCCGGCGCCGCCGAAGCAGCGCGGCACGATCTCGCCGTCGATGGTGTCCTTGCAGAAGACCTGCCAGTCCCAATTCATGAACCACCTTCCCCCGCCCCCCTTCCCGCGGAAGGGGGTGACGGTTGCCCGCCGCTGCGCAGCGCGATGTTTTGGGCGCGAAGGGTTACTTCTTCGCGTAGTCTTCCATCGGCTTGTCGTTCGGGTTGGCCCAGGCCGCCTTGGTGGCCTCGGAAGCCGGCAGGCCGATGCGGGTGTTGGCCGGCGGAATCGGCTGCATGAACCACTTGTCGTAGATCTTCGCCATCTCGCCGGACTTCATCAGCGCCTTGAGGCTGTCGTCGACCGCCTTCTTGAAGGCCGGGTCGTCCTTGCGGATCATGATGGCGATCGGCTCGACCGAGAGCACCTCGCCGACGATTTTGAAGTCGGCCGGGTTCTTCGACTTGGCGATGTTGCCGGCGAGGATCTGGCCGTCCATGACGAAGGCGTCGGCGCGGCCGGACTCCAGCAGCAGGAAGCTGTCGGCGTGGTCCTTGCCGAAGACCTCCTTGAAATTCACGCCGGCGGCGCGCTCGTGCTTGCGCAGGTGCTGCACCGAGGTGGTGCCGGTGGTGGTGGCGACGTTCTTGCCGTTGAGCTGGGCAATCGAGGTGATGCCGGAATTGGCCTTGACGGCGATGCGGACTTCCTCGACGTAGGTGGTGACGGCGAAGGCGACGTCCTTCTGGCGGGCGGCGTTGTTGGTGGTCGAGCCGCACTCGATGTCCACCGTGCCGTTCTGCACCAGCGGGATGCGGTTCTGCGAGGTGACCGGCTGATACTTGATGTCGAGCTTCGCCAGACCGAGCTGCTTCTGGACGTCGGCCAGGGCGCGCTGGCACAGCTCGACATGGAAGCCGGCGAACTTGCCGTCGCCGAGGGTGAAGGAGAGGCCGCCGGAGGATTCGCGCACGCCCATGGTGGCGGCGCCGCTGTCCTTGATTTTTTTCAGCGTGCCGTCGAGGGCGAGGGCCGGCAGGGCGGCCAGCAGGCCGGCGGACAAAGTCAGTGCCTGCAGCACGGCGATTTTTCGCATGGAGGTCTCCTCTGGGTGGGTTGTTCTTGGAGTGGGCATTCTAAGCCCGCCCCAGCGCTTTGTTAAGCCGCTTCCTGCTCCGCTTCTTCCTGCTGCTGCAGCGCCCACATCTGGGCGTAGGCGCTGCCGCGCTCGAGCAACGCGCGATGGGTGCCGCGCTCGACGATGCGGCCCTGGTCGAGCACGAGGATCTCGTCGGCGTTCATGACGGTCGACAGCCGGTGGGCGATCACCAGCGTGGTGCGGCCGACGCTGATGCGCTCCAGTTCGTCCTGGATGGCCTTCTCCGATTTCGAGTCGAGCGCCGAGGTGGCCTCGTCGAAGATCAGGATCGGCGGGTTCTTCAGCAGCGCCCGGGCGATGGCGACGCGCTGCTTCTCGCCGCCGGAGAGCTTGAGGCCGCGCTCGCCGACGCGAGTGTCGTACTTCTCCGGCAGCGACTCGACGAAGTCGTGGATGTGGGCGGCCTGCGCCGCGGCGATGACGTCCTCGCGGCCGGCCTCGGGGCGGCCGTACTGGATGTTGTAGTAGATCGACTCGTTGAAGAGCACCGTGTCCTGCGGCACGATGCCGATCGCCGCGCGCAGGCTGGCCTGCGTCAGGCGGCGGATGTCGGTGCCGTTCACCTTCACCGCGCCCGATTGCACGTCGTAGAAGCGGAACAGCAGGCGCGACAGCGTGGACTTGCCCGAGCCCGAATGGCCGACTACCGCCACCGTGCCGCCGGCGGGAATGGCGAAGTCGACGTCGAAGAGGATCTGCCGCTTCGCCTCGTAGGAAAAGCCGACGTGCTCGAAGCGCACCGCGCAGGGGCCGGCGGCGAGCGGCGCGGCATCGGGCGCGTCGGCGATCTCGCGGTGCTCTTCCTTCAACGCGAACATGCGCTCGATGTCGGTGAGCGCCTGGCGGATCTCGCGGTAGAGCACGCCGAGCCAGTTGAGCGGGATGTAGAGCTGGATGAGCAGGCCGTTCACCAGCACGATGTCGCCCACCGTCATGGCGCCGCTGGTGACGCCGACGGCGGCGCGCCACATGATCAGCGTCACCGTGACGGCGATGATGGCGGCCTGGCCGAGGTTGAGGAAGGACAGCGAGACCTGGCTCTTCACCTGCGCCGCCTCCCACTTCTGCATCTGCTGGTCGTAGCGGCGCGCCTCGTAGTCCTCGTTGTTGAAGTACTTTACCGTCTCGTAGTTGAGCAGGCTGTCGATGGCGCGCGAGTTGGCGGCCGAGTCGATCTCGTTGACCTCGCGCCGCAGCTGGGTGCGCCAGTTGGTCACCAGCACGGTGAAGGCGATGTAGATGACGAGGGCGCCGACGGTGATCCAGGCGAAGCTGGCCTCGTAGCGCGAAGCCAGGATGCCGATCACCAGGCCGACCTCGACCAGCGTCGGCAGGATGCTGTAGATGGTGTAGCTGATCAGCGTGCCGATGGAGCGCGTGCCGCGCTCGATGTCGCGCGTCAGGCCGCCGGTCTGCCGCTCGAGGTGGAAGCGCAGCGAGAGGGCGTGCAGGTGGCGGAACACCTGCAGGGCGATGTTGCGCACCGCCTGCTGGGTGACGCGGGTGAACAGCAGCTCGCGCAGCTCGGTGAACAGCGACATCGAGAAGCGCAGCAGGCCGTAGGCGGCGAGCAGCGCCAGCGGCACGGCGAGTGCGGCCTGCTGTGGCGTTCTTTCCGCCGTGAAGGCGTCGATCACCTCCTTGAACACCAGCGGCACCGCGACGTTGGCCAGCTTGGCGGCGATCAGGCAGGCCAGGGCGAACAGCACGCGGCCGCGGTAGGCCCAGATGTAGGGCAGCAGGCTGCGGACGGTCTGCCAGTCGCGGCGTTCGCCGGTGGCGGGGGCGGGCAGGGGAGCGGTGGTGGCGGTGCGGCGCATCATTCAATTCTAAATTACTTATGGCCCTAGGGCGGCGCGCCTAATTCCCCGCTTGACATCGCCTGAAACGAACGTATCATTCAAACAACCGTTTGAAACGAGCGTTCCCTTTTTTATGCGTGCGATCGACAGCAAGCAGAACCCCGACACCCGCGAGCGCATCCTCGATGCCGCCGAAGCCCTCTTCGTCGAGCACGGCTTCGAGGCGACCACCATGCGCCTGATCACCGGCCGCGCCGGGGCGAACCTCGCCGCCATCAATTACCACTTCGGCAGCAAGGAAGCCCTCATCCAGGACGTCTTCCGCCGCCGGCTCACCTGGCTCAACGAAGAGCGCCTGCGCGCGCTGGAGCGCTTCGAGAAGGAAGCGAAGGGCGCGCCGCTCAAGCCGCACCAGATCGTCGAGGCCTTCTTCGGCGTCTCGCTGCGCATGGCGGCCGACACCGAGCACGGCGGCCACACCTTCATGCGCCTGCTCGGCCGCACCTACACCGAACCGTCCGCCTTCGTGCGCCAGTTCCTCGCCGACGAATACGCCGCCGTGGTGCCGCGCTTCAAGCAGGCGCTGTTCCGCTCGCTGCCCGACGTGCCGCCGGAGGAGATCCTCTGGCGCTTCCACTTCATGCTCGGCGCCATGTCCTACGCCATCGCCGGCACCGACGCCCTGCAGCTGGTGGCCGAGCACGAGCTCGACGAGAAGGACCCCGAGGCGCTGGCGCGCCGCCTGATGCCATTCCTGCTCGGCGGCCTGCGGGCACCGCTGGCCGGACAGGCGGTCAAACCGAAAGAGAAGAGCCCGCGCAAGGCGGCCTGATCCGCATGCCGCCGTGCCGGCGGGACTGACTTTTCAGTGTTTACAAGGACACGGCGGAAACATCCGCCGGGAGAGTGAAAGGAGAACAGCATGACCTGGACCATCCTGATAGCCCTGCCGCTGGCGGCCCTCGTGGCGCTCTTTGCCATCCGGCCGCTGCGCCGCACGCTGGTGACGCGGCCGCTCTTCGCCGTCTATCGCAAGATGCTGCCGCAGATGTCGCAGACGGAGAAGGAGGCGCTCGAGGCCGGCAGCGTCTGGTGGGAGGGCGAGCTGTTCCGCGGCCGTCCCGACTGGGCCAAGCTGCTCGCCTATCCGCAGCCGAAGCTGACGCCCGAGGAACAATCCTTCCTCGACAACGAGACCGAGGAGCTGTGCCGCCTCTCCGACGACTGGGTTTCCTCGCACTACGACCACGACCTCTCGCCGGAAGCCTGGAAATGCCTCAAGGAGAAGGGCTTCCTCGGCATGATCATCCCGAAGCAGTACGGCGGCGTCGGCTTCTCCGCCTATGCCCATTCGCAGGTGGTGACGAAACTCTCGACGCGCTGCGCCGCCTCGGCGGTGTCTGTGATGGTGCCGAACTCCCTGGGGCCTGCCGAACTGCTGCTGCACTACGGCACCGAGGAGCAGAAGAACCACTACCTGCCGCGCCTCGCCAAGGGCCTCGACATCCCCTGCTTCGCGCTGACCAGCCCGTGGGCCGGCTCGGATGCCGCCTCGATCCCCGACCAGGGCATCGTCTGCAAGGGCCTGTGGCAGGGCAAGGAAGTCGTCGGCATGCGCGTCACCTGGGACAAGCGCTACATCACCCTGGCGCCGATCGCCACGGTGGTCGGCCTCGCCTTCCGCCTGTTCGACCCCGAGCATCTGCTCGGCGACGTGGACGACATCGGCATCACCTGCGCGCTGGTGCCGGCGAATCACCCGGGTGTGGAAACCGGCCGCCGCCACTTCCCGCTCAACGCCGCCTGGCACAACGGCCCGACGCGCGGCAAGGACGTCTTCATGCCGCTCGAGTTCATCATCGGCGGGCCGAAGATGGCCGGCCAGGGTTGGCGCATGCTGATGGAGTGCCTCGCCGCCGGCCGCTCGATCTCGCTGCCGGCCTCCAACACCGGCATGCAGAAGCTCACCGTGCGCACCGTCGGCGGCTACGCCCGCGTGCGCAGCCAGTTCAAGACGGCGATCGGCAAGTTCGAGGGCATCCAGGAGCCGCTGGCGCGCCTGGGCGGCAACCTGTATCTCTGCGACGCCGCCCGCGTCATGACCGCCGGTTCGATCGACCTCGGCGAGAAGCCCTCGGTGGTCTCCGCCATCGTCAAGTACCACGTCACCGAGCGCGCCCGCCAGTCGGTGAACGACGGCATGGACATCCTCGGCGGCAAGGGCATCTGCCTCGGCCCCTCGAACTTCCTCGGCCGCGCCTACCAGCAGGTGCCGGTGGCCATCACCGTGGAAGGCGCCAACATCCTGACGCGCAGCCTGATCATCTTCGGTCAGGGCGCCATCCGCTGCCATCCCTACGTGATGGCGGAAATGCAGGCGGCGCAGGCCAACGACCTGGTTGCCTTCGACAAGGCGCTGTTCGCGCACATCGCCCATACCGCGGGCAACGGCCTGCGTACCCTGCTCACCGGCCTCACCGGCTCGCACTTCGTCGGCGTGCCGGCCAACGTCGCGCCGGAGACGCGCCGCTACTACCAGCAGCTGACGCGCTTCTCATCGGCCTTTGCCTTCCTCGCCGACGTCTCGATGCTGGTGATGGGCGGCGACCTCAAGCGCAAGGAGAAGCTCTCGGCGCGCATGGGCGACATCCTCTCGCTGATGTACCTGTCTTCCGCCGTGCTCAAGCGCTACGAGAGCGAAGGCCGCCAGCAGGCCGACGCGCCGCTGATGCACTGGGCCATCTGGGACTCCATGTTCAAGGCGCAGAACGCCTTCGAGGGCGTCGTTTCCAACTTCCCCAGCCGGTTCGTCTCGATGCTGCTGCGGCGGGCCATCTTCCCGCTCGGCCGGCCCTACGTCGTGCCCTCCGACCGCCTCGGAGGCCAGGTGGCGGATCTGCTCATCGCCCCCTCGGAGACGCGCGACCGCCTCACCGCGGACATGTACATTCCGCGCGACGAGCAAGACCCGGTCGGCGTCATCGAGCTGGCGCTGGAGGCCACCCTTGCCGCCGAGCCGATCCAGGCCAAGCTGCGCGCGGCGCAGAAGGACGGCCGCATCGACGGCCGCAGCGCGCAGGAACTGGAAAGTCAGGCGCTGGCGCACGGCGTCGTCACCAGCGCCGAGCACGCACTGCTGGTGCGCGCGCGCGAACTGACGGGCGAGGTCATCAAGGTGGATGATTTCCCCTTCGACCTCGGCCTGCAGCGCAGCGAACCGAAACCGGTCGCGCACCGCGCCGCGGCCTGAACACGGAGGCAGCATGAAACCGGTCTACATCATCGACGGCGCCCGCACGCCCTTCCTCAAGGCGCGCAACGCCCCCGGCCCCTTCTCGGCGGGCGACCTCGCCACCGCCGCCGGCCGGGCGCTGCTGGTGCGCCAGCCCTTCGCCGCCGAGGAGCTCGACGAGGTCATCCTCGGCTGCGCCTCGCCCTCGCCGGACGAGGTGAACATCGGCCGCGTCGCCGCGCTGCGCATGGGCTGCGGCCTCAAGGTGCCGGGCTGGACGGTGATGCGCAACTGCGCCAGCGGCATGCAGGCGCTCGACTCGGCCATCGCCAACATCAACTCCGGCCGCTCGCAGCTGGTGCTGGCCGGCGGCGTAGACGCGCTGTCGCACGCGCCGCTGCTGTACTCGAAGACCATGGTGTTGTGGTTCGCGAAAATGGCGCAGGCGAAGACGGCCGGCCAGAAGGCCGCGCTGTTTGCGAAACTCAAGCCCGGCGCCCTGCTCTCGCCGGTGATCGGCATCATGAAGGGCCTCACCGACCCGGTGGTGAACCTGCTGATGGGACAGACGGCGGAGAACCTCGCGCACCGTTTCGGCATCACGCGCGAGCAGATGGACGCCTTCTCGGTGCGCAGCCACCAGCGCGTCGCCGCCGGCCAGGACGCCGGCCATTACGGCGAGGTGGTGCCGCTGGTCGGCCGCGACGGCGCGGTATACGCCGCCGACGACGGCGTGCGGCGCGATTCCTCGATGGCGGGCCTGGCCAAGCTGAAGCCGTTCTTCGACCGCAAGTACGGCAAGGTCACGCCCGGCAACAGCTCGCAGATCACCGATGGCGGCGTCTGGCTGGTGCTCGCCTCCGAGGAGGCGGTGAATCGCCATGGACTGCAGCCGATCGGCCGCATCGTCGATTCGCAATGGGCCGGCCTCGATCCGGCGCAGATGGGCCTCGGCCCGGTGCATGCCGCGACGCCGATCCTGCAGCGCCACGGCCTCGGCCTGAACGACCTCGACGCCTGGGAGATCAACGAGGCCTTCGCCGCCCAGGTGATCGGCTGCCTCGAGGCCTGGAAGGACGCCGCCTACTGCAAGGAGCAGCTCGGCCTCGACGCACCGCTCGGTGCGCTCGACGAGGAGAAGCTCAACGTCGACGGCGGCGCCGTCGCGCTCGGCCATCCGGTCGGCGCCTCCGGCGCGCGCATCGTGCTGCACCTGCTGCACGTCCTGCGTCGCAGCGGCGGCAAGCGCGGCATCGCGACGATCTGCATCGGCGGCGGCCAGGGCGGCGCCATGCTGGTGGAAACGGTTTAGAGCGGCCCAAGTCGCCATTTCATCAACCAGGGGAGGAGCAAATCATGAGGATAGGCATTGTGGTGGACTCGGCGTGCGACCTGCCGAAGTCCTTCATCGAGGAGAACAACATCGTCGTCATGCCGATCTCGGTGCGCGTCGGCGACATGACCTTCGTGGACCGGCGCGACCCGCAGGAGACCTGGTCGTTCTACGCCAGCCATCTCGACACGCGCACGGAAGACCACGCCGAGTCGATCCCGTGGACGCAGCAGCAGATCGAGGACCTGTTCCTCGACCGCATGGTGCTGGAGTACGACCACGTCTTCTGCCTGACCATCACCAGCGCGCGCAGCCTCATCTACGACCATGCCAACAAGGCTTCGCTCAACATCATCGGCCGCTACAAGGAGCGCCGCCGCCAGGCCGGCGTGCAGGGGCCGTTCAGCGTCGCCGTCATCAACAGCCGCACCATGTTCACCGGCCAGGGCGTGCAGGCCGCCGAGGTGATCCGCCTGATCCGCGAGGGCGGCACGCCCTCGCAGATCGGCAACCGCATCCGCCAGCTCACCGAGGAGACCTACGCCTTCCTCATGCCGGCCGATCTCTTCCATGTCTACAAGCGCGCCTCCAAGCGCGGCGACAAGAGCATCAACTGGGGCACGTATACCCTCGGCCAGATGCTCGACGTCAAGCCCATCCTCTGCTCGCACCGCGACCAGACCGGCCCGGTGGGCAAGGTGCGCGGCTTCGACACCGGCGTCGAGAAGCTGTTCCGCAACACCGCGGCGCAGATACGCAAGGGGCTCAAGGCGCCGCAGGTGTGCATCAGCTACGGGGGCGATCCCGAGCAGGTGAAGGCCATGCCCGGCTACGAGGAGCTCGACCGCGCCGCGCGCGAGCATGAGGTCGATGTCATGACCTCGGTGATGAGCATGACGGCGGCGGTGAACGTCGGCTCCGGCGCGCTGTCGCTCGGCTATGCGGCCGGGCCGCACGGCTTCCACTGAACCGGGCGGATCGTGAGCCGGGAAATCCATCTCGACTTCCGCGCGCGCCCCTCGGCGCTGGCCTTCATGGTCCGCGCCGTGCGGCCCTCGCCCGGCCTGCGCAAGGGCGTGCCGGCGATCTCGGCGCGCTGGCGGCACCGCGTCGATGCCGCCGAACTGAAGCGCTTCCACGCGCTCTCCGGCCTGCCGGAGGGCGACACGCTGCCGCTGCTCTACCCGCACGCCATCGGCTTCCCCCTGCAGATGGCGATCCTGACGCAGCCGGCCTTCCCGGTGCCGATCTGGAAGATCCTGCAGGTGCGCAACCGCATCGTCCAGCATGCGCCGCTGGCGCGCGACGCCGCGCTCGACATTCGCGTCAAGGTCGCCGGCCACCGCATCCTGGAGAAGGGAGCGGAGTTCGACCTGCACACGACGGTGGACGACGGCCGCACGACCGCCTGGGAAAGCGTGAACACCTTCTACATGCGCGGCCGCTTCGGCGCGCCGACGGCGGATGCCGTGCCGGAGGCGCCCAAAGTCAGTCCCGGCGAGACGGCGGCCTGGCGCATGCCGGCCGGCGGCGGCTGGCATTTCGGCGGCCTGTCGGGTGACTACAACGGCGTGCACATGTTCGGCTGGTATGCGCGCAAGCTCGGCTTCCCGCGCGCCTTCTTCCATCCGCCGCGCGTGCTCGGCCAGTGCCTGGCGCGCCTGCCGCAGGCGGAGGCGGGCCTGCCGCTGCGGCTGGACGCCTGGATCAAGGGGCCGGTGTTCTACGGCGCGCCGGTGAAGATGCGCAGCGAATCCGGCGCGGACGAGGCGGTCTTCGCCCTGCATGTGAACGAGGACGAGCGGCCGGCCATCGTCGGCCGCCTGCGCCGCGGCGACGGCGGCATTTTGTGAACTTTCCACGAGGTTGAAATGACGGAGCTGAAGCACTGGCGCATCGAGCGCGAACCCGGCGGCCTGGCCTGGCTGACTTTCGACAAGGCGGGAGAGTCCACCAACACGCTCTCCGCCGAGGCCCTGCGCGAGCTCGGCCTGGCCCTGGACGAATTCGACCGCGAGCCGCCCAAGGGCCTGGCGATCCGTTCCGGCAAGAGCGCCGGCTTCATCGCCGGCGCCGACATCGAGGAGTTCACGAAAGTCGCCTCCGCCGCCGACGCCAAGGCGCTGGTGCAGCGCGGCTGGGACCTCTACAACCGCCTCGCTGCCGTGAAGTACCCGACGCTGGCGCTCATCCGCGGCCACTGCATGGGCGGCGGCACCGAGCTGGCGCTGGCCTGCCGCTACCGCATCTCGGTGGACGAGCCGGGCACGCGCATCGCCCTGCCGGAAGTCATGCTCGGCATCGTGCCGGGCTGGGGCGGCATGCTGCGCCTGCCGCAGGTGATCGGGCCGGCCGCCGCGCTCGACATGATGCTCACCGGCCGCGCCCTCGACGCGAAGAAGGCGAAGCGCCTCGGCTTCGCCGACGAGTGCGTGCCGCCGCGCGTGATGGAGAACGCCGCGCGCATGCTGGTGCTCTCGGGCCAGCCGCGACGCGAGCTGCCGTTCATGCAGAAGCTGATGAACGGCCCGCTCAAGGGCGTCGTCGCCGCGCAGGCGAGGAAGCAGGTTGCCGCGCGCGCGCGCCCCAAGCACTACCCGGCGCCCTACGCCATCCTCGACATCTGGGCGAACTACGGCGGCAACGCCCTCGCCGTGCCGGCCGACAAGCCGAGCTCGATGGAAGCCATCTACGGTTCGCCGACGACGCGCAACCTGGTACGCGTGTATTACCTGCAGGAGCGGCTGAAGGGCTTCGGAAAGGACGGCGACTTCGCGCCGAAGCACCTGCACGTCGTCGGCGCCGGCGTCATGGGCGGCGACATCGCCGCCTGGGGCGCGCTGCGCGGCCTCACCGTCACGCTGCAGGACCAGAACATCGAGCGCATCGCGCCGGCCATCCAGCGCGCCGCGACGGCCTTCAAGAAAAAGCTGCGCGACGACGCCCAGGTGCGCTTCGCCCTCGACCGGTTGATCCCCGACCCGACCGGCCAGGGCGCGCGGCAGGCCGACGTGGTGATCGAGGCCATCTTCGAGAACCTGGAAGCCAAGCAGCAGCTATTCGCCGCCATCGAGGCCATCGCCAAGCCGGAGGCCGTGCTGGCCAGCAATACTTCGAGCCTGAAGCTGGAGGACATTGCCGTGGCATTGAAGAATCCGTCGCGGCTGATCGGCATCCACTTCTTCAATCCGGTGGCGAAAATGCCGCTGGTCGAGGTGGTCGAGGGCAAGGAGTCCGACCCGCAGATGTTCAAGAAGGGCCTCGCCTTCGTGCGCAAGATCGACAAGCTGGCGCTGCCGGTGAAGAGCGCGCCCGGCTTCCTGGTGAACGCCGTGCTGGCGCCCTACATGCAGGAGGCGATGCGCTGCGTGGACGAGGGCATCGCACCGGAAGCGGTGGACGAGGCGGCGCTGGCCTTCGGCATGCCGCTTGGTCCGATCGAGCTGGCCGACACTGTCGGCCTCGACATCGCTGTCGCCGCCGGCCAGCAGCTGGCGAGCGGCATCGCCGAGCCGCCGAGGAAGCTGATGGAGCTGGTGAATGCCGGCCACCTCGGCCGCAAGACAGGCCGCGGCTTTTACACCTACAATCAGGGCAAGCCGCAGAAGGGCACGGTGGGGCAAGTGCCGGCGGGGCTGGCCGAGCGCCTCGTCAAGCCCTTCCTGGCGGCCGCGCAACGCTGCGTCGACCAGGGCGTCGTCGCCGACGCCGAGCTGGCCGACGCCGGCGTGATCTTCGGCACCGGCTTCGCTCCGTTCCGCGGCGGGCCGATGAACTACTTGAAAGAAAATGCATGAGTGAGCAGCCGACGCAGCTGCCGGACAAGCAGCCGACCCTGCGCGTGATGCCGATGCCGGCCGACGTGAACCACGCCGGCGACATCTTCGGCGGCTACATCATGGCCAATGTCGACCTGGCCGGCGGCATCGTCGCCATCCGCCGCGCGCGCGGCCGCGTCGCCACCATCGCGGTGAACGAATTCCTCTTCAAGCAGCCGGTGTCGGTCGGCGACGTGCTGTCTTTCTACGCCGAGGTGATCAAGGTCGGCCGCACCTCGATGACCATCAACGTCGAGGTGTATGCCGAGCGCCATCCCACCAATCCGCTGGTGGTCAAGGTGACCGAGGCGCAACTGACCTACGTCGCGCTCAACCCGGACGGCAGCAAGCGCGAGGTACCGCCCGAGCAGTAAATTCGTTCCGGCTGCGGAGATGCGGGGCGGTGGCTTACCTCCCCAATCTTCCCGCATTTTCGCGGCCACCCCATTCAACCAGGAGAAGCATCGTGAGCAACTTCATCGTACGCAAAGTCGCCGTGCTCGGCGCCGGCGTCATGGGCGCGCAGATCGCCGCCCACTGCGCCAACGCCAACGTGCCGGTCGTGCTGTTCGACCTGCCGGCGAAAGAGGGCGACCCGAACGGCATCGTCAAGAAGGCCCTCGACGGCCTCAAGAAACTCGAGCCGACGCCCTTCGCCACCAAGGACCGCGTCGCCTACATCGACGCCGCCAACTACGACTCGGGCCTCGAGCAGCTGCGCGGCTGCGACCTCGTCATCGAGGCCATCGCCGAGAAGATGGAATGGAAACTCGACCTCTACAAAAAGGTCGCGCCCTTCGTCGCCGGCCACGCCATCTTCGCCAGCAACACCTCCGGCCTGTCGATCAACACCCTGTCCGAGGCACTGCCCGAGGCCCTGCGCGGCCGCTTCTGCGGCATCCACTTCTTCAACCCGCCGCGCTACATGCAGCTGGTCGAGATCATTCCCTGCAAGGCGAGCGAAGCATCGATGCTCGACGACCTGGAGACCTTCCTCACCACCACCCTGGGCAAGGGCGTGGTGCGCGCGCTCGACACGCCGAACTTCGTCGCCAACCGCGTCGGCGTCTTCTCCATGCTCGCCGTGATGCACCACACCGAGCGCCTCGGCCTCGGCTTCGACGTGGTGGATGCACTGACCGGCCCGTCCATCGGCCGGCCGAAGAGCGCCACCTACCGCACGGCGGACGTGGTCGGCCTCGACACCCTGGCGCACGTCATCAAGACCATGCAGGACACGCTGCCGGCCGACCCCTGGCACAAGTACTACGCCGCCCCGGCGTGGCTGACTTTCCTCATCGGCAAGGGCGCGCTCGGCCAGAAGACCCGGGCCGGCATCTACAAGAAGGAAGGCAAGGCCATCCACGTCGTCGACCTGGCGACGCAGGGCTACCGTCCCTCGGGCGGCGAGGTCGACGCCGAGGTCGCCGCGATCCTCAAGATCAAGAATCCGGCGGAGAAGTTCGAGAAACTGCGCGCACATGCGTCGCCGCAGGCGCAGTTCCTCTGGGCCATCTTCCGCGACATCTTCCACTACTGCGCCTTCCACCTCGAAGCGATCGCCGACAACGCGCGCGACGTCGACTTCGCCATGCGCTGGGGCTTCGGCTGGAAGGAAGGCCCCTTCGAGACCTGGCAGGCTGCCGGCTGGCAGGCCATCGCCAACGCCGTGAAGGCCGACATCGAGGCCGGCAAGGCGATGAGCGCCGCGCCGCTGCCTGCGTGGGTGTTCGATGGAAGGCAGGGCGTTCATGGCGCGACCGGTTCGTATTCGGCGAGCGCGAAGAGCGACAAACCGCGTTCCGCATTGCCTGTCTATGCCCGTCAGGTCTTCCCCGAGCGCGTGCTGGGCGAGGCCGAGGAACGCGGCACGACCGTCTTCGAGAGCGAGGGCGTGCGGATGTGGACGGCGCCGAGTGACGCCGACATCGCCGTGCTGTCCTTCAAGAGCAAGGCCAACACCCTCGGCCCCGACGTGCTGGAAGGCATCATCGAGGCGGTGGCGCGCGCCGAGCGCGACTACAAGGGCCTGGTGATCTGGCAAACGCGGCCGCCGTTCTCGGCGGGCGCCAACCTGGCGGCGCTGGCGCCGGCCCTGCAGGCGAAGGACTTTGCCGGGCTGGAGAAGGGCGTGGCCCGCTTCCAGCAGATGAGCCAGACCCTGAAGTACGCCCAGGTGCCGGTGGTCGCCGCGGTGAACGGCATGGCGCTGGGCGGCGGCTGCGAGGTCGTCATGCACTCGAGCCGCGCCGTGGCGGCGCTGGAGTCCTACCTCGGCCTGGTCGAGGCCGGCGTCGGCCTCATCCCGGCCGGCGGCGGCTGCAAGGAGTTCGCCCTGCGCGCCGCCGAGGCTGCGGCGCGCACCGCCGGCGGCGATGTCTTCCCCTTCCTGCAGCCGGTGTTCCAGACCGTCGCCATGGCCAACGTCTCGAAGAGCGCGCTGGAGGCGCGCGAGCTCGGCTTCCTGCACGACTCCGACCCGGTGGTGTTCCATGCCGGAGAACTGCTGCACGTGGCGCGGCAGACGGCGCGCGCGCTGGCGGAAGCCGGCTGGCGGCCGAAGCTGCCGCCGCGCGGCGTCAGGGTGGCCGGCCGCAACGGCATCGCCAGCCTGGAGATGATGCTGGTGAACATGAAGGAGGGCGGCATGATCTCCGCCCACGACTACCGCGTCGCCCGCGGCGCCGCCAGCGCGCTGTGCGGCGGCGAGGTCGAGACCGGCACGCCGGTGAGCGAGGACTGGCTGCTCGCCGTCGAGCGCCACGAGTTCGTCGAGCTGCTGAAGACCGAGAAGACGCAACAGCGCATCGCCCACATGCTGGAAACCGGCAAGCCGCTGCGCAACTAAGGAGAACCGAGATGAGCAAACAGGTACAGGACGCCTACATCGTCGCCGCCACGCGCACCCCGGTCGGCAAGGTCCGCGGCGCGCTGAAGAACGTGCGCCCCGACGACATGCTGGCCCACGTCATCAAGAACGTCATGGCGCGCGCGCCCGGCCTCGATCCGCAGCTGATCGGCGACGTCGTCGTCGGCTGCGCCATGCCGGAAGCCGAGCAGGGCATGAACGTCGCCCGCATCGGCCTCCTGCTGGCCGGCCTGCCCAACAGCGTGCCGGGCATGACCATCAACCGCTTCTGCGCCTCCGGCGTGCAGGCGGTGGCGCTCGCCGCCGACCGCATCCGCCTGGGCGAGGCCGACGTCATGATCGCCGCCGGCACCGAGACCATGAGCATGATGCCGACCATGATGGGCAACAAGGTCTCGCTCAACCCGGCGGTGTTCGAGAAGGACGAGAACGTCGGCATCGCCTACGGCATGGGCCTCACCGCCGAGAAGGTGGCGGCGCAGTGGAAGGTCACGCGCGAGGACCAGGACGCCTTCGCGCTCGCCAGCCACCAGAAGGCCTCGGCGGCCATCGCTTCAGGAAAATTCAAGGCGGAGATCTCGCCCTACACGGCGCGCGGCCATGTGCCGGATTTCAGGAGCGGCGCCGTGAAGATCGTCGAGCGCGTGATCGAGAACGACGAAGGCCCGCGCCCCGATTCCTCGCTGGAGGGACTGGCCAAGCTGCGGCCGGTGTTCGCGGCGAAAGGCTCGGTCACCGCCGGCAATTCCTCGCAGATGTCCGACGGCGCCGGCGCCGTGCTGCTGGTCTCTGAGAAGATCCTCCAGCAGTTCAATCTCAAGCCGATCGCCCGCTTCCGCGGCTTCGCCGTCGCCGGCGTGCCGCCGGAGATCATGGGCATCGGCCCGATCGAGGCGATCCCGCGCGTGCTCAAGCAGGCCGGCGTCAGCCAGGCCGACGTGGACTGGATCGAGCTCAACGAAGCCTTCGCCGCCCAGGCGCTGGCCGTCATGCGCACGCTGGAACTCGACCCGCAGAAGGTGAACCCGCTGGGCGGCGCCATCGCGCTGGGCCATCCGCTCGGCGCCACCGGCGCCATCCGCACCGCCACCGTGATGGCGGCGATGCAGCGCGGCGAGGCGAAGTACGGCATGGTCACCATGTGCATCGGCACCGGCATGGGCGCGGCCGGGCTGTTCGAGTCCGTGGTGTAAACTGGCTTGTCCGTCACGGGGCGCTGCGGCGTCCCGTGACGTTTCAGGGAGGCGAAAACATGCTGAAAAAAATCGCCCTGGCTCTGCTGTCCTTGTGTGTGCTGCTGGCCGCCGTCGTGGCGGCGAACACCCTGCGCCACGGCTCGCGCCAGATCGACGCGGCGCCGGCGCCGCCGCTCAAGCTCGACGAAAACGCAGCGGCCCAGCGCCTGGCCGCCGCCGTGCGCCTGCGCACCCTCTCCTTCGACGGCGGGTCGGCCGCCAGCGCGGCCGAGTTCCGCAAGCTGCACGCCCTGCTGAAGAAATCCTTCCCGCGCGCCCATGCCGTTCTCAAGCGCGAGACCGTCAACGAGCTGAGCCTGCTCTACGCCTGGCCGGGCAGCGATCCGGCGGCGAAGCCGATCATGCTGATGGCGCACCAGGACGTCGTGCCCATCGCCCACGGCACCGAGCGCGACTGGCTCGCCGACCCCTTCGGCGGCGTGATCCGAGACGGCTTCGTCTGGGGCCGCGGCGCCTGGGACGACAAGGCCAACCTGTTCGCCATCTTCGAGGCGATCGAGACGCTCGCCGCTTCGGGCTTCAAGCCGCGCCAGACGATCTACATCGCGGCCGGCCACGACGAGGAGATCGGCGGCGAGCAGGGCGCCAAGGCCATCGCCGCGCTGCTGCAGTCGCGCGGCGTCAGGCTCGACTTCGTCGTCGACGAAGGCCTGCTCATCACGGAGGGCATCCTCAAGGGGCTCGACCGGCCGGTGGCCCTGATCGGCACCGCCGAGAAGGGCTATCTCACGCTGGCCATCGAGGCGAAGGCCCGCCCAGGCCATTCCTCGATGCCGCCGCCGGAGACCGCCATCGGCATGCTGAGTGCGGCGCTGGCGCGGCTGGAGGACCGTCAGATGCCGGCGGCGATCCGCGGCGTCGCCGCCGAGATGTTCGACACCCTCGCGCCGGAGATGGGCGGATTGAACCGCGTGCTCCTCTCCAACCTCTGGCTGTTCGGCCCCGTCGTGAAGGGGCAACTGGAGAAGGCCGCCAGCACCAATGCCATGCTGCGCACCACCACCGCGCTCACGGTGGTGCAGGCCGGCAACAAGGAGAACGTGCTGCCCGGCCATGCCGAGGCGAAGGTGAACTTCCGCATCCTGCCGGGCGACAGCATCGACGGCGTGACGAAGCATGCGAAATCGACGGTGTCCAACCCGGCGATCTCCGTCGCGCCCAGCGGTCACGCCAACGAGCCGACGCCGGTTTCGCCCTCCACCGCGCCGTCCTACCGGCTGATCGCCCGCACCATCCGCGAGCTGTTTCCAGGCACCGTCGTCGCGCCCGGGCTGATGATCGCCGCCACCGACTCGCGCCACATGGCGCCGATCGCCGACGCCATCTACCGCTTCTCGCCGGTGCGCGCGAAAAGCGAGGACCTGTCCCGCTTCCACGGCACCAACGAGCGCATCTCGGTCGCCAACCATGCCGAGCTGATCCGCTTCTACCATCGCCTGCTGCACAACGCGGCATACAAACCAGAGGAAAAGAAATGAACGAACAGGTCCTGCTGGACATCCGCGGCGCCATCGCCACGCTGACCCTGAACCGTCCGCAGGCGATGAATTCGCTCGGCCTGGAAATGGGCCGGGCCTTCCTCGCCCGCACGCAGGAATTGCAGAAGGCCGAAGGCGTCAAGTGCGTCGTCGTCACCGGCGCCGGCGACCACTTCATGGCCGGCGGCGACATCAAGGAATTCCACACCATGGTCGGCGCGGCGCCGGCCGAGCGCGAGCGCGCCTTCGGCCGGCTGATCGGCGAACTGATCAACCCGGCTGTCGAGATCCTGCGCGGCCTGCCGGCCCCGGTCGTCGGCAAGATCCGCGGCGCCTGCGCCGGCTTCGGCTTCTCGCTGATGGCCGGCTGCGACCTCGCGTTGGCGGCCGACAGCGCCTATTTCACCACCGGCTACTCGCTGCTCGGCACCACGGCCGACGGCGGCGGCACCTACTTCCTGCCGCGCCTGGTCGGTGCGAAGAAGGCCGCAGAGCTGACCCTGCTGGCCGAGCGTCTCGATGCGCAGCAGGCCCTCGCCCTGGGCCTGGTGAACCGCGTCGTGCCAGCGGCGGAACTCGACGCGGCTTGCGAGGCGCTGGCCATCCGTCTCGCCGCGGGGCCGGCCTTCGCCTACGCCAATGCCAAGCGCCTGCTCAACCATTCGCTGACCGCCAGCCTGGCCGACCAGCTGGCGGCGGAAGCGGCATCGTTCGGGCGCTGCAGCGCCACCGCCGATTTCGCCGAGGGCGTCACCGCCTTCGTCGAGAAGCGCAAGCCGGCGTTCAAGGGGAAGTGACCCGCTGCACGAGCTGGCCGAGCAGTTCGTTGAGGGCGATGCGGCCGGCCTGCAAGCCCCTCGGTCCGGGTAGCCAATCGAGCAGCGTGTAGGGCGCGCTTGCCTCGTAGCCGGTCGGCGCGGCGACGATCTCCAGTCGTTCGGCGACGAACGCCTCCTGCGCACGGCGCATGTGCCAGGCATGGGTCACCAGCAATACGCGCCTGATGCCGGCCTCGCGCAGCAGCGGCGCACTGTAGCGCGCGTTCTCCCGCGTATCGGCGGAACGGTCCTCGACCCAGCGCACCTTCACACCGAAATCCCGCTCCAGTGCTGCGCCCATGCTGCGACCGTCCGGCTCCCCGCCCAGCGGCGCGCCGCCGGTCACCAGCAGGGGCAGGCCGGTCTCGCGCTGCAGGCGCGCCGCGTAGCGGATGCGCTCGAGCGACCAGCGGCTGACCGTGTCGCCGCCGTATTCCGGAGCGGCGTGATAGCTGCCGCCGCCGAGCACGACGATGGCCTGCGCACTCTTTGCCAGTGAGGGGTCCAGCGGCGGCACATCCTCGACGGCGGCGAGCATCGGTTTCGTTACGGCCGGCGTGGCGAGCAGCCACAGCAGGACGAGGCCGCTCCAGGCCAGCGACTTGCCGAGGCGCGGCCGGCGCCGCATCAGCAGCAGACCCAGCGCGGCGAGCAGCAACGGTCCGGCCGGCGGCAGCGCCAGCGCGGTGAGGATTTTCTTAAGCAGGAACACCTCAGCCGGTCACCTTGCGCACCAGCGCGCGGCTGACCATGCGCAGGCGCTGCGCCAGCGGGAAGCGCTTGAAGTTGGTCTTCACCGCGCCCTTGGTGAAGGCGCTGCGCTTCGAGTAGTCGATGTTGACGTCCACCACCACCGGCCGGCCCTCGGCGGCGAGGCGGCGCGCCTCGGCGATGCAGCCGGCGATGGCGGCGTCGTTTTCCATGCGCAGGTAGGCGGCGCCGGTGGCCGTCGCCACGCCTTCGAGGTTCACCGAGCCGAGCACGGCGCAGGGCTTGCGGTTGTAGGGGATCTCCTGCGCCTGGGCGATCTGCGACAGCTCGCCGTCGTGGAAGACGAAGTAGGCGATGCCCAGCCCTTCCTTCGACGCCGTGAGCATCTCCATGCAGGTCATCATGAAGGCGCCGTCGCCGACGATGGAGAAAACCTCGCGCTGCGGCTGGGAGAGCTTGGCGCCGACCGCCGCCGGCACGGCGTAGCCCATGCAGTTGAAGTCGGTCGGCAGGATCAGGGCGCGGCTGGCGTGCACCGGGTAGAGCTCGGCGGTGAGGAAGGTGTGGTTGCCGTCGTCCACCGTGGCGATGGCATCGTCCGGCATCTGCTTCCTCACCTCGTCGAAGAAGCGCGCCGGATTGACGCGGCCCTTCGAGTCGTGGCCATACCACTCTTCGCGGTAGGCTTGCTTGTCGCGGCGGATGCTCTCCTGCGGGCCGCTGCCGGCCGGGCGCGCCGCGCCGCGCGCCTTCAGTTCGAAAGTCAGTCCCTGCAGCACGGCGGCCGCGTCGCCGGCGAGGGCGACCTTCGCCGGGTAATTGACGCCGATCACCTCGGGATTGATGTCGACATGCACCAGGTTCTCCGGCACCGGCGCGCCGAAGCTGCCGGTGGCGAGCTCGCCGAAGCGCGTGCCGACGGCGAGCAGGGCGTCGCACTCGGCGAAGGCGTTGCGCGCGGCCGGCGCGGCGTGCGGGCCGAAGCTGTAGCCGGCGTGCAGCGGATGGGTGTGCGGGAACACCGACTGGCCCTGCAGCGTGGTGGCGACCGGCGCCTGCAGGAACTCGGCCAGCTCGACGAGCTGGGGCAGGGCGTCGACGGCGCCCCAGCCGACGAAGAGGCCGGGCCGCTTCGCCGCCAGCAGGAGGTCCGCCGCGCGCGCGATGTCGGCCTGCGCCGGCAGCGGTGGCGCCGCGGGCGGCGCGAAGGCGGGCAGCTCGCCCACCTCCTCCGGGAAGAGCTGCAGGTTCACCGGCAGCTCGACGAACACCGGCCCCGGCACGCCGCTGGTGGCGATGCGATACGCCTCGTAGAGCGCCGGCACCACCTCGGCGTGCGACTTGACGTGGAAGGTGGCCTTGGTCAGCGGCTTCATGAAGGCGTGCTGGTCGATCTCGTGCAGCTGGTAGCGCTTGCCCAGGTCGGTGCGGATGCCGCCGGTGATGACCAGCATCGGCACGCCGGCGAGCAGCGCCTCGGCGATGCCGCTCGCCGCGTGGGTGAGGCCGGCCGCCGGCACGATGGCCAGCGTGCCGACGGTGCCGGAGACGCGGCTCACCGCGTCGGCGATGAAGGAGGCGCTGCCCTCGTGGGTGACGAGGACCGGCGCGATCTGCTCCGACTTGTTCAGCTCGTCGTAGAACTCGGTGTTCTGCACGCCGGGGATGCCGAAGGTGTACTTCACGCCGAGCTGCTCGAGGGCATGCACGGCGAGCCAGGCGGCGGTCTTTTTCATGCTTTTCTCCCTGCAATGGATCGTCCGGCGATGCGGCCGGAGAGGACGCAGCCGCCGAGGAAGGTGCCTTCGAGGGCGCGCAGGCCATGCATGCCGCCGCCGCCGAAGCCGGTCGCCTCGCCCGCCGCCCACAGGCGCGGAATCGGGTTGCCGGCGGCGTCGAGCACGCGGCCCTCGAGGTCGGTCTGGATGCCGCCGAGGCTCTTGCGGCTGATGATGTGCTCGCGGATGGCGATCAGCGGCAGTGCCTTGTGGTCGTGGATCTTCTGGAACTTGCAGGTGCGCACGCGGTCGCCCTTCCACTGCCGCAACTGGGCGAGGCGCTGCAGCTGTTCGTCCTCGAAATGCGCCGGGCCGCGCGCGACCTGCGCGTCGTAGCGGCTGATCGCCTCGCCCAGCGCTTCCAGGTCGACCGCGTTGTCGCCCTGCAGGGCGTTCATCTTGTCCACCAGCGCCGGCAGCGTGTCGGCGACGACGACGTCCTCGCACTTCTCGATCAGCGTGTCGACCAGCCAGCGGTTGCCGAGCAGCAGGTCGCGCAGGAAGGCGAGCTTCTTCTTGTCGCGGATCGAGGGGTTGAACTCGGCGCCGGAGACGGCCAGCTCCTTCAGGGCGATCCTGCGGTTGAGGATCTGCCAAGAGTACTGCCGCTCGGTGGCGCAGACGCGCGTCACCAGGTCGCGCGTGTCGAAGCCGGTCACCAGCGGCGGCGCGAAGCGGCGGCCCTGCCAGTCCACCCACAGCGCCGAGCGCGGCGGCACCACGGAGAGGCCGTGGTTGGGCTTCCTCGGCTGCCAGTGGCGCACGCCGGCGGCGTAGTCCCACATCTTGTCGAGGTGGGTGAGGTTGCCGCCGGCACCCGCGACGGCGTCGTGCAGCCGGCCGTCGGCGAACTTGTGCGAGCCGTTGAGCAGCGTCGGCGGCGGCGTGCGCCAGTCGGCGTGCCAGTGCCGGCGCACCTTCTCCAGGTCGCCGCCGTTGATGCCGCCCGAAGCGACGACGACGGCCTCGCCGAAGGCCTCGAAGGGCTCGCCGCCCGCTTCCAGCACGCCATTGCAGCCGCTGATGCCGCCCATCAGGGTGGTGAAGCCCTCGACGCGGTGGCCGAAGTGCACGGCCAGCTTCGCCGCATTCGGGTGGTTGCGCAGCCGCGCGATGAGCTGGATCGCCAGCTCGCGGCCGGTGCCCCAGACGATGTGGAAGCGCGCCACCGAATTGCCCGGCACGTGCAGGCCGCGCTCGATCCAGTGCGGCACCGGGAAGAAGCCGATGCCGTTGGCCTTGAGCCACAGGTAGACCTCGTCGTGGCAGCGTTCGGTGTAGGCCTCGGCCCAGCGCCGCGGCCAGTGGTCCGCTTCGCCGAACTCGGCGAAGGCGCACCAGTCGGCGAAGGCCTTGGCCGGGGTGTCCTGGATGCCGTTCTTCTTCTGCTCGCGGCTGCCGACGACGAAGATGCCGCCGAAGCTCTCCTTCGCCAGGCCGCCGAAATTTTCCTCCTCGTCGCGGTCGAGGATGGTGACGCTCCTGCCGGCATCCAGCAGCTCCAGCGCGGCGCAGATGCCGGCCAGGCCGCCGCCGATGACGACGGCGTCGCTCTTGTAGGTTCGCATGCTTTCTCCTCCATGCCGGGAAGGATTCCCGGTGCGTGCGCCGGTTCGATCTTGCGTCGCTGCGCGCCCGCGAAACGAAAGCATAGCGCAACGCGGTGTGCATGAGTCGTTCCGCAACGACACGCCAAGTCCTTGCTGCGCAAGGGTTCGTCTCGAAGAATCGAATTCGCGTCGGCAGGGGACGACAGAATTCATTGCAGCGGCCGCCGGGGCAACACCGGGCCGGTGCCCCATCCGTTTGATCCTAGGGGAGAAATGCGCCCTGGCATGGCGATTGCGTTGACCACCGCGGGCGCCGCCGGCGTTACGCGGCCCCACAGTACCGCGAGTCATTTCAAACAAGGAGTCACTATGCTCGACAAGATGCAGCTCTTCGGCAAACACAACGACCCCCAGCCCCAGCAACGGCCCGGCGCCCCGACCATCCGCAAGCCCGGCGAGCCGGTCGCCTCGCCGCCCCGGCCCGAGCCCGTGCCGGCCGCGACGGCCGCCAGGGCGGAGGCCAAGCCCGACACCCTGCAGGGCAGCCGCCTCATCGTCGGCCCCGACATCAAGCTGAAGGGCGCCGAGATCAGCGATTGCGGCACGCTCGTCGTCGAAGGGCGGGTCGAGGCGGTGCTCGACAGCCAGGCCATCCAGATTGCCGAGCAGGGCGCCTTCTCGGGGCGCGTCGTCATCGACGTGGCGGAGATCCACGGGCGTTTCGAAGGCGACCTGCTCGCGCGCAAGAAGCTGGTGGTGCATTCGACCGGACAGGTCACCGGCAAGATCCGCTACGGCAAGATCGTCATCGAGGAGGGCGGCGAAGTCTCCGGCGACGTGCGCTCGCTGGCCTCCGAGCAGGCCGCCCCGGCAGCGTCGTCCGCCCCCGATGAAACCAAGCGGCCCGAGCTGGTCGGGCTGGATGCCGCCGCTCCCCGACCCCGCGCCGCCTAACAGAAATAAACCCGCCCTCCTCCTGATTGGGGCGCCGCAAGGGCGCCCGTTTTTTTATGCCGGGCTGGCATAATGGAAGCCGACACGGACTTCGGCGAGCACCATGCCCGACAGGAAATACGGCTTCGAGACCTTGTGCCTGCACGCCGGCAGCCAGCCCGACGCCGCCACCGGCGCGCGGGCGGTGCCGATCTACCAGACCACCTCCTTCGTCTTCGACTCCGCCGACCATGCCGCCAGCCTGTTCAACCTGCAGACCTTCGGCAACGTCTACTCGCGCATTTCCAATCCGACGGTGGCGGTGCTCGAGGAGCGCGTCGCCGCGCTCGAAGGCGGCCGCGCCGCGCTCGCCGCCGCCAGCGGCCAGTCGGCGCAGATGGTGGCGCTGCTGACGCTGTGCGAGGCGGGCGACCACATCGTTTCGGCCAGCACGCTCTACGGCGGCACCTTCTCCCAGTTCGACTTCAATTTCCGCAAGCTCGGCATCGACACCACCTTCGTCGATCCCGACGAGCCGGAGAACTTCCGCCGCGCCATCGGGCCGAAGACGAAGTGCCTCTACGCCGAGACCATCGGCAACCCGCGCGGCAACGTGCTCGACATCGCCGCCGTGGCGGCCGTCGCGCGCGAGGCCGGCCTGCCGCTGGTGATCGACAACACCTTCGCCTCGCCGTACCTGTGCCGGCCGATCGAACACGGCGCCGACATCGTCGTGCATTCCGCCACCAAGTTCATCGGCGGCCACGGCACCACCATGGGCGGCCTCGTCGTCGAGTCGGGCAAATTCCCCTGGGACAACGGGAAATTTCCGCAGATGACCGAGCCCTCGGCGGGCTACCACGGCGTGCGCTTCTACGAGACTTTCGGCGACTTCGGCTTCACCATGCGCGCCCGCTTCGAGACGCTGCGCACGCTGGGGCCCGCGCTTTCCCCGCTCAACGCCTGGCTGCTGCTGCAGGGCCTGGAGACGCTGCACGTGCGCATGGAGCGCCACGTCGCCAATGCCCAGGCAGTGGCGGAATTCCTTGCCGCGCATCCGCGCGTCGCCTGGGTGAACCATGCCGGCCTGGCGGACAACCCGTATCATGCGCTGGCGCGGAAATACCTGCCGAAGGGCGCCGGGTCCATCTTCACCTTCGGCATCCAGGGCGGGCGGCGCGCCGGCGAGA
The DNA here is from genome assembly GCA_032027165.1 of Denitratisoma sp. Lineage (NCBI taxonomy): Bacteria > Pseudomonadati > Pseudomonadota > Betaproteobacteria > Nitrosomonadales > Sterolibacteriaceae > Denitratisoma > Denitratisoma sp. Next base: position 2,391,209 of record JAVSMO010000001.1, on the reverse strand, counting down.
AATTCATCGAGGGCGTGCAGTTCCTCTCCCACCTGGCCAATGTGGGCGACGCCAGGACACTGGTGATCCATCCGGCGTCGACGACCCACCGCCAGTTGAGCGAGGAGCAGCAGGCGAAGGCCGGCGTCTCGCCCGACATGATCCGCCTGTCGGTGGGGCTGGAGACGCTCGACGACATCCTGTGGGACATCGACCAGGCGCTGGAAAAAAGCGCCGCCTGAGAAAGAGGGAACATGGAGTTTTTCGAGAATTTCGGATTGCACGAGCTGGTGATCGGCACCGCCGTCCTGCTCGGCATCTATTCCGGCATCGTCATCATCCGCCTGGCGCGGATGTCGCGGCCGCGCTCGCCCGAGCCGGTCTGGAAGCAGCCGCCGACCCAGTTCGGCGAGCAGGTGCTGAAGACCGGCATCGAGGCGGAGCTCGCCGAGCTGCGCGGCGAAGTGGCCGCGCTGAAGGACGAGGTGATCCTGCTGCACGAGGAAGTCAGGCTGCTCAAGGCGGCGCGCAACGTCTCGCCGCAGTATGGCGAGGCGGTCGCCCTGGCGCAGAAGGGCCTGGATGCGCCGCAGATCGCCGAGCGCTGCGGCATCTCGGTGGCGGAGGCCGAGATGGTGTGCGCCCTGAGCCGCAGACAAGCCGAATAGGAGGGGAGCGATGGCCGGGCCGGAACAGGATGACCAGGACGAGCTGAAGAAGAAACTGGTGCGCCGCGTCGGCATCGCCGGCGTGCTCATCGTCGTGCTGCTCGGCGGGCTGACATTGCTCGAGGACGTCCTGCTCGAGAAACCCGCTGCGCCGCCTGCCCCCGGCGCCGCCGCGCCGGCACCCCCGCCGGCCCAGGCCGAACCGCAGAAAACGGAAGCCCCGCCCGCCGAGGAGAAGAAGGAAGAAGCGAAGCCGGAGGAGGAGAAGAAGGAAGAGCCCAAGGCCGAACCGGAAAAGACCGAGATGCCGCTGGCGCCCGCGCCGGTTCCCGAGCCGCGGCCCGCCTCGCGCGTCGTCATCAAGCCGCCCGCGGCCGCACCCGCTCCGGCTGCACCGGCGAAGCAGGCCGCGCCGGCCAGAGTCGAAAAGGTCGAATCCGCCGCGCCGGCGCCCGCGCCGAAAGCGGATCCCGCCGTCGCGCTCGCGCGCAGCTACCGCCTGCAGATGGGCGTGTTCACCAGCGCGTCGAACGCCGAGGAACTGCATGCCAAGCTGGAGAAGGCCGGCATCCCGTCCTATGTCGAGTCGCGCGTGCATGTCGGGCCGTTCAAGACGCAGAAGGAGGCCGACGCGGCGCGCCGCAAGCTGAAGGAACTCGGCCTCGGCCCCGGCCTGCTGATCCCGCCGCAGAAACGCTGAAACTGCCGCTGAAAAGGAAAAACGCCATGAGCAAGAAGATCATCGCCACCGCTGCCGCGCCTGCCGCCATCGGCCCCTACTCCCAGGCCGTGCAGGCCGGCAACACCGTCTACCTCTCCGGCCAGATCGGCCTCGACCCGGCCACCATGCAGATGGCCGAGGGCATCGACGCGCAGGTCGCCCGCGTCTTCGACAACCTGAAGGCCGTCGCCGCAGCGGCCGGCGGCTCGCTCGCCGACGCCGTCAAGGTGAACATCTACGTCACCGACCTCGCCAATTTCGCCAGGGTGAACGACGCCATGGCGCAGGCCTTCAGCCAGCCCTATCCGGCCCGCGCCACCGTGCAGGTGGCGGCGCTGCCGCGCGGCGCGCTGGTCGAGATCGACGCGGTGCTCGTGCTGGGGTGATTGCCGGCGTTACCCAGGCGACTGCGGACAAGCTCGACAAGCTCGGCATCCGCACCCAGGACGACCTTGTCCTCCACCTGCCGCTACGCTACGAGGACGAAACCCGCCTCACCGCCATCGCCGACTTGCGCCCCGGCCTGCCGGCCCAGGTCGAGGCCGAGATCGTCGAATCCTCCGTGCAGTACCGCCCGCGCCGCCAGCTGGTGGTGCGCGTGCAGGACGCCGGCGGCGGCGAGCTGGTGCTGCGCTTCCTGAATTTCTACGGCAGCCAGGTGAAGCAGCTCGCCGCGGGGCGTCGGCTGCGCATCTTCGGCGAGCCGCGCGGCGGCTTCCTCGGCGACGAGATGGTGCATCCGCGCTACCGCCTGGTCGGCGCGGACGAGGCGCTGCCGGAAGCGATGACGCCGATCTATCCGACCACCGCCGGCCTCTCGCAGCTGGCGCTGAGGAAGTGCATCGACCTCGCCCTGAAGCAGGCCGACCTCGGCGAGACCCTGCCCGAGCCGCTGCGAAAGAAACTGCGCCTCGCCCCCTTTTCCGACAGCGTCGAACTGCTGCACCACCCGACGCCCGCCGTCTCGCTGGCCGAACTCTCCGACCGCGACCATCCGGCCTGGCAGCGCATCAAGTTCGACGAGCTGCTCGCCCAGCAACTCTCCCTGCGCCGTGCCCACGAGGCGCGCCGCGCCAAGACCGCGTCGCCGCTGCCGGCGCGCAACAATTTGACGCAGAAGCTGCTCGTCGCGCTGCCCTTCCGGCTCACCGCCGCCCAGCAGCGCGTCTGGCGCGAGATCGCCGCCGACCTCGGCGAAAAACATCCGATGCAGCGCCTGCTGCAGGGCGACGTCGGCAGCGGCAAGACGGTGGTCGCCGCGCTGGCCATGCTGCAGGCCGTCGAGAACGGCCACCAGGCCGCGCTGATGGCGCCGACCGAGATCCTCGCCGAGCAGCATTACCGCAAGCTCTCGCAATGGCTGGCGCCGCTCGGCCTCGAGATCGCCTGGCTCTCCGGCAGCCTGAAGAAGAAGGACAAGGCGGCGATGGCCGAAGCAATCTCATCAGGCCGAGCGCCGCTGGCCATCGGCACCCACGCGCTGATCGAGGAGGCGGTGGATTTTTCCAAGCTGGGCCTCGCCATCATCGACGAGCAGCACCGCTTCGGCGTGCGCCAGCGACTGACTTTGCGCGAGAAGGGCGCCAACCCGCACCAGCTCATGATGTCGGCGACGCCGATTCCGCGCACCCTGGCCATGAGCTACTACGCCGACCTCGACGTCTCGGTGATCGACGAACTGCCGCCCGGCCGCCAGCCCGTCCTCACCAAGCTGGTGTCGGAGGCGCGCCGCGACGAGGTCATCGCCCGCATCCGCGACGCCTGCGCGGCGGGGCGGCAGGCCTACTGGGTCTGCCCCTTGATCGAGGAGTCGGAGAAATTGCAGCTGCAGACGGCGGTGGACACCTTCGAGCGCCTGCGCGCCGAACTGCCGGAGCTGGCCGTCGGCCTGGTGCACGGCCGCCTCAAGGGCGAGGAGAAAGCGCAGGTGATGGGCGACTTCGCCGCCGGACGCGTGCAGCTCCTCGTCGCCACCACGGTGATCGAGGTCGGCGTCGACGTCGCCAATGCCTCGCTGATGGTGATCGAGCACGCCGAGCGCTTCGGCCTCTCGCAGCTGCATCAGCTGCGCGGCCGGGTCGGGCGCGGTGCCGACGACTCGGTGTGCATCCTGCTCTATGCCCACCCGCTCGGCGAGACGGCGCGGGCGCGCCTGAAAGTGATCTATGAAAACGCCGACGGTTTCGAGATCGCCCGCCAGGACCTGCATCTGCGCGGCCCCGGCGAATTCCTCGGCAGCCGCCAGAGCGGCGTGCCGCTCCTGCGCTATGCCGACCTCGAGGCCGACGCCGGCCTGCTCGAGGCCGCGCGCGAGACGGCCGAGTGCCTGCTGCGCGAGTTTCCGCCGGCCGCCGACCGCCACGTCGAGCGCTGGCTGGGCGGGCGGAAGG